>NZ_JBSWYY010000001.1:0-539590 GCF_056161325.1 Alteromonas sp. ABE4_545
CCAACCGCGAAGCCATGTTTACCGATGCACTTTCCCACTTGAAACCTTCTTTTTCTTCATACGGGGTAGAAGCATGTTGATGTCTTTTCCCTCGTGTATTTATGTCCCGCGTCCAGCGCGTTTGTTCTATGAGGCCAATGACTTCCTTTTTCTCCGGTGCGAACAACAGAATACTGTGGGCGAGTAGTCCTCGATACCGGTTTCCCTGATTCACATGTCCAAGGTCTGAGCGAACCGATTTATGGCTATAGCTAATGGTGGTCGTATCTTCCAAAGCCAGCAAAGTCTCATAAGACTTGGCGCTCAAGGCCGTCACATCAAATCCAGCTTCGGCAATAGAAGAGGCTTTGATGTGTTCGTTACGAATAAAGCGATACGCGCCTTCCATATCTGCGGGAGATTGTGTGATATTCACGATAGGTTTTCCTGGTGAGCTGGCTAACGATACCGCCAACTTTACCAAACGTGCAGTGCGACGGGGATCGCCTAAATTGGCTTTTCCAAAAGTATTATTAGACCACTGTGCAATTTCCATCATCATTTACTCTCACAACCAAGTTACAAGATCTGATCAGAGTGAAGAGATAATGTTCAAAAAAAATCCCCACTAATTTCTTAGCGGGGATTTGTGTATAAGAGACAGCCTTACGGCGCCTTCAATCGAATAAAGTAAACTTAGTAGTTGGCGTTACCAGGCGTACGTGGGAATGGGATCACATCACGTACGTTCTGCATACCAGTAACGTAAGCCACTAGGCGTTCGAAACCGAGACCAAAACCAGAGTGAGGGACTGTACCGTAACGACGTAAGTCGCGATACCAACCGTAATCTTCTTTGTCTAGGCCCATCTCTTCTAAGCGACGATCGAACACGTCTAAGCGTTCTTCACGCTGAGAACCACCAATAATTTCACCAATGCCTGGCGCTAAGATATCCATCGCTGCAACGGTTTTACCGTCGTCATTAATGCGCATGTAGAAGGCTTTAATGTCTTTCGGATAATTTTGCATGATGATTGGCGCACCTACGTGCTCTTCAGCCAAATAGCGCTCATGCTCTGAAGATAAATCTACGCCCCATTCAACAGGGAACTCGAATTCTTTGCCGCTGGCTTGAAGAATGTCGATTGCGTCGGTGTAATCCATACGCACAAATTCACTGTTTACTAAGCTTTCTAAGCGAGAAATCGCGTCTTTGTTAATACGTTGGGCGAAGAAGGCCATGTCGTCGGCGCGCTCTTCAAGCACGGCTTTACAAACGTACTTCAACATATCTTCAGCAAGTTGTGCGACGTCGCTCAGTTCGGCAAAGGCCACTTCTGGCTCAATCATCCAAAACTCAGCCAAGTGACGCGAGGTATTGCTGTTTTCTGCGCGGAATGTTGGACCAAAGGTGTACACTTTAGACATTGCTGTGCAGTAGGTTTCAACGTTGAGCTGACCTGATACCGTCAGGTAAGTCTCTTTGCCGAAAAAGTCCTGAGAGTAATCTACGTCGCCTTTGTCAGTGCGAGGAATGTTCATCATGTCCAACGTTGATACGCGGAACATTTCACCTGCGCCTTCCGTATCAGAAGCGGTCAATATTGGTGTGCTGATCCAAAAATAGCCACGCTCGTGGAAGAAGCGGTGAATCGCTTGTGACAGACAGTTTCGAACACGAGTCACTGCACCAATAACATTAGTACGAGGGCGCAAGTGTGCGTGCTCGCGCAAATACTCGATAGAGTGACGTTTCGCGGCCATGGGATAAGTGTCTGGGTTTTCTACCCAGCCAATCACTTCTACGCTCGTCGCTTCGATTTCAAGCGCCTGGCCTTGACCTTGTGACTCTTTTACTACGCCAGTCGCTGCAACAGAGCAGCCAGCAGTTAAACGTTGTACGTCAGCATAATTGGGCAATGAATTTAAGGCGATCACCTGAACCGGGTCAAAACTGCTACCATCGTGCAGTGCAATGAAAGATAAACCGGCTTTTGAATCTCGGCGAGTACGAACCCAGCCTTTAATCGTCACCGTTTCGCCAACAGCGTACTTACCTGATAGTACGTCGACAACGGGCGCATGCGTCATTCTTTAGTTCTCCAACAATCTATATTCAGGGTTAATCCGGCATCATCGCATAGCCCCAGCGTGATTGCACCTGCAATATTAAACTTCTTGCACGATTCGCCGATATGAGTACATCAGCTGGGTAAAGTGTGAACATCATTCACCCAAACTGATACACGGGAATAGACAAGGTTCGTTAATACGTACTCTGCGATATACCAAAAATAAAAAATTTCATAGTCGCTAGTATACCCAACACGGGGACGCTTTCCAGACAGTTGAGGGGTAGGTTTTGATAGACACAACTGAATATAACGGCGTTGATCGCAGAACAAAGCCACGAAGTGAAGACAAGCTTTTTCGTTTAGTCGTTAGCTTGAATGTGATGGCATGGTTTGGGTTGTTGGTTACTTTTGTGCTGTACCATTACGCACGTCCAGACCAATACACAGGGTTGCCTATTTTTGCTGGGCTGGCGATAAAAGAAGGCTGGAGTGTTGCTTATTTGCAAACTATGTTGATGATCCTACAAGCCTGTTTTGCTATGAGCGTTATGTGTTTATTGCTCAGAGCACCCCGCAATCGCCGCAAGGGCGACGGTTACGGGTTAAACTTATTTATACTTGCTGGCATTACTACCTTGGGTATTGCCAGCTTGACCAAGTAAGTATTAAGCCACAAAAGCGGACGAAATAAGGTAGTAAGTATAAGCGGCATAGCCCAGCAGAAAAGCGCCGCCTTCAAGCCGGTTTAGGCGACCTGGACCTTTCAAACCGATACAGAAAATGAACAGTAATACAGAGAACACCAGCATAATGGTTACATCGCGATAGAAGAAACTCGGTTCTACTGTCATTGGCTTAATTAACCCTGCAATACCTACAACGGCGAGAGTATTAAACATATTCGAGCCGATCACATTGCCCAAAGCCATGTCGTGTTCACCTTTTTTAACGGCCATAAGCGATGAAGCTAATTCAGGCAGAGAGGTACCAATTGCGATAATGGTGAGGCCAATAATGGTATCGCTCACGCCAAAGAAGGTGGCAACTTCTACGGCTCCCCATACTAATACTCGTGAACTGGCAATGAGTAAAACCAAACCGACTAACAGCCATACGATGTTCATTTTCAGTTCGGCTTTGTTGGCGCTAATCTCGTCACCAAACTCTTTGGCAAGCTCGTCTTTATCGCCTTGCAGGCCCTGCCAAATGCTCCAAGACAATAACAGAATAAATAGCCCAATCAGCGCAAAAGCGTCGTCGTTGGAAATTTCCAAATCGAACACTTGCCAAGCCGCAAAAAAGGTAATACCCAACATGACAGGTAATTCTTTTTTGATGATTTCAGAGCGAACGGCAATGGGGCTAATAATGGCAGTTAAACCGAGAATCAATGCAATGTTGGCTATGTTGGAGCCATACGCGTTTCCTAGCGCTATTCCCGAGTTCCCTTGAACTGCAGCGAAAATAGAAACGATTATTTCTGGTGCGGAAGTACCAAAACCAATAATCAACATTCCAATCAGTAAGGGAGGGAGACCAAAATGATTGGCTACCGAAGCCGCGCCCGCTACAAATTTATCTGCGCTCCACAGTAATATCGGCAGTCCCAAAACAATAGCGATAGTCGCTAACAACATAATGTCTCCTTGGCGTTTTTCTTGGTATTCGACAGGGCAAAGCTACGTCTTTATCCATGCGTAAAATTGATGGTAACGATAAAAATAAACCGTTCACAAATCACTTTGCATTTTAACGCGTTAACGTAGACTTTGCGCCAATTACTCATAGCGTTTAAGACGCCAGAGTAGTGAGGGAACTCCCTCTTTTTTGTAATTGTAACCTACCTTTGGGCTAAAAGAAGCGTTTTCAATGTATCGCACATTAATTGTGACCGATGAGGTCAACCAACTTAACTTGCAAGATGACAATATCATCAGCTTTGCACAATATTTATCAGACTTTCCTCAGCGTAATGAGCCGAAAACGCGTGTCATTAACTTGTGTGACACCGAACGTTATTTAAGCCAAGGTTACTACTGCTCATTACTTGCTGAGGCGCGTAACCACCGGGTTTTACCCAGCGTTAATACCATCAACGACCTGCGACTAGCTACCGAGTCAGACGAACTGACGGTGCGTTTTGCATTACCCGAAAATGTTGAAAATACCGCCGCCCTTATTGCCGGTGGTGTGTACAAGGTGTTTTTTGGCGAAGTAGACAACGCCTCATTAGCAAGTATTGGTCATAATGCATTTGCTCGATTTGCTTGCCCAATTCTCGAATTGTCGGTTGTACAACACGACGGTAACACGGCTGTAATTTGTAAAGCTGTTGGATTAAACGCACTTGGTGAAGAAGACAAGCAGTTGTTTGCCACCCGTTTGCGTGACTTTACTCAGCAGCAGTGGGTGAACAAACGCACTGTGAAAAAAGTACGCTGGGATATGGCGATGTTGGTTAATCCAACAGAAAGCACACCACCAAGTGATGCCAAAGCCATCGCGAATTTTGTTAAAGCGGGTGAAAAAGCAGGTTTTCACGTTGATGTGGTTACGTCATTGTCACCACGCGATGTAGGCCAGTACGACGCCTTATTTATTCGCGAAACGACAGCCATTGACCACCATACTTATCGTTTAGCTCGTGCAGCCGAACGTGAAGGGCTGGTGGTAATAGATGACACCCAATCGATATTGCGTTGCTGTAACAAAGTATTTTTGCAAGACGCCTTTAGTTATCACCAAGTGCCAGCGCCACGCACAGAGTTTGTCTCTCGTTCTGATGTTGGCACTTGCCAGGCGTTAGCTGAGAATTTGGGGTTACCATTGGTATTAAAGTTACCAGAAAGCTCTTTCTCACGTGGTGTGTATAAAGTTGATAGTGTTGAGAAGCTAGGGCTACGCCTTGAAGAAATGCTCAAGGAATCGGCGTTAGTGTTAGTGCAGGAATACGTGTTTACGGAATTCGATTGGCGCATTGGGGTGTTAGGCGGCAAGCCAATCTACGCGTGTAAATACTTTATGGCGAGAAACCATTGGCAAATTTATCACCATGAAGGCGATAAGTTCAGCTCGGGTGACTTCGTAACCATGGCGACTTTTGAAGTACCTAAACCTGTACTAAATGCAGCAGTGAAGGCCGCAAAGGCCGTTGGTAACGGGCTGTACGGTGTAGATATTAAGCAGCGTGGCAATACGGTGTACGTGATTGAAGTGAACGATAACCCCAGCATTGACGCGGGTGTCGAAGACAAATATTTGGGCAAAGAGCTTTACAGTATTGTGATGCAGGAATTTGCTAATCGCTTGGAACAACGCGGGCGATGACATTTCACTTTCGCAAAGCCGAGCTGGCAGACTTAGACAGCTTGTGCGAGATAGAAAAGCAGTGCTTTCTGGTCGACCGCTTGCCGCGGCATCGGTTAAAGCACTATATAAGCGCGCCACAAGCAGAGTTGTTTGTGGCGTGTAATGGCACAGAAATAACGGCTCAAGTAAAAGGGTACGGATTATTGTTGTGCCGCAGAGGTACTCAGTTAACGCGTCTATATTCTTTGGCCGTGTTAGAAGAAACACGCGGTCAAGGCGTCGCAGCGGGTTTGATCAATCAGCTCGCTGAACAAGCATTGGGGAGAGGAAAGCGTTTTATGCGCTTAGAAGTCTCAAGTGAAAATCATCAAGCTATTCGTTTGTATGAAACGCTAGGTTTCCAGCAATTTGGTGTATATCCGTCGTATTACGAAGATGACACCGATGCTCTGCGTATGCAAAAACGCCTTACTGGGCGTAGTACGCCTGCGGGGTTAGCACAGTATCCGTGGTATCAACAAACCACAGAGTTTACGTGTGGACCAGCGAGTTTAATGATGGCAATGGCCGCTACCTCGCGATGTTATGCGATGTCGCAACAGGAAGAACTGGCAATTTGGCGTCGTGCAACAACCATTTTTATGACATCTGGGCATGGTGGTTGTCATCCTATTGGTTTGGCGTTGGCAGCGAAAGATCGAGGCTTTCAAGTTTCAGTACTTGTGAATAAGCCCTTACCTTTGTTTGAAGATGGCGTGCGCAATGACAGTAAGAAAGCCATTGTCCGAGAGGTGGAGAATGAGTTTCTCGACGAGTCGCTTGAGCTAGACATGCCCGTTGAATTTATCGATTGGCAGGTGGAGCACGTGCAGTCGGCCATTAATGCGGGTCAAGCCGTGATATGTTTGATCAGCACCTACGGGCTAGATCGAAAGAAAGCGCCTCATTGGGTGGTGATCACGGGTATGGACAAGCATTGCTTGTATATTCATGATCCCGATTTCACCCAAGCTGACTTTATCAATGGTACTGAATTGACCCAAAGTGTCGAAGGGCAACACATTCCAATCGGGATCGACAGCTTCTTAAAAATGACCCGCTATGGGAAGCGCAAAATCAGAGCCGCAATCATAATAGGTGAATAGCGGCTTACTCTGAAATCTTGCAAGGCTTTAGTACTAATGTGCTAAGGCCTTTTTTTCGGCGCTTTTCAACTTGTCATTAAAGCGGGTAAGTGCCTTTAACATCGTCATTAAGTCGTTTATTGAACCTGTGAAGGCGGTTTTTTTAACCCCTTCATATTGTGCACGAGCGTTGGTTTGACTGACAAATTCAGGCGTTAATTCTGACGTTTTGTCGAGGAGTTGTAGCCACTCTTGATTCATTGATTTTGGGATCAAATGGCGTTTTGCGAAAACTTTGTCTCTAATTTGCAACAACTGACCAGTTACCAGTGTTTCATCGTGCATTAATGTGGCCATGTTTTTTTCCTCTTTACCGCTTGCAGGCCTTGAATTGTGTAGCCTGACTCAAATTTTCGTTGTCTCTCAACACGTTTTAAGTGCGAATACATAGAGATATGCAGCAAATTTGATACCAATTCGATAAAAAGCGCTAAAACCGGAAGGGTCAGATATAGGCTTGTTGGCGTTTACGACGAACTTTTTTGGTTAGCCAAACGGGACAAATAACCAATAAATTCAAACATAAAGCGACAATAAAGCTGGCGCCAATTGCTGAGGGCTGCAAGGGCACTGAAGGTTGAAAGTTGGCTAAAACTCGGTTGAGGGTTTGGTATTGGGCGGGTTGAAACATATACCAAGCTTGTTTGAAATAATTGGATGTATCAAGTGCCGACAAGCCCGCATTCGCTCGTTCATAACGGATAAGCGTTTGTTGTTTAAGCGCGGCGTCGTCTCTGACTAATTGAGCTTCATTGTTGCTCAGTGCTTGGATCATTGCGTCAATGCTTGGATAGCCGTTACTGCTTGCAAGGTTTGTTAGCCCGTCGACTTCCGATTGCATCGCATCAAAATAACCACTGAGATATTGCCGATAGTGGTCAGCCAATATGGGTACTTGTAAGGCCACCACAAAAAGCGCTGCAAAAACAATTTTGTCAACAATGCGTCCAATCATGTGATCACCCTTCGCAGTTTACCGGCACAGTGGAGGTACTATGCCGATAATTGAAGAAAATTAAAAGTCACTCAATGCTTTGTATATTGCATGGGTTAATAAACGCAACTGCGCCGGCGAGATAATGTAAGGAGGCATGATATAAACGAGTTTGCCAAATGGGCGGACCCACACCCCACTTTCCACAAAGCGTTTTTGCATTCTCGCTACGTCAACCGGCATTTTTGTTTCAACTACCCCTATGGCTCCCAACACACGGACATCAGCCACACTTGGCAATGCTAGACAGGGGGCGAGTTCGTTTTGCAATTGTAATTCGATATTTGCCACTTGTTCACGCCACTGCCCTTGGTTGATCAGGTTTAAACTGGCGTTGGCAACAGCACAGGCGAGGGGATTACCCATGTAGGTGGGACCATGCATAAATACGCCAGGTTCACCTTGGCACACACCTTGAGCAACATCTTCTGTGCATAAGGTGGCAGCGAGTGTCATGTAGCCGCCGGTTAACGCTTTACCCAGACATAAAATATCTGGAGAAATATCGGCGTGATGGCAGGCAAACAGTTCTCCTGTGCGTCCAAACCCTGTGGCTATTTCATCACAAATTAATAGCACATCGTAGTTATCGCATAATTGGCGGCAACGTTTTAAATACTCAGGATGATAAATTCGCATCCCACCGGCACCTTGCACAACGGGCTCGATTACCAACGCCGCTAATTCGTGATGATGTTGCTCAAACATCTGTTCCAACGGCAAAATGTCGTCTTCGCTAAAACTTTGTCCAAAGCGTGTTTGCGGAGCAGGGGCGAATAAATGTTGTGACAGAACCTTGTTGAACAAGCTATGCATCCCGTTGACTGGGTCGCACACAGACATCGCTGCAAAGGTATCGCCGTGATAGCCATTTCGCGGAGTGATCATGCGGTGTTTTTCGGGACGGCCTTGGCAAGCCCAATATTGTACGGCCATTTTTATCGCGACTTCTACCGACACACTGCCTGAGTCTGCAAGAAACACGCGTTCCAGACCCGAAGGCACCATCGCGAGTAAGTTTTTACATAAATCAATCGCGGGCTGGTGGGTGATGCCGCCGAACATAACGTGGGAGAAACTGTCTATTTGGCTATGTGCTGCGTTGTTGAGTACGGGATGATTGTAGCCATGAACCGCTGCCCACCAACTCGACATGCCGTCGACCAATACTTCCCCAGAAGCTAACGTGAGTTCTACACCTTGAGCACCAGTGACTTCATAGCAAGGAAGTGGGTTAACCGCTGAGGTGTAAGGGTGCCAAATATGACGCTTATCAAATTCAATATTGTTCAAAATGCAACCATTAGTTAATTTGTAAAACTCATCAGAGTTGACAACTTTGTCTTGCCGCATAGACTAAGCGAGCAATTCACTAGAGTAAAGGGTAGGCGATGCAAGCCGGCACAGATCAGATTAGTCAACTTTCAGTAAACACGGGTGAAATTCGCCATGATTGGACCAAGGCCGAAATTGAGGCTTTGTTGACCCTGCCATTTAACGATTTACTATTTCAAGCGCAATTAGTTCATCGGCAACATTTTAACCCGAACGAAGTACAAGTGAGCACCTTGTTGTCGATTAAAACCGGTGCTTGCCCTGAAGATTGTAAATATTGTCCGCAGAGTGCGCGCTACGATACCGGTTTGGAAAAAGAGCGTTTGCTGGAAGTAGAGAAAGTTATTCAGCGAGCAAAAGAGGCAAAAGCCACAGGATCAACGCGTTTTTGTATGGGGGCTGCGTGGCGTAATCCCAAAGAACGCGATATGCCGTACGTGACTAAGCTTGTCAGTGAAGTAAAAAAGCTCGGACTAGAAACCTGTATGACGTTGGGCATGCTGACTCGCGATCAGGCCCTCGCTTTGAAACAAGCTGGGCTAGATTATTACAATCATAACTTAGACACGTCGCCTGAGTTTTATGGTGACATTATTACCACTCGAACCTATGAAGACCGTTTAAATACCTTGGAACATGTACGTTCAGCTGGGATGAATGTGTGCTCTGGAGGTATCGTTGGAATGGGTGAAAGTGCGAAAGATCGCGCAGGGTTATTGATGCAATTGGCGAACTTGCCGCAGCATCCTGAGAGTGTGCCTATCAACATGCTGGTGAAAGTGGAAGGCACCCCGTTAGATAACGTGGATGATCTAGAGCCGTTCGAGTTTATTCGCACGATAGCGGTAGCACGTATCATGATGCCAAAGTCTCACGTGCGTCTGTCAGCTGGTCGTGAGAATATGAATGAACAAATGCAAGCAATGTGTTTTATGGCTGGCGCGAACTCTATTTTTTATGGGTGTAAACTATTGACCACCTCAAACCCAGACACCAACGAAGACGTGCAATTGTTCCGTAAATTGGGCATAAATGCAGAACGTACCCGTGGTTATTCAGACGAAGCACATGCAATGGCACTACAAGAAGAAATAGAACAGCAATCTACTGATACCAGCGCGCTGTTTTACGACGCTACCCAGCCTAAAGCTAATAAAGTTACAGCATCGGCAGAGGCCTAATGCGCGGTTTGTCGTTTCTAACAGAACAGTTAACTGAGCGCGCAGAACAAGGCTATTTACGTGAGCGTATTGCTATTGACTACGAGCGTGATGGCATCATTGGCGTAGATGATCAGCACTACCTCAACTTTGCCAGTAATGATTACCTCGGCCTACGCCAACACGAGGGGGTGTTACAAGCCTGGGTAGAAGGGCTGGCACAGTATGGTGGCGGTAGCGGTGCTTCGCCACTGGTAACTGGTTATAGTCGTGCTCATGCGTTACTTGAACAAACCATAGCAACGCAACTGAATCGCGAGGCTGTGCTACTGTTTAATTCTGGTTTTGCCGCTAATCAGGCATTGTGCCAAGCGTTATTGAGTGAGGGCGGCACAGTGGTGTGCGACAAACTCATGCATGCTTCGTTTATCGACGGTGCTATGCACAGTAAAGCGCAGTTAAAGCGGTTTGCTCATAATGACCTAGAACACCTCACATCAATCCTACAAAAAATAGATACAGAAACCCGTCTTATTGCCTCTGAAGGGGTATTTAGTATGGATGGCGATTGTGGTCGGTTAACCGAGCTGAGTAAGTTAGCTAAGCAATCAGAAAGCGCTTTTCTACTCGACGATGCTCATGGTTTTGGGGTATTGGGTGATAATGGGCTCGGGTCTGTTGAAGCTTTGTCCCTGAGCCAAGACGATTGCCCAATTGTGATGGCGACGTTTGGAAAAGCGATAGGCACAAGTGGCGCTTTTATTGCGGGTAGCCAAACCCTGATTGATTATCTGGTTAACTTTGCTCGCCATTATATTTATTCAACAGCTTTGCCTCCGGCGCAAGCAGTTGCGACCATGGCCGCGATTAACGTGATGCAAAATGGTGAGCAACGTGAGCGCTTACACACAAATATTGCTTTATTTAGGCAACTTGCAAAAAGCGAGGGCCTAATATTGGCTGATTCTATCAGCCCAATTCAACCCGTGATTGTTGGTTCGCCGCATGCCGCTAAAGCCATGAGCGAAGGGCTGAAACAGCGGGGTATTTGGGTGCCAGCTATTCGTTATCCCACGGTACCCAAAGGCACGGACCGTTTGCGCATTACGTTAAGTGCCAGTCATGGCGAACAAGACATTCAGGTACTCGTTGATGCACTGGTGCTTGTGCGTGACAGCAACAATGAAAAAGGCTGCAAGTAATGGCGTTACACGACGGCCCGACAGCCCTTCAGGGGGCAGATAAAAAACAAATTGCTTACGCTTTTAGTCGTGCCGCTCATCAATACAACCATATTGCTGAAATTCAGCACACGATTGCGCTAGAAGCGTTAACCCCCTGTGCTAATTGGCAGAATATGAGTGTGTTGGATATTGGGTGTGGCACCGGGCGACATACTCACACCCTTGCAGAGAATAACAACACAGTAATGGGCGTCGACCTAGCACAAGGGATGTTGGATGAGGCGAAAAAGGCTTATCCAACTATCAATTTCCGTTTGGGGGATGCCGAAGCCCTGCCGTTAAAAGCGAATACGTTCGACGCCGTCTTTTCTTCTATGGCGCTGCAGTGGAGCTTGCGCCCGGATACCGTGATGCGAGAAATAGCCCGTGTTACGAAAAAGCGAGGCCAGATCGCTTTAGCGATCATGGTGGCAGGGTCTTTTCGCGAACTGTCGCAAGCACGTAAACGGGCGAATCTCCCCTGTACTGAAAATAACATGTGTCACGCACATGATTGGTTAGATGCGAGCGTTGCCAATGGCATGGTAATCAATGCCGCAAAGGTAGTTGATTATATCGACACCTTTGAGGATGTGTTTCAGTTGCTTCGTTCGATCAAAGGGGTAGGGGCGGGTACGTTAACATCATCGCAGCGCGTATCACTTTCGTTAACACGCACACAACTCAATCAGCTACAACAAGCCTACTCTCAGCTAGCGTTAGAACGCGGTAGTCGAACGTTACCGCTAACGTATTCTGTGTTGCATTTGTCGCTTGAAAACCGCACCGCTTAATATTAAATACGAAGAATTTTTATGCAAAAAGCCTTTTTTATTACCGGTACCGATACTGATGTCGGTAAAACCTATGTCGCCCACCAATTACTCAATAGTGCGCAAGCGCAAGGTTTTCGCACCCTCGGCTATAAGCCGGTTTCTGCCGGCTGTGAGTGGCGAAACGAGCGGCTAGAAAATGATGATGCGTTGGCGTTACATAGCGCAAGTAATGTGGGAGCATCACTCCAAGAGGTGAACCCTATTGCTTTTGAGCCGCCAATAGCGCCGCACATCGCCGCACAATTGGCGGGTAAGACCATTTCGGTAAATGACATCGTTAGCGGCTATCGTCATCTGCAATCATATTCAGCCGATGTATTGTTAATGGAAGGTGCGGGTGGATGGCGTTTACCTTTATCCAACAATACTCAGATGCCAGAAGCGGTTAAGGCACTTAAACTACCCGTTATTATCGTGGTGGGAATGCGGCTAGGTTGTTTGAATCATGCCATATTGACTGCCGAAGCGATTCAGCACGATGGGTTGGAAATAGCCGGTTGGGTAGCAAATAAAATTGACCCGAACATGCCGTATTACAAAGAAAACCTTGCAACATTAGACGCGACTATGCCTGCGCCGCGTTTAGGTGAAATAGGCTACCAGCAATCAACAGACAACTGGCAGCATCTCAATGGGTGGATAGCGTTACTCGGCTAGAGACTGGTGCTTAGAGATACGCGCTCAAGTCTTCGCCTGAAGTGAGTGCCGTTTTACTCTCACCTAAAAAGCAAAAGCCGCCTAGCTCACCTAATAAGGTTAATTTTCCTTCAGATAAACGCAGCGCCGTGCCTTCTCTAATGGCTAATACCGGTGTGGTGGGGTTAAGAGTAGTAAATTCTGCTAAACGCTCATCGCGGGTTTCACCGTTGTGATTGGGCGGCTGGTAATCGGTGTAATGAGGGTTGAGCTGACAGGATACAAATTGTAATGCGTTGAATGACGGCGGCTGAATGATGGGCATATCATTGGTTGTGCGAATGGTAAGGCCACAAATATTAGAACCGGCACTCCATCCGATATAAGGCATACCTTGTTTAACTCTGGTCTGTATGCAAGAGATTAGGTCGTTCACGTACAACGTGGAGAGCAAGTTAAACGTATTGCCACCGCCAACCAAAATGGCATCTGCTTGTTCTATTGCTTCTTTAGGGTTTTCATATTCATGAATGCCCTTCACGTTCAAATCAGGGAGCGCGTTCTGAACTTTTTGGGTGTAATCGTCCCACGAAACGGTAACGCCTGCATAAGGGATGAACAGTACCGAGGTTATGTTACCCAAGTGGGTTTTTATCATTGGTGCGGCGTGCTCTAAGTATGCTTCGTTACCTTGGCGAGAACTACTTAACATTAATACATGTGCAGACATATCGACTCCTTATTATGTCCCAGCGTTGAGTATCATTGGCATTATCAGAAACGCTGGGTAGAATGCATGACCACAGTTTACGTGAAAGCCAGTGAAATTTCAGGGGTTCACACAAACGAACCCATAATAGAGAGTTAACAAAGGGAATACTTATTTATGCCAGGTTTTGTACCCAAGGTCTTATTTGTATGTTTGGGCAATATTTGTCGTTCGCCCACAGCAGAAGCGGTATTTAGGCAGAAAGCCGCAGCTCGGGGGTTAAACATCACTATCGATTCTGCTGGTACTCATGGTTTTCATGAAGGTCATGCGCCAGATAAGCGTTCTATGGCAGCTGGTGAAGCGCGTGGGTATGACTTTACCGGTATCAGTTGCCGTAAAGTCGTCGATAAAGATTTCTCAGAGTTTGATTATATCTTGGCGATGGATGCTGAAAACTTGAAGAATCTTCGCAAAATGAGCGAAGCCATCTACCACCCCAAAATTCGTTTGTTTTTAGAGTTTGCTAAAACCAGTGAAC
Organism: Alteromonas sp. ABE4_545; assembly: GCF_056161325.1. Lineage (NCBI taxonomy): Bacteria > Pseudomonadati > Pseudomonadota > Gammaproteobacteria > Alteromonadales > Alteromonadaceae > Alteromonas > Alteromonas sp. ABE4_545. Next base: position 13,985 of record NZ_JBSWYY010000001.1, read on the forward strand.
AGGAAGTGCCAGACCCTTATTACGGTGGTTCAAAGGGGTTCGAGCTGGTATTAGATCTCATCGAAGAGGCCTCCGAAGGCTTACTCAACCATATCGCGCCTTAATCCATTTAGTCGCAGATTCAATCACTTCACTGACACGCGCTACTTTCGGCATTAAATATAATCAAATCAATCGATAAATTAGCCGTGTCAGGCTAACTATTTGTGTTAAGCTTGTCGGCCATTTAACCACCCATATTTAAACGAGGACGATAAGTGAGCAACTGGCAACCGGATAGTTGGCGCAATAAGCCAATCCTCCAACAACCGACCTACGAAGACAAAGCATTACTAGCAGACGTAGAGAACAAGCTGAGTTCTTATCCACCGCTGGTTTTTGCTGCTGAAGCCCGTGAGCTTCGTAAACAGCTAGGACAGGTCAGTCAGGGTAAAGGCTTTTTACTTCAGGGTGGCGATTGTGCTGAATCGTTTAGTGAGTTTAACGCGCCAAAAATTCGCGATACTTTTAAAGTATTGTTGCAAATGGCCATTGTGTTGACCTTTGCCGGCCGCTGCCCAGTCACTAAAGTGGCGCGTATGGCTGGACAATACGCCAAACCACGTTCAGCCGATTTAGAAACGCGAAACGGTATCTCATTACCCAGTTATCGCGGCGATATCATCAATAGTATCGAGTTCACCGAAGCGGCTCGTATGCCTGATCCTAATCGCTTACTCGAAGCTTATCATCAAAGTTCAGCCACATTGAACCTACTTCGCGCATTTGCACAAGGTGGTTTGGCTGATTTACACGAAGTAAACCGCTGGAATATGACCTTCTTGGAAAACAACCCCATGAAGGAACAATACCAAGACATTGCAAAGCGTATTCAAGACTCTCTTGAGTTTATGGACGTAATTGGGATCAATTCCAGCAATACACCAACCTTGCATGAAACTTCATTGTTTACGTCTCACGAAGCCTTGTTGTTGAACTATGAGCAAGCGTTGACTCGCATAGATACACTCACGGGTAAGCCTTACGACTGTTCTGCACACATGGTGTGGATTGGCGAGCGTACGCGTCAGTTAGATCATGCTCATATTGAATTCTTCCGTGGTATACACAACCCAATTGGTGTGAAAGTTGGGCCAAGCATGCAACCAGACGAGCTAATCCGTTTGATTGACGCCTTGAACCCGACGAATGACCCTGGTCGTCTAACGTTAATCACGCGCATGGGCGCAGGCAATCTTGAGCAAAACTTACCTGCATTGTTACGCCGCGTGAAAGAAGAAGGTCGCCATGTGGTGTGGAGTTCAGACCCAATGCACGGCAATACCATTACATCAAGCAGCGGCTTTAAAACCCGTAACTTTGATGCAATCCTGAGTGAGATTAAGCAATTCTTCGGCGCGCACGAAGCAGAAGGCACTCATGCTGGTGGTATTCACTTAGAAATGACAGGCCAACACGTGACAGAGTGTACCGGTGGTGCTTATCAAATTGGTGATGACGATTTGAAAGAAGCCTACAAAACACAATGTGACCCACGTTTGAACGCAGACCAAGTATTGGAATTAGCGTTTTTGGTGGCTGACCACTTACGCAAGTAAGACTAATTGCATGTGCGAAAAAGGCGCTAGGTGTGAAACCTCAGCGCCTTTTTTAATTGGGCTAACGGCGGGTGAGGGCTAAGTAGTGCGGCACACTGGCGAAGAAACGCTGATTAATTTTGCCCGCTTCCATATCGAATAAGTGTGCCATGTTATTAATTTCGAAGGCTTTTCCCCAGCGCTCTACTTCATCTTGTTCTGTAAATTGTACTACCAGATCAAGTTGCTCTTGAGAAAGCTCGCCGATATCGCTGTGAGAACCACACAAATAACTCGGTTGATACAACTTGTGTACCTCAAACAGTTGATACAGTTGATAACAGGCTTGGTTTGCCGCATCGATTCGAAGATCAACCAGTGTATCTGAGCCTGAATAGCCAGCCGCTTTTTGCTTGGCGATGATCGCGGCGGCGAGTTTTCCTCGTGGCTCATCTAACGCTGATTCTGTTTGCATGAACGCACTAATAATCGACTGTAATAAATCGTTTTTGTGCCCTTGAAACGCCTCGAAGTGATCAGTAAGACAAGCAATAGTCCCTTGTTTTAAGCGGTTACCTATGGCGATGTAGCCGTCTCCCGTTCTTACTTCCACTGCCCCTACACAATTAACCCCACAAAAGAACGTCGATTTACCGGAGGCGGAAAGTATGGCAACTTGGCGGAAACTCTTTTCTGCATCGTCATGTAGAAACGTATTGAGCGCTTGTTGAGGGTCGCGAGTTGCGCTTAGTGTATCTAGGCTTGCGTCGACCGCTTTAGGGTTAGCGACAGATTGAGTGAGGATGATCCCAACGCCTGTACGTATGTGGGGAACCAAGGCGCCAACGGCTAAAAAATGTGATGAACTCGCAGCCGCTAACAGACCATGCTTGTCAGTTGCAGCCAGCGAAAAAGTCGCCAGTTTTATCGTCAAAATGTCGCTCCTCAAGGCAGTAGGAGCGACACTTTAGCACTCGGCTTGGCCTATCGCAAAGCGCTATTGGTCGTAGATAACAGACTGTTAAATATGGGTAATTTTAGTGTAAACAAATGGCAGTAATACAACTTAATCTTCGTCAAGTAGCGGTTCAACCACCTTTTCCATGCCATTTAGTTTAATTTCATACATTAGCGCCAGTTGTTGACCAAGTTTGTTATTAGGAAAGCCTTGTTGATAAAACCATACCAAATACGGCTCAGGTAAATGGAATAGTCGCCGTCCGGCATATTTGCCGAATGGCATAACGGTGTTAATGGCTTGTTTTATCAGTAGTGGGTCCATAATGACTAATGCTGTTGTTTTTGTTGGGCATCCCACAAGGCTTTGTAATAACCTTGTTCTGCTAACAGGGTAGCATGAGTACCTTGTTCGATAATACGGCCTTGTTGCATCACTAAAATTTGGTCAGCATCAACAATGGTAGATAGTCTGTGCGCAATGACCAAGCTGGTATGCCCCTTTGCTGCCTCTTTAAGAGCGCCAATGATGGCTTGTTCCGACTGGCTGTCTAAAGATGAAGTGGCTTCGTCGAAAACGAGAATTGGAGGGGCTTTCAGTAAAGCTCTGGCTATGGCGATACGTTGCTTTTCTCCGCCCGATAATTTCATTCCCCTTTCACCTACCTGCGTTGACAGCCCCTCAGGTAATCTTGCTATAAAGTCGTTTAGGTGTGCTAATACGATGACTTTATGTACGTCATCGTCTGTTGCGTGAGGGTTGCCATAACGAATATTTTCCAAAATTGAGTCATTAAACAATACAGTATCTTGAGGCACTATCCCAATGTGTTTACGCAATGAATCAAGTGTGACTTGGTTAATTTCCTGACCATCTATCGTAATGGTACCTTCGGTTGGGTCGTAAAATCGAAATAGTAACTTTACGATAGTGGATTTACCCGCGCCACTCTCTCCAACAATAGCAACTTTGCTTCCCGCTGGTATCTCAAAACACAGGTTATCAAGAATCTGTCGTTCGTCCTGTCCACGTTTATAGTAGAAGCTGATTCGGTCAAACTTAATCACACTGTGTTTGATATGCATTTCTGGCGCATCGTTTGGTGCGGAAATGGCGGGTTGTTGGCGTAAAATGGCAAAGAGGTTTTCAATGTTAGCCAGTGAACCTCTGATTTCACGATAGACAAAGCCCAAGAAGTTCAAAGGCATAAAGATTTGCATGGTAAACGCATTGATTAGGACAAAGTCGCCAATGGTCATTTTCCCTGCCTGTACTTGCAGCGCTGCAAGTACCATCATACTCGTCATTGCGCTGGCAATAATAAATGCTTGGCCAGCATTGAGTGCAAATAGTGACAAGCGGTTTTTACGTCGTGCGCTCTCCCATTGTGCTAAGTTATGATCGTAGCGTTCAGCCTCAAATGCTTCGTTGTTAAAGTATTTTACGGTTTCGTAATTTAATAAGCTGTCTACGGCTTTGGTGTTTGTTGTTGAGTCTGCTTGATTCATTTGGCGCACGAAACGCGTTCGCCAATTCGTTGCTTTGACCGAAAATGCAACGTAAAGGACAACAGCTACCAGAATAATTAGCGCAAACTCGATACCGTATTGTTGATAGAGAATACCAACCACCATCGCTAACTCAACGAAGGTTGGCACAATATTGAACACCATAAAACGCATTACAAAACTAATGCCACTGGTACCGCGCTCTATATCGCGAGACAGGCCCCCAGTGCGACGGTTCAAGTGATAGTGTAAATCTAGCCGATGCAGATGTTTGAATACTGTTAGCCCGAGGCGACGCATGGCCCTTTCGGTTACACGGCCAAAAAGTGTATCGCGCACTTCACCTAGTATTACATTGAAAAAGCGTAGGGTGCCGTAAGCCGTTATTAAGGCCAGTGGAACAGTGAGAAGTAACATGCCATCACTATTGAGGGCGTCGACGGTGTGTTTGAGAACAAAGGGCAAGGCAACACTGGCTATTTTCGCCAGTATTAAGCACACCAAGGCGAGTACCACGCGGGTTTTAAATTCGAGTAAATAGGGCCACAGTTGACGTAAAACTTGCCAATGCATTGGCGTATCGGGGTCTATGGCATGTCGAGATTTGGGCATCAGGTTTTATATTGAAGTGTTTTAGGCAGTCTAGCTAAAATTAGGCAAATGAAGAAGAGAAGATGTCTAGGGGAACCATTTACACATTTCGTTGTTCTTATTATTAATGCTGAAGGAGAGCAATAATGAAAAGTCAAAAAATGAAACAACTATGGAAAGAGTATCGTTCTTTGATGCTGTTTATTTTACTCATGTGCGTTTTTAGGAGCGCTGTTGCCGATTGGAATACCGTACCAACAGGCTCGATGTTGCCAACTATTGTCGAGGGTGACCGTATTTGGGTGAATAAAATGGCATATGACCTTCGAATCCCTTTTACGCATCAATCCGTTAAGCGAATCGCCGACCCAGCTCGTGGTGATATCATTGTGTTTGACTCTGAAGCGTCGGATAAGCGTTTGGTAAAACGCGTTATTGGGGTACCAGGCGACACCATAAGCATGCAAAATAACGTGTTGTATATCAATGGCCAAGCAGCGAATTATGAGGCCGTGACACGCACTACAGCATGGCGAGAGCAAATTGAAACACTAGGGCAAATAACCCATAAGGTCAGACTGCAAAACCAACCTTCGTCGTTTTCTAGTTTCGCAACCGTTACAGTGCCTCAAGGGCATTATTTAGTGTTAGGTGATAACCGAGACAATAGTGCAGATTCTCGTTTTATCGGCTTTGTACCAAGACAGGAAATTATAGGCCGAACTGAAAATGTCGTGCTGTCGTTGAATTACGACAATTACTACTTACCTCGTCAGCATCGCTTTTGGGTTCCTCTCGACGCTTAACACTGGCGGCAGTTCGCCCCGATAGTTATAGGCTATGCCATGATAGGTATTGAGAAAAATGCTGATTATGGCATGGTAGAGACTTTCTCCAAACACGAGCTCGTTGCTTTTGCTACAAGACACATTTGGTCGCCGTTTTTATTATTTAAGACTGTCGATTACCGAAGCCTGTAATTTTCGCTGTCAATATTGTTTACCGGATGGCTATCAGCCGACCGGTGATAAGTTCATGTCTGAAAAAGAAATTCAAACGGTGGTACAGGCGTTTGCTGGTTTGGGCACGCGTAAGATACGCATTACCGGTGGTGAACCTAGCTTGCGTCGAGATCTTACTCATATCATCGCATCAACAGCCAGCACCGAAGGGGTGCGTAAAGTCGCTATGACCACTCATGGTTTGCGTTTGGCGCAATATGCCAAAGACTGGTACGACGCTGGGTTAGACCAAGTAAATGTAAGCATTGATTCACTCGATCCTCGTCAATTTGCCGCGATTACGGGCAATGATAATCTAAAGCGCATTCTTTTAGGTGTTGATAAAGCCCTTGAACTAGGTATGAAAGTTAAAGTGAATGCGGTGCTGATGCGCCATTTGATGAAAGGCGATTGGCATCACTTCCTTTCTTGGATTAAAGACAAGCCAATTACTTTGCGATTCATTGAGTTAATGGAAACTGGCGACCATCCGGCGTTTTTTGAACAACATCATATGCGCGGCGCTCCGGTTAAAGAAAAGCTATTGGCAGAGGGCTGGCAACCGGTGATGAAAACCAAAGACGCGGGGCCAGCACAAGAATTTGTTCACCCCGATTATCTCGGTAAGCTGGGCCTTATCATGCCATACAGCAAAGATTTCTGTTCTGATTGTAACCGCTTAAGAATCGCCGCCACAGGCAAATTGCATCTGTGCTTGTTTAGTGAACAAGGTTTGGATTTGCGCCCTGTTATTCAGGCCGGTGACGTGTCGGCTCTGCAAGCTCATATTCGCGCTTTGTTAACCGATAAAAAAGCGTCGCATTACCTACACGATGGTAACACTGGCGCCACCCGTCACTTAGCAATGTTAGGCGGCTAATACCATGTTTGAAATTCCAGATAGTGCCCGTTTGAGTTTCCACTTTGTAACAGCTCAAGACGCTGATTTTTTGTTTCAGCTAGATCAAGACCCTGAAGTGATGCGATTTCTCAATGGTGGCAAGCCGACGCCCAGAGATGACATCGATAATGTTTTTCTTCCCAGGCTCAATGCGTATGCATATCGCGAGCGGGGGTGGGGGCTGTGGAAGGCCTGCTTGAAAGACACCGCGAAAACACCGATAGGTTGGATACTTGTGCGCCCTTATGGTTATTTCACCGATTCTGCAGAAATGGATAACTTGGAATTGGGGTGGCGGTTTATGCGGGAATATTGGGGGAAAGGCCTAGCATCTGAGGCCGCTGAACGCGTACGAGATACCCTCTTTGAAAGCGGTGTACAAGTGTTTTCAGCGATTGCGATGCCAGACAATCTTGCATCTATCGGAATTATGAAGAAACTGGGTATGGAGTTTGACCATTTTCAGCACTATCAAGACGCGGTATTTGACGAGCAAGTAGTGGTTTACAAGCAGTCTTTTGAGTGACGAGGCATTCGCTACTCACCACGACTAATGCGAAATTGCCGGAGTTTGAACCTCAACCAAACAAAAAGTGATGAAGCAGGAATAAAGGCCAGCGTAAGAGGCCAAAACCAACTGAAAAAAGTATCGGATACCACTGTCCAGTTGACACTGCTTTTTGTATGAAACAGTTGCGCAGGGTTCACCGCGTAATCCATTAATGTGGTGCCAGTCGATATGATCAAAGCCATACCTATGGCGGTTAACACCAGACGAGTTAATAGTCGAAACACTTTCCTTAACGTCATAACGGTCTTCATTAGCGCCATTTGAGCGGCGGGACAGGGACGTTGGGGTATGCTCCACATTTATCGATGTAATCATACACAGCCGCTTTTTTATAGAACCAAAAACGTTCAAAGGGTTCTGTGTGTTGACTGTCAATAACACAACCTTCTGGATCAAAGAGCACAAAATGTGGCACTGAATTAAAAGTAGGGATATCTCGGTCTTCGTCAAAAGGAATGCGGCCATCTTGCTCTACGGGGCATCGCAGGTAAATTACCTTTTGCAGCCGTACTAGAGCTTCTTTGGAAGACAGCAAAAGATGCATCCGATGTGACCATTTACACCAGTCACCACCAAATTCAACCAGTATGGGGCGTTGTGATTCATGTGCTTGGTCTAATGCGGCATCAAACTGCTGTGTAAATGTTGCGAACGATGGAAATGAGCGCATTACAATCCTTTGGTAAGAGTCGCTAAATTAATTCAGCCACTGTTGCAGAATCATCCGAATTTGATCATAGCGCTGGATTTGTTCGTCTGTTAACGAGCTGTTTTCTAACGTCTCCATACACTGAAAAATCATGGGGCGTTGTTGATCAAATTCATCGAGTTGCAGTGTGTGCTCTCGCATTTTTACCACAGTGGCTTGCAACAAGTTTAACGCGATCGAAGGGTTCTTTGGCATTAACGTAAATGCTTCACGGAACCGACGAAGCGCATTGGTTATGTCGCCTTTATCATATTGGGACACCGCGTCATTATTCAACTCCTTCGGTGTCATACGTATTGCTGATTTTTCTGCTTTTTGGTTTTGTATGTATCTTAGAAATAGCGCCCCTTGATTTGGGTTTTGTTCACAACGACTTTCTATTTCATCCAAAATATTGAGCGCGTGGTCATGTAATCCAACTTCGTGAAACGCTTTGGCTTTATCGAGCAAAGATTCAATAGGGTCGGCTTCCCATTGTGCATCATTGAGTTGGTTCAACAGCGCTTTAGCATTGTCGATATCATCTTTTAAGTAATATTGCCTCGCTTGAATAACGGTCAAGGCTTCAGCAACATTGGCCTTGGGGTGCTGCTGTGTTAACTGTTTTAAATAATCCTGTGATTGATGTAGTACCTCGGTAACACTGTCGTCTTGCGTTGTCATGGCGTAATCAATGCCAGCCCGCGCCACATTGAGGTAATGCTCGGGCTTGTCGTAAAGCGAATTTTTTGCCATTTTTACAATATGCTTGGCCGCTTCAAACTGGCCTGAATAATCGTGAACAATACGAGAAAGGTCAAATGCTTGCTTGTTTCGTTCCTGATTTCGAGGTGATATGTCACGGGCTAATAAAACACTTTCTAACGCGTCGTCGTAATCTTCGCGTTTCATATGCAGGCTTGCTAACAAATCATAGGCGGCGAGCGATGATTCTGGTTTGAATGCTAAGTCGATGATGTTTTTTTCTGCTTCATCATCCATATCAAGAGCAATGAACGTTTGAATTAGGCCAATATGCGCCCAATTGAAATGCTGTACATTCAGTACTGCTTGGTAAAATTCTTTGGCTTCGTCAAAACGCTGCATTGCCAATAACAGCTCCCCTTTAATGCGCAACGCATACGGGAAAAATTCAGCTAAATTTTTCTGAGTTAGTACGCTGTCTACTTCACTCAATGCCTCAATATATTTTTCACTCCCCATGAGTGCCAATGCCGGTTTGAGAACCGATTTACGCCGCAGGATTTTTTCTAATCGTTTTTCTAACTCGCTGACTGAAAAGGGTTTGGCTAGGAAGTCGTCGGGTTGGAGTTCAACAATACTGTGTACAATATCAGGCGTTGTTTCAGCACTGATAAACAGAAATGCCACGTCAGGGGTAATTTGTTTGTGCGCTTTTAACTTTTCATATAAAAAATAACCGTCTTGGGTTTTTTCCAGATCATACGCGCATAAGATGACGTCAAATTTGTGGTCATTGATTTTTATTTCGGCGTCATCAACATTCACGGCAACCGCAATCCGTTGAAAGCCTAACTCTTGCAGCGCATATTTAATGTGGCCCTGGTCCATCGATTGATGTTCTATTATCAATACGCGTGTTGTTCGCGCTATTTTTGGGTCAATCATAGTGCTCTCGCTGCGTGGTTACACCAACTGTCATACTAAGCACTGTAACCCGAAATGGGCGTGAAACGTAGTGTAATTTCAAGCTCATTGTTGGCTAAATAGGCGTGTTGCAGCAACCGCTCGTTGCCATCGTTCAATTTGGCTTTGCCTAACAGAGGCTTCACATTTCGGGTCGTATTGGGTTTGTACTGGGTTTTGTTGTTTCAGGCTGGTGGTGTCGCTTATTAAGCCAGCATACAAGCCTGCGAGATAACTTGCGCCTAATGCAGTGGTTTCCTTAACAAAAGGTCGTGTTACTGGGAGGCCTAACAAGTTAGCCAAAAATTGGCAAAACCATTGATTGGCGACCATACCGCCATCAACGGCTAGCTGTTCTACGGGTATCCCGTCAGCCGCCATAGCGGCCATTAAGTCATGGGTTTGATAACACACCGATTCTAAAGCTGCTCGAATTAAGTGGGCTTGGGTTGTACCGCGCGTAAGGCCAAACACACTGCCTTTGGCTTCCGAATCCCAATAAGGAGCGCCTAGACCAGCGAAAGCTGGGACCATCACCACGCCATGTTCATCGTCTAAAGTACGCGCGAAACCCTCGGACTCTTTGGCGTCGTTGAGTATACCAATGCCATCGCGACACCACTGAATGGCAGCTCCTGCGATAAATATTGATCCTTCTAAGGCATAGTGGGTTTCACCATTGATCGTATAACCAACGGTTGTCAGTAGCTGGTTTTGGGAATAAACAATATCGGTACCCGTATTTGCTAACGCGAAACAGCCTGTGCCATAGGTACTTTTCATCATGCCTTTTTCAAAACAGCATTGACCAATTAATGCCGCTTGCTGGTCGCCCGCTACACCGCAAATCGGAATGGGGTAGGGAAGTAGACCTGCTGCTGTTACGCCATAGTCATCCGCAGACTCTTTGACTTTAGGAAGCATGGTTTCGGGGACATCGAAAAGGGCCAATAGCGCATTGTCCCATGCCATATCACGAATATTAAACAGTAGGGTTCGCGAAGCATTGGTGGTGTCTGTGGCATGGACTTTTCCTGTAGTTAGTTGCCAAATCAGGAATGAGTCGATAGTCCCAAATGCCAGTTCGCCAGCCTCGGCTTGTGTTTTTGCACCGTCAACATTATTTAAGATCCAGTGAATTTTTGTGGCTGAGAAATAGGGGTCGATACGAAGGCCTGTTTTGTGGGTAACCGTTTTGTTGTGTTGGCCATGTTGGGCGCACCATTCAGCCGTACGCTTGTCTTGCCATACTATCGCTGGGTAGATAGGTTCGCCGGTAGACTTGTTCCAAACCACCGTGGTTTCACGTTGATTGGTAATACCTAACGCTTTAATCACAATACCCGCTTGAGAGGCTTGGGCAATGGCGTCTTTGCACACTTTCAGTGTGACCTGCCAAATTTCTGTAGGGTCGTGTTCTACCCAACCCGTTTGAGGGAAGTGCTGAGTAAAGTCTTGCTGGGCTTGAAATAACACTTCTCCGCTGGGAGAAAAAACAATAGCGCGAGAAGAGGTTGTGCCTTGGTCAATTGCAAGAATCGCAGCGGGTGTTTCAGGGTGAGTCATACATGCTCAGAGTTAACGATATGATAACAACAGCATAGCGCGAAAATTAAAATAAAAACAACGAATAAGGTTGGGGGAGTGTGTTGAAATCCGGTGGTTCGCAACGAAGTGTTGAACCAGTGTCTCTTTGTTTTATGAATGTATTGAAATATAGGAGAAGTGATGAACGCTACTGTGGCTCGCAACGAAGTGTTGAACCAGTGTCTCTTGTTTTATGAATATATGGAAATATAAGGGGAAGTGGTGGACGCTACTGGGCTTGAACCAGTGACCCTCGCCTTGTAAGGGCGATGCTCTCCCAACTGAGCTAAGCGTCCATATTGTCAATTTGTATTCTTAGAGAGTGGTGGACGTTGCTGTGGCTCGTAACGAATTTATTGAACCAGTGACCAACACTTCACTCTGAAAGAGTGGTGGACGCTACTGGGCTTGAACCAGTGACCCTCGCCTTGTAAGGGCGATGCTCTCCCAACTGAGCTAAGCGTCCATCTAAAATACAAATTTTTGTGGAAACTAAAGAGTGGTGGACGCTACTGGGCTTGAACCAGTGACCCTCGCCTTGTAAGGGCGATGCTCTCCCAACTGAGCTAAGCGTCCGCTTTGTTTCCGTTGTCGTGTCCGACAAGTGGGGCGTATTATAGGGGGCGAACTTTTTGTGTCAACACTAAAATAAAACAAAATGTTTGTTTGCTGCAAAAGTAGTCATTTCGGGTCGTGTTGCATACAACTTGTATTTAATTTCGGCAGTTTCTTCGCTTTAGCTCGGTTTATTTCATCTTTTATGCAGTTTCATCTGTGCATTTCTTTATTAGTAGTGGCAATGATTGATAGAATACGCGGCATTTTCTAACACAAATAACAGAGAGTTATTATGTCGGTTGTTACTCGATTTGCCCCCAGCCCTACAGGTTACCTTCACGTAGGTGGCGCGCGCACGGCATTGTATTCATGGCTATATGCCAAAAAACAAGGTGGTCAGTTTGTATTACGTATCGAAGATACAGATATTGAACGTTCTACTGATGAAGCGAAACAAGCTATTTTAGATGGTATGGAGTGGTTAGGTCTTAAATGGGACCAAGGGCCTATTTATCAAACTGATCGCTTCGACCGTTATAAAGAGCTTATTCAGCAGCTTCTCGATAATGGTCAAGCTTATAAGTGCTTTATGCCGGCAGAAGAACTTGACGCGATTCGTGAAGAGCAGAAAGCCAAAGGTGAAAAACCACGTTACCCAGGTACCTGGCGTGATCGTACTGATCACCCAGAAGGCCAGCCTTTTGTTATTCGCTTTAAAAACCCGCTAGACGGCACAGTCGTCATTAATGACCATGTGCGTGGAAAAATTGAAATCAGCAACACTGAGTTGGATGATCTTATTATTCAGCGCAGTGATGGTACGCCTACCTATAACTTCTGTGTGGTTGTCGACGACTGGGATATGGGCATTACTCACGTTGTACGTGGTGAAGACCACATCAACAACACGCCTCGCCAAATTAATATCCTTAATGCGCTAGGTGCTCCCATTCCAGAATATGCACACGTTTCTATGATTTTGGGTGATGATGGCAAAAAGCTATCTAAACGTCATGGCGCAGTGAGTGTGATGCAATATCGCGATGATGGTTATTTGCCACAAGCGGTAATGAACTATCTGGTTCGCTTGGGTTGGTCTCATGGTGATCAAGAGGTTTTCTCAGAAGAAGAAATGATTAACTTGTTCAGTTTAGACAACATCAGCCCTTCAGCCTCGGCTTTTAATACAGAAAAGCTGATTTGGTTAAACCAACACTATATTAAGACCATGCCAGTTGAAGAAGTTGCAGCACATGCGCAATGGCATTTTGATCAACAAGGCATCGATGTTTCAACAGGCCCAGCGTTAACCGACGTGATTGCCATTCAAGCTGACCGTGTGAAAACGTTAAAAGAGTTGGCAGAGATAAGCCGTTATTTCTATCAAGACTTTGAAGAGTTTGATGCGAACGCAGCTAAGAAGCATCTTCGTCCAGTGGCAAAAGAGGCCCTCGAAGTAGTAAAAGCGAAATTAGCTGCAATTACTGAATGGAATCCGGAAAATATCCAAGCTGCTATTAATGGAACAGCAGAAGAATTGGAAATTGGAATGGGTAAAGTAGGGATGCCTTTGCGTGTTGCTGCTACAGGCGGAGGTAACTCTCCTTCCCTTGATATTACTCTGAATTTACTCTCGCAGGCGAAAATTGATGACAGAATAAGCAAGGCGCTCGCTTTTATAGCAAACAGAGAAAATTCGTAAAAAAACCGTTGACATGATCTCGGTGGATGCCTAGAATGCGCCCCGCTGTCACGGAAGAGTCATCTGAAAAGATGAGTGTGATGACACGGGGCCATAGCTCAGCTGGGAGAGCGCTTGCATGGCATGCAAGAGGTCGGCGGTTCGATCCCGCCTGGCTCCACCAAGAATTTTAGGTTTCACAGTCCTTTAACTGTGAGTATAGGCTGGAGGTTTAATAACCTTCGGACGGAAATTTCAGTAAGGAATAAGGTCGCTCGATTTCGCAGAGCTCATCTCGCCTTACAGAAATTTAGCAAAGCGAATGCTTTGCTAGCAAAATTTCTGTCCCCTTCGTCTAGAGGCCTAGGACACCGCCCTTTCACGGCGGTAACAGGGGTTCGAATCCCCTAGGGGACGCCATTTTAAAGGTGTCACAGTCCTTTAACTGTGAGTATAGGCTGGAGGCTAGATAAAACTAGCTTTCGAGACAAGAGTCTAGATTTGTAAGAAGAAGGTCGCTCAGTTCGCAGTGCTCACTTCGCCTTACAAAAAATCCACAAAGCTTTGTTTTGTGAAGAAGATTTTTTGTCCCCTTCGTCTAGAGGCCTAGGACACCGCCCTTTCACGGCGGTAACAGGGGTTCGAATCCCCTAGGGGACGCCATTTTCAAGGTGTCACAGTCCTTTAACTGTGAGTATAGGCTGGAGGCTAGGTAGAACTAGCTTTCGAGACAAGAGTCTAGATTTGTAAGAGGAAGGTCGCTCAGTTCGCTGCGCTCACTTCGCCTTACAAAAAATCCACAAAGCTTTGCTTTGTGAAGAAGATTTTTTGTCCCCTTCGTCTAGAGGCCTAGGACACCGCCCTTTCACGGCGGTAACAGGGGTTCGAATCCCCTAGGGGACGCCAATTGAAAAACCAGCCTTCGGGCTGGTTTTTTGCTTTTTGGTGTTCGCAAGGGGTGAGAAGCCCTTTGATTACACCATCATATCGAACTTTTTCATTAGATCTTTCATCGTATTACTAAAGATAGACTTGGGGTTCGACACCACTGTCGGGAACAGTGGTGAACGTGCGAAGCACGGCCCGAAGGGCAACAGGCAGGAGCCTGTTGTAATCCCCTAGGGGACGCCAATTGAAAAACCAGCCTTCGGGCTGGTTTTTTGCTTTTTGGTGTCCGCAAGGGGGGAGAAGCCCTAAATCCCTAATGATTTTTCATTGCTTTACGGTGAGCCGTATACGTATCTACGTTGTATTTGTCTTTGTTATCTACTAGGTATTTCACAAACCCTTCATGGGCTTCACTAGATACCGCTATATAATCGCCTCCCACGCCATGAAAAATGTAAGTCACTATTTTTGTCGATTCGGGAACCTTGTTTAGCATCTCGATAAGATCTTGTGTCGAACTGTTCTCTGGCATGTAGACCGTTTCAGTTTCTTTATCAAATTCCCACCATTTTATCCCCGTGAATAGCCCAGCGAGTGCGGGAATATAGTTTTTGCCGCCTGCTAACTTGTCGCCGCAGGGTGGGGTGTAAGAACGCTCCGTTTTACCATCAACCGCAAATAACACCTCGTTGGCTTGTTTTACTTGTTCAAGCATGTCTTCAACACTCATGGTATCGAGGTCATTGTCAGCAGCAACCCATTCTCTGCCTGGTAAGCTAGCCTGACACGGATGAGTGAGGCTGTGATTACCTAATTCGTGGCCTTGTTGAGCAATGCTGGCCCATTCAGGCTGATGTGATGTGAATCCGTCATAACTCGGTACAACGTAAAAAGAGCCTTTTACTTGATACCGATTGAGAACAGGGATCACGTTAGCCAACTGGCTTTCCAGAGCATCATCGTAAGAAAGATTAACTCGTAGTGGCTCAGCGGCTAATGCCGAGTAACTTAAGGCACTACAAAGCACAACCGTAGCGAATACTTTCATAACTTTCCTTGTGTCTTGAGATAGTTGTTCATTGCAACAGGTTTCTTCACCTTTGTTAAATGGAAATTCATGATACGCTTAGGCCATTGCAATAATAAAAACGACAGGAGTAGCAATGAGCGCCTATCCAATTGGCACTCCGGGAACACCTTGGAGTGACGATGAAAAAGCACAATGGTTTGAAGCACAAACCATTAAACGCAGTTATAAAGAAGAAGTACTCGATAAGTTAGAGCTGCACGTCGAGGGCTTAGCCCTAGTGCAATACGGAGCATTACCTTATGATGAAGCTCGTTATCCGTTATTTGCTTATTTGAGTGAAGCCATTGATGTAAACAAACCTACAGTACTCGTAACTGGTGGGGTACACGGGTATGAAACCAGTGGTGTTCAAGGTGCGCTCCTGTTTGCGCGCACAGAAGCTGCACATTACCTAGATAAATGTAACCTCATTATCGCGCCTTGCGTCAGTCCGTGGGGCTATGAAACCATCAATCGTTGGAACCCGAAAGCGTTAGATCCCAATCGTTCTTTTTATCCCGACTCTCCAGCGGCTGAACCCGCTGCGATTATGCAGTTTGTGCAAAGTCTCAAGCTCGATATTACGATGCATATCGATTTACACGAAACAACCGACACCGACAACTCAGAGTTTCGCCCTGCGCTAGCTGCTCGTGATGGCACAACACACGATAATTGGAACATTCCTGACGGGTTTTATTTGGTTGCCGATACGAATCAGCCTCAGATGGCTTTTCAACAGGCAATTATTAACGCCGTAAAAGCCGTGACACACATCGCACCGGCAGATGAAAACGGCAAGATCATTGGCGCAGAGGTAGAATCTGAAGGCGTGATTTGTTACGACAAACCAGCATTGTTCTTGTGTGGTGGGTTCGCCAACGCGCGTTTCTGTACCACAACAGAAGTGTACCCAGATAGCCCAACAGCAACGCCGGATATTTGTAACCAAGCACAAGTGGTTGCCGTTAGTAGCGGGATTGAGTTTGTTTTAGCCAATTTATAGGGCAAAGTTTCACAAAGCGTCACTTTAAGTTGACGTTTTGTGAAGGCTTTACACTGCACAGACATAAATTATTTTAACAGACGTTTGGATTTCTGGACGTCTAAACGTATAATCCTCTCAAAAGGAGGGGATTGTGTACCAATTTACAGCACTTATTTATGACGGTTTGGCCCAGCATTTGGTTAAGCACCAGTGCACATCCGTGGATGAATTTAATCAATACCTCCACCACGTGTATCCGGTGTATATTTGTGTGTGGATGAGTCAAGACTGGCTACAACAAGATGAAATCGGTCAATCAGCATAAAACAAATACGCTACCTGCAATCACGTCACCTTGTATTGGCAATTGTTGTCTAAATTTTGATGACGTCTGTGTTGGGTGTTATCGCCATATCGACGAAATTACGGGTTGGTCTCAGGCCGACGATCAACAGCGTCGACACATTCTTACCCAGTGCCAAATACGTCAACAAAAACACCGGAAATAACACCGATTCTCTTCGCGCTCGTTTGGCATTTTTGCTACAATCCGCGCCGTTTTACTGGCCGGAATACGGGGCACCTACCCATCTGCGTTAGTCTTTAATTCTCTCACAAGGTACAGAGGTTTCATGAAAGTCGTATTAGCCCCAATGGAAGGCGTTGTTGATCACCTGATGCGTGATATGCTGACCCGCGTCGGCGGCTTTGATTTATGTGTAACCGAATTTGTACGTGTGGTTGATCAAAAGCTGCCTAAAAAGACCTTTTTTCGTTTATGCCCTGAGTTGTTAAACGGCAGTAAAACCCCTGCAGGTGTGCCAGTGAGGGTACAACTGCTTGGCCAGCATCCACAATGGTTAGCCGAAAACGCCTTGCAGGCCGTTGAACTGGGCTCTCCCGGGATTGATTTAAACTTTGGTTGCCCAGCTAAAACGGTGAATAAGAGCAAAGGCGGCGCGGTATTACTGCAGTACACCCAGCAGCTTTACGACATTGTTAAAGCCGTACGCGAGGCGGTACCTGCTGATCAAGTTGTTACTGCGAAAATTCGCTTGGGTTTTGAAGACAAATCGTTAGCTATCGACAATGCTTGTGCCATTGCAGACGCGGGTGCGTCTGAACTGGTGGTGCATGCGCGTACCAAAACTGAAGGTTATAAGCCACCTGCTTATTGGGATTGGATAGCAAAGATGAAACAGCATACCGATATTCCGATTATTGCCAATGGCGAAATTTGGAGTCGGGAAGATGCGCTCAATTGCCAACAGCAATCAGGGTGTGAAAACCTGATGATTGGCCGAGGTGCGTTGGCGCTACCTAATCTGGCTCATTGTATTCGAGGCACTCAAACGCCTATGTCGTGGGAAGCACTGACCGAACTATTAATTAATTACTCAGGGTTTGAAATATTCGGTGATAAAGGTCGGTACTATCCCAACCGCATTAAGCAGTGGTGCGGATACCTAAAACGCCAATACCCTCAAGCGCACGTTTTGTTTGATGCAATTCGCCGACTCACTCAAGCCGACGATATAGTACGGGTATTAGAAGCGCAGCGAACCGCACCTGAAAACCATTAGTCAGCTTTTTTGGGGGCGAGTCGTTTGGCAATAAACTCGCTCACGGTTAGCGGCTTGTCATAAAAATAGCCTTGACCATAGGTGCATTCGTGAGAGACGAGAAAGTCTTGTTGCCTTTGCGTCTCAATCCCTTCGGCAATAATCTGCAAATTAAGGCTTTTCGCTAAGCTTAAGATCGCTTGTATAATGGCTTGATCGTCTGTGTTTTCGCTCAGGTCTCGTACAAAAGAGCGGTCTATTTTTAACTCATCTATTGGGAGTCGCTTCAAATACACTAAGGAGCTGAAGCCGGTACCAAAATCGTCGATAGAAATGGTAATACCGAGCGCCCGCAATTCATTGAGTAGCACCGAGACGGTGTCTAAACTGTCTATTAGCACACTTTCGGTTAACTCAATCGACAAATTGTCGGCGCCAACATTAAACTGTTTCAGTGCCGTTTGTATTTGCGCCAGTAACGCAGCGTCAACCACCTGCCTTCCTGAAATATTAATGGCGAGCCTGATATCAATATTGGCACAGGATAAACTTTCTAACGTACGGCACGCTTCCTGAATCAGCCATTCCCCAAAGGGTAAAATGAGATCGGTGCGTTCTGCCAGCGGGATAAATACGTCGGGAGGAATAAAGCTACCGTCATCTAATCGCCAGCGAGTCAAGGCTTCGCATTTCACCACCTGTCCCGAATGCAGATCTACAATGGGCTGTAAAAAGAGTTCGAGTTGTTGGTTTGCAATTGCGTCACGCAGCTGAGCTTCCATCGTCGACATGGCTTGTTGCTGACGTTTTAAGTCTTCATCGTAAATTAAGGTGGTATTTTTACCCTGATATTTAGCAATTTGAAGGGCAATATCACTGTGGTGCAGTAACTCGTCAGCTTGTGTGGCGTGCTCTGGAAAGTTCGCAATGCCCATATTAACCGACAGGTTAGATTCAGCTCCTTGCAGCGACGTATACGTTTTGACTAATAAAGCCAGCATTGTACTGGCGTAGTGTTCAATCTGCTGGCGTGAAGGAGCATCGAATTGCTTCACAACGGCAAATTCGTTACTTCCAATTCGGGCAACAAAACCGTTGTGGCCAACAAAATTCTGAAGGCGCTGGGCAAAATGCCGCAGTATTTCGTCGCCTGAGTGATAACCGAGTTTTTCGTTAATTTTTTTAAAGGCGCGAATATCAATGGTAATTAGGGTAAAAGGCGCGCCCTGTTTAACCAGTTTTCGTGTGTAGGTATTGTAGTAGTTACGATTGGCAACACGAGTGAGTGAGTCTAACCCTGTGGCGGGTAACACTGCATCTTCTTTATTGTGAATGTGGGTGATGTCGGTAAAAAGAAAAATCCAATGGGTTAGGGTGTTATCATTTAATACCGGATGAATTGTGAGTTGTAGCCACGCCTCGTGCGCCTCGTCGGCTTGCCAGTACAACTCGCCTTGCCACGGTGCTTTTTTGTCTACTAATGAGGGTAAGAACCCGTCGGGAATACTGACATCACGCATAAATTGTTGCAACATGCTGCCACTGTTGTTGTCTTCATTACAAAGAAGCAGTTTTTTAGCGGCTCTGTTGTCGATGATGGTATGTTGATGCTTGTCTAATATCACCACGCCCGTGTCTAAATGGTGGATGGTTTGTTTGAGTGGGGGTAATAAAGTATCGAATTTTTGATTGTTCAGCAGTGCTTCGTCAAGACGATGGCGAATATACTCGTGTTGCCCCACAATTTCATGATGACTTAGCAGTAATTCACGTGCGGCCTGCAAGGTTTTTTGTTTTTCTGCGAATTGGGCAGCAACATTTTTTACAACTAAAAAATGTTGGCCTTCACCATTATTGATCGCCAATGCTTCTAGGCGCAGGGTGTGATCATCAATCTGTTCACTCCAATATCCCGACGATAAGGTCATAGCTGTATCGTCGTGCCAAATTTCTTGTGCATCAAATAAGAAATCGTTGAGAAACAAAGACCGAAAACTGGAAAATGGCTCATTGGCCTTTGTTTCTGGGAGAATATGAGCGCTCCATTCCACCTCAGGTGTTAGGCAAGCATAGTGGTTAGTATCAATCGGTGTGAAAATAGCGCAATCTGTTACGCCTAGGGCATTGAGAAGTTGAATATCCATGTTCAGTTTGCCCAAAAAGCAATATCGGTAAACAGCGCTTCAACGTTGTCACCGGTTTTTGCACTGGTTTTAATGGTACTGGCAAACCGGGCGCTGTGCTTCGTTAACTCTTCTTCTGTCCAGTGCCAGTTAGACGGTAGGTCGGTTTTGTTAACGACGAAAAATGCGGGTACATCTGGATATTGCTCTTGTGCCATGTCTAGTATTTCCATGCCTTCAATAAGCGATTGTGCGCGGGTTTGATCAACCACAATCATGTACGCACTCGCACCGCGTAAATAGCGAGGGTTAAACCCGCAATAGCGGTCGATACCTTCTAAGTCCCAGATCAGTAACTGCACATGGTTGTCATTGTGAACAACTTGCTTTTTATCAATTTTCACGCCGATAGTTGTCTGGTATTTCTCTGAAAAAATACCGTCGACAAATTGTTTAATTAAACTGGTTTTTCCCACTCCAGTGGGGCCAAGCACGCACACTTTTTTTTGAATCACTTCGTGTGTACCTCATGAGTGTTTGGTGAAGAAAATAAAACGTGGAAGAAAACACTGCGTCCCATCTCAGGTTTGGCGAGTTCGACTTGCCCAAGGCCGATTGGGATCAGTGAGCGGGTTTCAATATTCAACGACTCAAGCGCTTGGATAACACTGTAGGCTCGCGACTCACTGAGTTGTTGGTTATGTGCAGAGGCGCCGGTGTGATCACTGGCGCCGAGCACGAATAGTGTCATTTCGCGCTGTTGCTGTTTGGCTAGCGCTTGAAGCTGGCGAATTACCCCAGCAACAAAAGTAATATCGTCCATTTGCGCCGCTGAAACGTTAGCTTGATTGGGCGCAAAGATAATAGGCTTGGTTGCTAACTTACCTGAAAGTGCGGTTAATAGTGCCTCTGTTGCGGTGTTTTCAGACAGGTTGGGAGTGACTACAGTGATCTTGTCTACCGATATCGCGAGGGTATCAATGCCTGGTATCGCCGCTAATGCACGCTCAAATTGTTTGGCTTCATAGGCTGTGAGTGAGCCGCTCAACTCGTTATTGAGGTATGTTAACGAAGGGTACTGCAGCAAGACGTTTGCCAACTTTTGCTGAATAACATCCTGGCTCATTGATGCATAAGGCGATTCGTTGATTGATAACACTTGAGCATCAATACTGTGCTGACGTAGCCATTCATTTATACTCACTGCGCTAGGATCGCGCATTACGTCTAAGTGTACTTGCCCATCTTGAACTCGGTTGCTGGTTACCACAATACCTGCGGGACGAGGTAATTCATTGATGTCGGATTGCAGAAGAGATAATTCGAGGCGCACAAAAATCAAATAAATTATGGCCAGTAATGCCACACCTATCACTATGCCACCCATCAACAGGCTTTTTTTCTTTGTTGATGTGTCTTTTCGTTCGCTAACCAAGCAATCAGTGAGTAGTGTTTCGCACCCTGCAAAACTACTATTGTCGCCTTGGTAGTCCTGTAATGGCTTTTGGTAAAAGCGGTGAAACTCCTCCAACGTCACTTGTAACTTGGCCCTTATTTCCGGCGGGACACTACCAGACACGGCTGCAACAATAATGGCTTGAGGGCCTATTTTGGTTAATAAGGTAAAGGCTTCGGTTTTAATTTCATCAATGTCGTTGTCGGTATCTTGCTCGGCCGTGTGAAACGCGTCGGCAACAAAGTCATTAATCGCCACCAGCATAGACGACATTAAATCAGCGTCTTTGGTGCGATCGGGGTCATTGGCAACTGTGTGTAGTAGGGTGCCAGTTTCCCGATGAATAACGAAAATCTGTTGGACTTGATACTGGTAAACCTGCGACGCCACATATTCAGAATAGCGAATACCGGCTTGCCATGCTTTTAAACGCCAAGTAATGCTTTTGGGGCTTAAACTGTGTTCGATTAACGCGTTGGTTCGTTCAACAAAGTCGACCAGAAACGCCGATACGGCTTTGCGTACTAACGTGCCGACGAGTGGATATAGGGTACCGACAATTTTTTCGCTGTTGGCTTCAATAGAGCGATGCAGAGAACGTTCAACCAAAGGAACAAGGACTTTGTTAACCGAACCATCTTGTCCTTCTCGTTCATGCAGCGCCTCAGAAACCACATCAACAACCATGTTTTTTGCGTTGCGCTGTACTGCTTGCTGTACGAATTTATCGTCTTTACCTATCACTAACTCACGAATCTTCTCCATGGATGAGTCGGTAGAAGTGGAGGCGGCGGTCGCACTGTTATTCATGGGTTTGATTTAATCGGTAACGAGGTTGTTCGCCATAGTAGCGAGTAAACTGGCCAATGTTTTTCTGTCGGTTTTGTTTTCAGACAGTTCATTGGTGACTTGTTTCAGCTGTTCTAGTAAGGCCTCGTGCCGCTGTTGCATTAACGTTTCCAAGTTATCGAACTCTTGCACCATGTGTTTTTCTAGTGCGTCGTTGTCTTGTTTGGCAACCGTTTCAGCAATTTCTAAATCAGAATGCAGCTTGTCTGCCGTCACTTGTAAAGCGTTTTGCGTGGAATTGTGAGCATCATTTGACGCATCTAAACGTTGCGACAAAGCTTGTATTTCGTCTGAGATGTGTTTTCTGATATCGCCAAAGGTTTGGTTAAGTTGCTGATCTAACGCACTGAAACGCTGAGTAATCTGGTGTTCTAAATCGGTAACTTGTTGCTGTAACGCACGATTGGCCTGCCCAAATATAATTTCTCTCAATTGGGTGAGTTCATCAGTTGATGCACTGTCGTTCGCGGATTCACGCTGTTCATTGTTGGATTTCTTCGTTGCCATTTCTTCCCTCCAAAGGCAATAAGAACAGGTTGTGGATGAGCGACACCCAAGCGTGACGGCTTCCTGCTTGTCGACTACTCGCTCAAATTCACAACAGGTGATGTAAAATTAGCACTATTTTGGCGCGATGGGAATTGTAAAGCGGGGAATACTTAATCAAGGCGAAGTCATTGACGGCGCTTATCTTATTCTCGCTCTATTTGAACGTGTAGTCGCTTGCTGCTGGAATTAGCTTTGTCTATGTTTGATTATGTCCCATTGTCTCTTTTATTTGAGCGGGGCAACACAACAACAAATTAGTATAAATAAAACTGATACAACAAAAATGGAAATACTATGAAACACACTCGTTCGCGAATTGGCTTAGCCCTCGCGTGCTTGTGCGCTACCACACTCTGGGGATGTGGTGACGAAGCGAACAAGCCTGCAGAGCAAGCACCCAAAGTGACTATCGACAAAGACCCTTACCCAAGCACGTATACGCCGATCCCCGGTGCTGAGACGGTGATTACCAACGTGACTATTCTTGATGGAGTTGGCAACAAGATTGAAAACGGCATGGTCCATTTTGCCGACGGTAAAATTGTTGCAGTGGGCAGTAATCTTAGTGTGCCGAGCGGTGCACAGGTTGTTGATGGTGAAGGCAAGTGGGTGACCCCGGGTATCATCGACGTTCACAGTCATTTAGGGGTGTATCCTAACCCGTCTACACATTCTCATTCTGACGGCAATGAAATGACCCGTCCTGTCACGCCGGGTGTGTGGGCAGAGCATTCGGTATGGCCACAAGATCCTGGTTTTGGTCGTGCACTTGCTGGCGGTGTTACATCGTTACAAATTTTGCCGGGCTCAGCTAACTTGTTTGGCGGTCGTTCAGTGGTACTGAAAAACGTACCAAGCCGCACTATGCAAGATATGAAATTCCCTGAGGCGCCTTACGGCTTGAAAATGGCCTGTGGTGAGAACCCCAAACGGGTTTATGGCCAAAAAGGTGGCCCTGCAACGCGTATGGGTAATGTGGCGGGTTATCGCAAAGCTTGGGCTGACGCACAAGCTTATCAGCGCAGCTGGGAAAAATACGACGAAGATTACGAAGCGGGTAAGAATCCAAACCCTCCTAAGCGTGATCTACACCTAGAAACACTGGCTGGTGTACTAGACGGTGATATTAAAGTGCATATGCACTGTTACCGCGCTGACGAAATGACCGTGATGATGGATGTGATGAAAGAGTTTAATTATCAGATTACGTCATTCCAACACGGTGTTGAAGCTTACAAAATTGCTGACAAGTTAAAAGAAAATAACGTGTGCTCTGCAATGTGGGCTGACTGGTGGGGCTTTAAAATGGAAGCCTACGACGGTATTCGTGAAAACATTCCAATGGTTCACGCCGTTGGTGCCTGTGCAATTGTGCACTCAGACAGCGACTTAGGAATTCAGCGTTTGAATCAGGAAGCGGCAAAAGCGTGGTCTGATGGTTTACGAGCAGGTATTGATATCAGTGAAGCGGATGCGTGGACGTGGTTGTCTGCGAACCCAGCTAAATCACTGGGTATTTTTGACAAAACCGGTTCTCTAGAAACGGGTAAAAACGCAGATATCGTGTTGTGGACGGCTGACCCGTTCTCTACCTACGCCAAAGCAGAGAAGGTTTATGTGGATGGTGGTCTTGCTTATGACCTGAACGATCCAGAATCATGGCCAGTGAGTGATTTCGAAGTTGGGCAAATCGGTGAAGGAGACGCGAAATGAAAAAGGCATTATTTTTAGTTTCAGCATTGTCGCTATCGGTTTCAGCCTTTGCTGAGAAGGTTGCGATTGTCGGTGCAGACGTGTACACCATGACCACGCAAGGTATCGTTAAAGGCGGTACTGTGCTGCTGAATGACGACAAAATCGAAAAAGTCATTGGTGGCACTGATGCGCCAAGTGGTTATCGCGTAATTGATGCCGCTGGCAAAGTCGTCACCCCTGGTTTTATTGGTGCTCATACTTCATTGGGTTTGGTTGAAGTGGGGATGTCTGCAGGTACAGTAGATAGCTCTACCAAAGCTAGCCTCATTTCTGGAACTGGCGCTGCTTTTGATGTGAGTTATGCGGTCAATCCTGATTCAAGCTTAATTGGTATCACAAGACTTGAAGGTTTTACCTCTGCTGCCACTACCATTACACGAGGCGAAGGCCTGTTTAATGGCCAAGGGGCAGTGATTACTCTTGATGGTAAGGCAACCCCCGTACTTAAGCCGCGTGCGTTTATGAGTGTGGATGTGGGTAACCACGGTGCAGACGATAATGGCGGTTCACGTGCTGCGTTATGGGTAGCACTTGAACAAGCGATTGCAGAAGCGGAGTCTGTGAAAGGCACTTTGTCAGCAACCAGTGATTGGAATGGCATTAACACGCCAGCTGATATTACTGCATTGAAGGCTGTCGTGAGCGGTAAAGCGCCTTTGTTTATGTCGGCTGATCGCGCAGCGGATATTCGTCAGGTGATCGCGTTTAAAGCTCGCCACCCCAAAATCAACGTGGTACTTGTACATGCTGTTGATGGATGGCGTGTTGCTGACGAGATCGCAAAGCACGATATTCCCGTGATTATCGACCCAGAGTACAACTTACCTGGTGGCTTTGATCAGATGGGTGCAACCCTTGCCAATGCGGGTCGACTTGCCAAAGCCGGTGTAAACGTTGCGATTGGTATGGATACGCACAATATTCGCTTAGCTGCTCAACATGCGGGAAATGCCGTTGCAAATGGTCTACCACATTTGAGTGGTATTGCAGCCTTGACCAGTGTACCTGCACAGATATTAGGTATGTCGGGTGAGATAGGTGAGTTGTCTGCTGGGGCGAAAGCGGATGTGGTTATTTGGAGTGGTGATCCACTCGAAGTCACTGAAGCTGCCGAGCAAGTGTTTATCGACGGTGAAGCCATGCCAATGGAATCTCGCCAGACTAAACTGCGCGACCGCTATCTAACCAAAACATCGAATGCGCATACGCCGCAATATATTCGCCAGTAACGGCTGAGTATATGTGACAATGAAAAAAGCCCCCGAGGTACATTTGATCACCTCGGGGGCTTTTTGCTATTCGCTTGAATTGATTATGCGTAGGTGTCGACGCGACCACCTACTCGTGCACTAGGATCAGGGGTACTTGATGTACTCGTTGAAGATGACGCTTCTTGCGAAGGCTGAGACTCACGAGCCGCAGGCTCAGAAGACGCCAGAGTACGAGATTGTGACGCTTGTGCCTGTTGGCTCACTTCATTGGCGATGGCCGCATTGGCTTGATTTGAACTGCTAATCTCCATCACTCACCTCTAAATGTAAAATTGTTTTCTAAGTGTAGAACAAGTTAATGCAAAATCAATGGCGTTAACTGGTCTCGCATGTGCTCGGCAATCAAGGGTTGTGCGTCGGCATTGGGATGAATTTTATCTCTCTGCATGAGCTCAGGTTTGAGCGCGACGTCAGCAAGAAAAAACGGCAACAGGGTAATGTTGTTACTTTCTGCAACGGTTTCAAAACTGTCAGAAAACAGCTTGTTATACCGGCGTCCGTAATTGGTAGGAATTTCCATATCTTGCAAAATTACGTCAGCACCAGCGGCCTTTGCCAGCTTAACCATGGCATCTAAATTATTTTGCATCTTATCGACTGGATGGCCTTGCAGGCCGTCATTACCGCCTAATTCAATTAAAACATGAGTGGGCTGATGTTGTGTTAATAAGCGAGGTAATCGGGCTAGGGCACCATCTGTGGTTTCTCCGCTTATCGCAGCATTTATTACGTCAATCCCAAGCCCCTCGTCCTGCCATATATTCTGTAACAAACTAACCCAGCCTTGTGCTTGCAATAAGCCATAACCTGCGCTTAGGCTATCTCCAAGTACTAACAATTTGGCCGAGGTTCCAGATACTTGTGCTTGTTCTGGTGTTCCATCGGTAGCGGGCGCTGGTGCAGCTAGCAGGTGATCCGAAGTGAACCAAAGCGGTATTAATAATATCAATGTGTTAAGCCATTTAGTATAACGGCTACTACGAACTAAACCATGATTCAACACCACAGTGAACACTCCTTTATGATCGAGACAAAAAACATTACTAAAATTGTGACTACGAGTGAAGGTCAGCTACAGATCCTTCAGCCAATTTCTTTTGAAGTCAAGGCGGGAGAGTCAATCGCACTGGTTGGTGCGTCGGGCTCGGGAAAATCAACGCTGTTGGGCTTGTTGGCGGGCTTGGATCAAGTATCAGACGGAGAAATTTATCTCGACGGCCAAGGCCTGCACAATATGGATGAGGAAGCTCGCGCCCAACTCCGTGGCGAAAAAGTGGGTTTTATCTTTCAAAGTTTTATGTTGGTGCAAAGTTTGACTGCACTAGAAAATGTGATGTTGCCCGCTGAAATTACTGGCCTAAAAGATGCCAAAGCACGGGCTAAATCTATTTTAGAACAAGTAGGATTGTCTCATCGCGCTAACCATTATCCCAACCAATTATCCGGTGGTGAGCAGCAGCGCGTGGCCATTGCTCGCGCGTTCATAGGCCAACCCAAGATTTTATTTGCTGACGAACCAACCGGTAACTTGGATGCGGCAAACAGTGAAAAAATTGAGTCTTTGTTATTTAGCTTAAACAAAGAACAGGGCACGACTTTGGTGCTAGTAACTCATGACGATGTGTTAGCGCAACAATGCGACCGTCAATTGCGCATGCAAGCAGGCGAGTTAACCGAAGTCACGGCGAGTGAAGAGCCTAGTCGCGAGGCGGTATAGTATGTCGATGACTTCGAATTTAGCGTGGCGTTTGTTTAAGCACGAAGCGAAACGTGGTGAGTTAACTATCATCTTGTTTGCTATCATTCTGTCTGTTGCAGCAGTGCTGTCTTTGTCATTGTTCAGCGAACGTTTGCAAGGTGCCTTGGTTGAACGTTCTGCGCAATTAATTGCGGCTGATACGCAATTGCTGTCTGACAAACCAATAAACCAAGCGTGGTTAGATGAAGCTCACAATCAGGGGCTGACGACCACTAAGCAGGTTAGCCTGCGCTCGATGGCGTTCGGCGAACAGAAAATGGGCTTGGTCGACTTGCGTGTGGTATCGGCAGGATACCCATTAAAAGGCGATGTGTTGGTCGCCGATGCGCCTTTTGGTAACAATCGAGTGGCCCAAGGTATTCCTGCACAAGGAGAAGCTTGGCTTGATTCTAGACTGTTTCAAGTACTCGACGTTGAGCTGGGTGAAAAGGTGTATATCGGTGATATTGAACTCACCATAACACAAGTACTCGGCGAAATTCCCGACGCGGGCTTCAGTTTGTTCAACACTGAGCCTGTGGTGCTGATGAATCGAGCAGACTTAGCGGCCGCTCATATTACAGGGCCGGGAAGTCGAGTGACTTACAAAGCGTTCTTCACTGGCGACAATGACGCTTTGGCAGACTACTACGAGTGGTTACGCCCTCAACTAGACGACGAACTGCATTTTTGGCGAACGGCTAAAGATGATGAGTCTGCCATAGGTCGTTCGGTGGGAAGAGCCGAGCGTTACTTCTTGCTCGCCAGCTTATTGGCAATTGTGCTGGCCGCGGTTTCAATTGCCGTTGCCGCGCAGCGCTATAGTCAGCGCCATTTCGACCCCGTAGCGATTATGAAAACGCTCGGGGCGACAAAAAGCATGATCCGCAAAGTTTATGTGATGCAGATTTTGTTTATCACGGCATTGGGTATTGCGATTGGCATTTTAGCGGGCTTCATCATTCAACAAGTGGTGGTTACGGCATTGGCTGAGCAGGTTGATGTTGCCTTAGATATTTGGCATTGGCGTCCAGTGGCTATTGCTATTTTCACTGGCAGTGTTTGTGCATTGATGTTTTCTATTTATCCTTTGCTACAGTTATTTTCAGTACCGCCATTACGAGTGTTGCGCAGAGACATGACATCCAATATGCGCTCTCGTGGTGTGCAGTTTGGTTTGTCTGGTGGCGCAATATTTCTACTCATGTGGGCATACAGTCGCGACGCACAAATTAGTGGGATTTTATTCGGCTCGGGTATTGTACTGGCTGTGTCGTTGGTTTTTGTCACCATGGGGCTCATCGCGTTAGGCCGTAAAATGGGCCAAGGCTCAATGGGTGCTTGGCAACTTGCTTGGGCGCGAATTCGTCGCCGTGCAATGGATAATTCTGTGCAACTGATCAGTTTCTCCATCACTTTAATGTTATTGCTGGTGGTTTTGGTGATGCGCAATGACATGGTTGCCCAGTGGCGCGCTCAATTACCACAAGGCACACCCAATTACTTTTTGGTCAATATCACCTCTCAGCAAAAGCCATTGCTGGACGAACATTTTGCCGAACGCAACGTGGACATAGAAACCTTTTATCCGGTTGTACGCGGTCGTTTTGTGGCGGTGAATGATGAGACGGTTAATACCGAAGTACGTAAAGAAGATGAAGAGAAACCCCGTGAAGGTAGAGACGGATTAGGAAGAGAAGCCAACCTAACATGGAGCCTCGATTTACAACACGAGAATAAGATCACGGCGGGGGAATGGCTCACTGAGTGGCATCGCACAAGCGAAGATGATTTGTATCCGGTATCGGTTGAAGAGCAAGTAGCCAAGCGCTTGGATATCAAGCTGGATGACGTACTCACGTTCAATATTGGCAGTGAAGTGGTGAAAGTACGGGTGACGAGTTTACGTGAAGTCAATTGGCAAACTATGCAGCCGAACTTCTTTTTTGTGCTTCACCCAGACGTCATGCAGGGCTTTAACCCCACTTACATCACTAGTTTTCATTTAGACAGTGATCGCAAGTCAGAGTTAACAGAGCTACTCATGCCGTTTAGTTCAATTACCTTATTTGACGTAGACGCGCGAATTAATCAGTTGCGTGAAATCGTAGATCAGGTATCACTGGCCGTTGAGTTTATCTTGGTGCTAGTACTGATAGCGGGCAGTTTGGTCTTGGTTGCGCAAGTACAAGCGAGCATGGATGAGCGTCAGCAAGAACTGGCTATTTTGCGAACGCTAGGTGCTAAAGGGCGTTTAATCCGCTTCAGCGTTATCAATGAGTTTATTATCATTGGCGTTGTTGCTGGTTTAATGGCCGCTATGTCGAATGAGATAAGTTTAGCCTTGTTGCAAAAGCAAGTTTTCAACATGGAGCCGTCAATGCACTGGGAGTATTGGTTGATTGCACCAGTTGTTGGTGCTGGTGTGGTTGGTGTGTTAGGAGCCTTGAGTTGTTGGCGTTTACTGTCACTGAATACCAGTCAGTTACTGCGTAAGATTTTGTAGAACGCTAATCCGGTACTCAGGCTACTCAATGCACTTGTGGTGCAGGGGCTGAGTACCGGAACACAGTTTGGTTGCTATTGCGACGCTTCAGTTCTTGACTCGTCCTCACGGTAAGTCCATTTCAAAAACAGCCCTAACGCGACGAGCAAAATACTGGCTGCAAATACCACTGCAACGGGGTAAAACAAGTTACCTGCCAGATCCAGTTGGCTGTATTTGATGATCATAATCAGTCCTTCAAGAACTAAAGCAATAATCACCACACTCACAAACCGAGTGACGGTGCGTCTGATCGCGGAAACTAACGACGCCTTTTCGTCATCGCCACGGTATTCTTTAAAAATCCCCATTGCCAATTCATACGTGGCTAACGCAATAAATAAATCGTTGATGCAACGAATGACACCCGATACAAACTGACCATCTTGACCCCGAGCCTCAAACGCGCCCATAAAATGAGAAATTGCAAGGCCTATCATGGTGAACGAGACCACCATGAAAAGGGCAGAAAAGCCGAAGGCAGTGGTTTTTTTTAACTGAGCTTTAAAAGAGTACAAATGACCTCCAATGAATTTACGCGTTGCGTTTTAATCGCCAGTTCAGTAAAGCTGGCAGTAGAGTTAAATCGGTAATCAGAGCCATGAGCATTGCAGTGGCCGTTAGCAAACCAAAAGATACGCTAGGAATAAAATCTGAAAATCCGAAGAGAGAAAAACCGACAGTGATGACGGTAGTGGTTATAACCAATGCCAGACCGGTATGGCCAAAGGCGTTTTTCGCCGCCGCGCGGGTGGCATCATCGTGGTTATTTTTTCTATAGGCGGATAAATAAGCGTGCACAAAGTGGATCGTGTCATCCACAGCGATGCCCATAGCGATAGCCGCGATAGTGATGGTCATAATATCTAGTGGCATGCCCAGCCACCCAATCAGGCCTAAAATACCCAGTGTGGTGAGCACGTTGGGAATCAAGGCGATAAGGCCAATGCTAAAAGAACGAAAAATCGCAAACATCACCAAGCCTAAGGCGGCATACACGATACCCAGTGTAGTAATTTGCGAGTCGAATAAGCGCGATAAAATATCCTGATACAACACAAATAGACTAGTGAGTTCATACTCTTGTGGAGTTAGCCCAACGGTGGCTAGATCAGACGTTAACTGGTTCATAAACTGCTGGCGATCTAACCCTTCGGTCGTGTCTTGAATTCGAATGGCTATGCGCAGGTCTCGTGCGTCACTGGCGTAATATGCGCCGACTAATTGATTCACTACTTGTTTGTCGAGTAAGTGAAAAATCGTTGTTAGTTCATATTCGGTAAGTGGCATGTCGTCGTTGAGTTGTTTAGCCAATTCAGTGAAGTTGACAATAGATGTGACACTGCCTGTGGCGTCGAAAGCCTTGACCGCCGCTTGGACTAAATGCAACTGATTGACCGTATCAGCAGAGAGGGTAAGATCTTGTTTTTCGTTCCCTTCATCAATATGCAGAATAATATCAAGTGCCGTTGTGCCGCCGAACTGCTGATCGATAAACGCTAATTCTTGATGCACTCTGGTGTCTTTTGCAAAGTAATCAATAAAAGAGTTTTCAACGTTGAGTTTGCTAATGCCAAGCGAGGTCACTACAAATAATCCGCTCACCAACACAACAACCGATTTGGGGTAGTGGCTTGATAGTCGATTGCATACGGAAAGTATCGATTGAATAAATGTTATCTCGTTGGTCTCGTTTTTTGCCTTTAACAAGCACAACAATGCGGGGAAGAGTAGTAAGCCAACACTCATGGTGATCAACATAGCGAAAAGCATCATCCAGCCAAATGACACTACCGGCTGCAAACCACTAAAAATCAAAGAACTGAATCCAACAGAAGTGGTGAGGGTGGCGTAAAAGCAGGGCGTGAGCTTGTCTTGCAAAGTCGCAATTACCCGTTGTTTTTGCGTAAGTTCGGGTTGTGTTCTTGCTATTTCTCTATAACTACCAATCAGGTGAATCATCACGGCTAGCGTGAGAATGATTTGCAGCGCAATAAAATTGGCCGAAATGACTGTTGCTCTTAAATCAAGTGCGCCAAAAAGTCCTATGGTCAGCAATACACTCATTGCACAAGCGACCAGTGGGAATATGACCCAACGGAGAGTGCGATAGAGTACAAGGAGCAGCACCGCGATAACGGCTAGGATAGCCAATCCGAATGTTTGCAGATCAGACTGGATAATATCAACCAAGTGTTGCCCTACAACGTAAGAGCCGCCTAGATAAGTATTTGCTCGTTTACTAACTTGCTGTGTGATGCGCTCTATTTGTTCAATTTCTTGTTTTCGCTGCTTTGACAGGGCCTGACGAATGGGGTCTGCCTTAGCTTGAAGTTCAGATAGTTGCTGCTGCTCTTCCTCGGTCAAATCACGGGTGAGCAGATGTTTGCGGATATCTGTGATTTGTTGCTCAATATTGACTAACTCGGGGTTAGCGTTGAAAACAATTTGTATAGCCGTTGCAGTATTGTCGCGGTTTACCAAAAGGTCGGTAAAAATGGGGTGCCCAGATATCATCGACTGCATTACGTTCGGTGAATAATGTTGTGTTTCCCACGTTAATGAGGCCACATCTGTTTCACCGCTCAAGGCCGATTTATCTTTTATCAAGGGAACAGTAAGGATAGAAGTGACGGCTTTTACTCGTTCCAATTGTTTCAATTCGGCTGATAAGTCGTGTAGGTCGCGAAAGGTTTGATCGCTATACAAAGCGTGAGATTGCGGCGCATAGGCAAGCAAAATAAATTCTTCGGGAGAGAAAGTCTGGTTGGCAATTTGGGTTTGAATATACAACTTGTTGTCTTTGACTAACAAGGTATCGGCCGAGGCATCTATTTTAAACTGAGAGACCATCAGGCTCGCTGCGACAATTGCAATAAAAAAAGCAACGAGAATAACCCAACGACTACGAACAATCAGATCAGCAATGCGCTTATTCATCGGTGTCTCCAGTTTTCTCTTCGGATTTTTGCGCGTTTTCCTTAGCATTGGCCTCGAACATGGCGTTGCGTCTTTGCCCTTGGATGTATTGGTTTCTGAAATACAGGTATGGGTCTTCTGCCTGTTGGTACAAAATGCGATAGGTTTCTGTTTGGCTTGAAAGGTCGTTGAAGCCTTCTACTATACGAATTTGGTAGCTTTCTGGTTTGTCAGCGAGTTGATTAATCGGGTGAAGCATGCCTTCTGCTAGCAGTGAAACAGAGCCCCTCGCATCACTGCTGCCAAGAATAGGCAATACAATATAGGTGCCGGCACCTACGTCGTAATGCTGCAGTGTATCGGCTATGGTCTGCTTTTTCTCGGGCAGGTCGAACCAAGCCGTTGCTGGATCGAAAATGCCCAGCAGCCCTATGGTTGAATTAATTAGAAATCGACCTACGTTGGTACCCGCATCCGATACCTCACCCGCAGCAAGGTTACTGAGCAGGTTTAGCGGTTCTCGCAGATTAGCAAATACATTGCCTACCTTTTCTCTTGCCACGCTAGGCACAACGTATCGATAGCCATCAGAGACTGGGAAAATAACGTACTGATAAACCACGTGGTTGAAATCAAACATAGCCCGATTGAACCCTTCAAGCGGGTCGTTGTAGACCACACTATCTGGCGAACCAGTGTTGCCGGTATTGTCACCAATGGCAACGACAGTCGGGGTAACACTGATATTGCCTTGGCTAGTCGTAATATTAACGGTTTCGCCGGCTTTTAGGCGATTAACCGTATTATCCGCTTCATTAGAATTGATTTGAGGTTCGGGTTGTGATGACGTGGGCTGTGGCGGGCTTGCACACCCTCCAAGTAGCAGAATCAGCCCAGCCAAGGCCCATAAATTAGAGGCTCGCATAGGCATGGTCATAAGCTTTTTGTAATTTTGATTGGTGGTGCTCAAGAATGTTCTCCGCTCTTTCTATGGCGTCATTTCGGTTGTAGTACCAGCCATTCTGCTGATAGTTCTTAGCTTGCTGAAGGTAATATTGGATGCGTGATAGACGCAGTCGATGGTCGCGTTTAGTTTCATCGAACGGGATCGCGCTCAAATGTTTTTCAAAATTGACAATGGTTTTGTCAGAGGTCGTGCTGCTACTGGGCAACTGAAGTTCGCTCTGAAGCAATGTATTCAAAGAATCGGTTTGACTTGCGGCAACCACGCTGCCACAGATAAATAAAGAAAGTATTGCCCACTTGATGAATCGCATCATGCTTGCTCTCCAAGTTTTTCGGCGTTACTGCTTATTTTGCCAAAGGATTAAAGTACTAGCTTGCGCTAGGTGTGTATTACGCAAGATAGACAATTCAAAGGGCGAGCCAATATTTTAAAATTCATACAAAACAAATGGTTAGTTTGTTTTTGGTGAGTGAGGTGTCGTTTTTTACCGACACCTTTTGTGTAAGAATTTCGCGATAAAGGAAAATATTACATCGCTAAATACAGAGGCTGAGAGGGGCGGCGTTCCTGCCTTATAAAGATGACATTTTCCTGAGAGGTTAATCTGGCGCGTAGATTTCAGAAAACGCATGATTGATTTCTGGGAAGCCAAACCGAAAGCCTTCTTCTTTGAGCCGTTGGGGGATCACTTTTTGCCCAGTGAGCAACAACTCAGCAGATTCTCCCATCAGCAATTGCAGGGCAAACGCAGGGACAGAAAGTAGCGTTGGGCGGTGTAATGTAAGCCCCAAGGCTTTGACAAATGTGGCGTTGTTCACCGGGTTGGGCGCTGTTACGTTATAAGCGCCGTGGCTACTGGGGTTAGTAAGCAACCACAATATCGCATTCACCATATCTTGAATATGTATCCACGACATCATTTGCTTGCCAGAGCCAATTTTTCCGCCAAGCCCGAGTAAAAATGGTAGCTCCATTTTTTTAAGAGCGCCAAAGCCACGGCCAAGCACTACACCTGTTCTCAATAAACAAACCCGTGTGTGGGGACTTTGTGCTTCCATCGCAATGCTTTCCCATCGCGCGCACAGTTCATGACTAAATTCGTGATGAATGGTGTGCTCTCGCTCGGTTACTGTGTTGCTGCCCTGTCGGCCATAATAGCCAATGGCCGAGCCAGAAATAAACACACTGGGGGGGCGATCACATTGGTTTATTCTTGCAACTAACGCTTGCGTGAGTTTCCAGCGACTATTTTCGATGCGCTGTTTTTGCTTTTTTGTCCAGCGTTTGTCGGCAATGGGTTCTCCAGCAAGATTGATAATTGCGTCGAGCTGACTAAAATCGGTAATGTCGTTCAACGAAGACGTGACTGACACACCTGCAGGTAAGATTCGCTTTGCTCTTGCAGTATCTCGGCTCAACACGGTTACTTGGTGTTGTTTAGCTAATTTAGCAACCAGATGCTGCCCAATAAAGCCAGTGCCACCGGTAAGTAAAATGTGCATTACAACCCCCAATAACGGCTACGGTTTAGTGCATGATAATGTCAGTGATACTGAGTCTGAAAAACGCAACGCATGAGGCTTATCCACTTCAACTTCGGCGAACGTTACCCAATGGTGTTCAGCTGCAATGGCCAATACGTCTGCGGTGAGCTTTTCTAGTAAATAGAAACGGTTGTCTTCGACCAAGCGAATAATCGCTTTGGTAATCGTTTTATAGTTTAGTGCGTCGTCCATTTCATCGGTGTTTGTTGCGCTTTCGGCGTTGTAATGAATTTTTACATTCACTACCACGTCCTGTTTGTTTTTGATTTCTTCGTCTTTAATGCCGATGTAGGTGCGCAAGCGCAGATTTTTAATGCGAATAGTGGCTTGGTTAAGGGTCATGAGTCTTTCGTGTGCCTATTTCTATACGAATACAATTCTGTTAGTTTGAGCGCAGTGAAATAACAAAAAGCAATATGGATATGAAATCACCTACTGCCAAAGCCTTTATTATCTTTGCCTGCCTCATCGTTATTCTGGCTGGTATCAAATCTGCCAGCGCTATCATGGTACCATTTTTTCTGTCAGGCTTTATTGCTATTGCGTGTAGCCCAATTATTCACAGAGCCACGAGATACAAAATCCCGCGCTGGTTATCCATCTGCTTAGTTATACTGATGATCGTGGTTTTTGGTTTTATGTTGGCGGGATTAGTTGGTCAGTCGATGGCTGAATTTAAAGAAAACATGCCCCAATATCAAAAGCAGTTGTCGGGTCATTTTGCTTGGACAGTAGAAAAGTTGGCGGCATTTAATGTTCATGTCGACAAAGATCTTATCACCTCTTATCTCGACCCCGGCATGGCAATGTCGATGGCGACTAACTTTTTAAGCGGAATGGGTGGCGTGCTGTCGAATTTATTCCTCATTTTGTTGACCGTGATCTTTATGTTGTTTGAAGCTGAAAGCTTTCCTCGTCGTGTTCACATAGCGTTAGCCGACCCAGATATGAAAATGCATCATATCGACCGTTTTATTAAATCGGTAAACAGTTATCTCGCCATTAAAACGGTAGTAAGTTTGTTTACTGGTTTCTTTATCGGCATTTGGCTGTGGGTGATGGGGGTTGATCATTTCTTGTTGTGGGCCGTGCTCGCATTTATGTTTAATTACATTCCCAATATCGGCTCGATTATTGCCGCTGTTCCTGCGGTGTTAATGGCCTTGGTACAGTTTGGCTTACCAGAAGCAGGTTTAGTCGCGCTGGGTTTTGTACTGGTGAACACCATTATGGGTAATGTGATTGAACCGCGTTTTATGGGGCGGGGTTTGGGCCTGTCAACGCTAGTGGTGTTTTTGTCATTAATTTTCTGGGGGTGGTTGCTAGGCAGTGTGGGGATGCTGCTGTCAGTCCCACTGACAATGATAGTTAAGATTGCCCTTGAATCGCGACCAGAAAGCCAATGGTTGGCGATTTTATTATCCAGTGACGGTGAGACCACCAAACAAGAAGTGGTGGAAGCGGAAGAAAAAATAGCAAAATAATTCAGATAAGCACTTATTGCTTGTTATTCTCCCAAAATGCAACACATCTTGTTATTATGCTTGAAACATTACAAGTGTGCGTACATAGGACTAGCAATGCGTCAAAAGGTTGTTTGCGGTAATTGGAAAATGAATAAAACAGTGGATGAGTCTGTTGTTTTAGCAAAACAAATAGTTGAAAAGTGTGATCCTGATTCCGACACCTTAGTGGCCATAGCGCCAACATTTCTTGCGTTATCTAAAGTGGCTGATGTTGTAAAGGGCACGGCTGTGAAACTCGCTGCGCAAGATGTGCACTTTGAAGACGACGGTGCGTACACCGGAAAAGTGTCGGTTGCTATGCTCAAAGCCGTTGGTGTTGAATTAGTGATTGTTGGTCACTCAGAGCAGCGCCAATATTTCCACGAAACCAATGAAACCGTGAATAAGAAAGTCCATAAAGTACTGGACGCAGGCCTCAAGGCAATTATTTGCATTGGTGAAACCCTTCCAGAACGGGAACAAGGGCATTTAGAGTCGGTGCTGTCTGAGCAAATCGTTGGTGCATATAAAGATGTGCCAGTAAGCGATGCGTTGAATACGGTGATCGCTTACGAACCCGTATGGGCTATTGGTACTGGAGTCACCGCTAGCGACGATCAGGCCCAGCAAGCCCACACATTTATTCGCACCGTTGTCGCCAGTATTTACGATGACAGAACAGCACAGGCGATAAGTATTCAGTACGGCGGTTCAATGAACCCTGCGAATGCAGAAGGTTTATTGTCTCAGTTGGATATTGACGGCGGCCTGATTGGCGGTGCTGCCCTTGACGCTGACAAATTTGCAGCCATCGTCACGGCTGGTTAACCTTGTAGCGAGCTAAGGGCGTAGTGTTACAAGCGCCCTTGTCAGTTCGTCGCGGGTTTTGTAACGCGCGGTATTATTGTACCGGAAAGCGCAAGGTAATGGCTGCTCCGCCTAACTTTGAACGTGCAATGTGCAGTTGGCCTTGATAAGCATCAACAAGGTCGGCGACGACGGCCATGCCAATGCCTTGCCCTTCTTGGTAGGTGTCTAAACGTTGCCCACGGGTAAGTAACTGTTCAATTTTGTCTGTGGCAATACCGGGGCCATCGTCGTGTATATTTACTTGGCTCCATTGTTCAGACATAGAGATATTTATTGCGATTTTTTTCTTCGCGGCTTTACTGGCATTGTCGAGCACATTACCAAGCATTTCCATTAGATCGGTTTTATCCCCCCAAAACAAGCCTGTTCCCGTTACCTCAAATTCCAGGGCTTTATCGCGATACACTTTCGACAGGGCATTGTTGATTGAAGTGACAACGTCTTCTATCGCTTCAGGTTTTTCCCATGCAGTCGCGCCAAGTGTGGCGCGTTTGAGCTGACGCTGTATTAGCGCATCAATTTGGCGTAGTGGCTCTTTGGCATCGTCTGGTAAGTTTGGTGTGCCAAGCGCGACAGCCAGCGGTGTTTTTAAACTATGGGCCAAATCACCTAAGCTATTTTTATATCGCGTGCGTTGGTCAGCCTCAGATTTTAATAGTTGATTAATACTGTTTTGAAGGCCGGAAAATTCAGGTGGGTATTGCTCGGAAAGTTGTTGAGTGTCGCCTTTGGTTGCTCGACGAATTTCACTGATCAGCAAACGTACAGGGCTGAGAACGCGATTAAGACCAATCAATAAAATCACCAACAGGCCCAATCCTAACATTGTCAGGTACTGCCACAAGGTGCGAGAGAAGGTTTTGCGTTCGTGATTAAAGTCGGCCTTGTCATTAAAAATATAAAAATGCACCGGTTCGAAGTCGCTTAGGGCTTCAAATTCCGCGCTGTACGCATAGGTGAAGTACGGACGATGTTGATCAAATGGGGCGGCAAACTCTTCATTAAATTGTTCTTCACCAACGCTAGGTGTCAACGGGGTTTTGGTCAGCGAATGATAGAGCGAGGAGGCTGATTGCCATACCACATGATCGCGAAATACGATGGCTGCCATGTAACCTGATTCAGGTAAGTTTAGCTGCTCATCGTTTAACAATTCTGGCATGTAGGGGGTGTCGCCCTCTAATTCAAAGGCTGAAATTAATGCCAGCCCCATGAGTTTCAACTCGTTGTACTTAGCTTGGGTTAAGCTGGATGTATAAGCGGTATCTAGGGTAACAACGGTTGTCGGTAAAAACAGTGCTAATGCAATTATTGCTAATACTAGGCTACGTAACCGAAGCGACAGCGATTTCATAGCTGTCGATTAATACGGTAGCCACGACCACGAAGCGTTTCGATAGGCTTTAAGCTGCCGTCGGGGTCTAGCTTTTTGCGCAAGCGGCCAACAAATACTTCTATTACGTTGCTATCGAGGTCGAAATCTTGGTCGTAAATATGTTCGGTTAATTCGGTTTTGGAAATGATTTTTTGTGGGTTGAGCATCAAGTATTCCATCACCTTGTACTCATAGGCAGTAAGCTCTAGCGCCACGTCAGACAATAAAATTTCCTGACTAACAGTGTCCAAGCTAATAGGGCCAAACTGGATCAGAGGGTTGGCCTGGCCGGCAGCGCGGCGAATTAGCGCTTTAATTCGAGCAAGTAATTCTTCGTTGTGAAACGGTTTGGTTAGGTAATCATCCGCGCCCGCGTCCAGACCTTCTACTTTTTCTTGCCAACGGTCTCGCGCGGTCAAAATTAAAATAGGGCAGCGAACATCGTGTTGGCGGGCTTGGCGAATCACATCAAAACCGTCTAGTTTGGGTAAACCGATATCGATGATAGCAAGGTCATAATTGACTTCTTTCAGTTGGAATAGGGCTTTGTCTCCAGCGTCGGCTAAATCAACACTGTAGCCTTGTTCCTGAAGTAAACTGTCGAGTTGTAAAAGCAAACGGCTATCGTCTTCTGCAACCAAAATACGCATACTGCTTAATCGTCCTTGTCTTTTTTCTGTTTCACTTTACCTGAGCGCTTATCGACATCAACTGACACCACGCGACCTGATTTTTTCAATACTTTCACGCGGTATTTCTTTTTGTCTTGGTCTACGCGCAATACACGACCTTCAATGGCTTGTTGAACGCGTTCAACGGCTTCATTGCGATCGATATTTGCATTGTGATGCTGCTCTTGATTGCCATTGTTTTGTTGGGCAAAGGCGTAACCACTGAACGCTGTCACAGACGACAACGTCAATACAACACACAGTGCAGAAACAAATCGATGTAGCGATGCAGTTTTCATAATACCCTTTTATTGTGTTTACCACGGCGAAAGCCAAACATCGTCATGCAAATTGTAATCTCACGGCGGTGTTCCTCACCTCCGGATACACAACTTCCCAAACCTATATTGGCTTACTGTAATAGCATAACGACGACAACTGAATATTAGCTGAATCTTGCACTAATAGGAATGGGGAGTAATTTTACCGCGTAATTGCTTTACTGCGCCGCGCTTTGTTTTTGAGTCGGTGCGTTTGCGCTTAGCCGACAGTGTTGGCCGGGTGGCAATACGAGGCGTTGGTTTTTTTAAGGCCTCACGCACGATGTCAGCAAGGCGATCGAGTGCGTCTTGCCGGTTTAACTCTTGGGTACGAAATTGCTGGGCTTTCAATACAATAGCGCCATCTTGGGTGAGCCGTTTATCACTGATCCCTAATAGAGCTTCTTGCGCGTACTCTGGTAGGCTAGACTGCTGAATATCAAAACGCAGATGAATTGCCGTTGAGACTTTATTTACGTTTTGGCCGCCCGCACCTTGGGCACGAACTGCGCTGAGTGAAATCTCGCTAAGCGGGATGCTTAGCGAGGCATTAACTACGAGAGCTTGCATGGTTAAGGCAAAACCTTTTTGTAAGGCTTAACTATTACGCTTTCATACACGCCAGCTTCAACGTAAGGGTCGGCATTTGCCCATGATTGTGCTTCTTCAAGAGAGGCAAACTCAGCGACTACAAGTGAACCTGTAAACCCTGCTGGGCCAGGATCTGGGCTGTCAACGGCCGGAAATGGGCCCGCAATCAGCAAACGACCTTGATCCTTCAATGCATTTAGACGCTCAAGATGTTTAGGGCGCGCAGCCAAACGTTTGTCTAAACTGTTCGCTACGTCTGTAGCGCAAATCATATAGTACATGGTTATTCCTTTACCTTATTTAGCCGTGGCCGCTTTCATGCTGCTAACAAAGCTGTTAAGTGCACCTAACATGGCGTCTACGTTTCCTAGATTTTGTTCAATCAGGTTAACGGTGGCTGAGCCTGAAATTGCCCCAGCTGCGCCAGATTGAATCGCGTCTTTCACCTGCGCTGGGGTAGAAATACCAAAGCCCAATAGCGCTGGAGCCGTGTGGTATTTATTTAGCTTTTCAATCAAGTCTGATGCTGGCATGGTCGCGGCGGTTTCTGCACCGGTAACGCCTGCGCGCCCGAGTAAGTAAGTGTAGCCGTCTGACTTATCGCCAATTTCTTGCAACGTTGATTCTGACGCATTGGGTGGTGCAATCAAAATTTGTTGCATGTTATTCGCTTTGGCTTGGGCGATAAAACGGTCAGCTTCACGCAATGGTACGTCTGCAATCAATATTGAGTCTACACCAGCCTGTGCCGCACTTTGGTAGAATTGCTCAACCCCTTTGGCCAGCACCAAGTTTGAATAAAGTAACAAGCCGATTGGCGTGTCTGGGTAGTCTGCGCGAATACGTGCTAACAATGCAAAGCAGCTTGTAGGTGTTACCTTGTTATCCAACGCGCGGATCGCCGCTTTTTGGATAGTAGGGCCATCGGCGATTGGATCAGAATAGGGTATACCCAGCTCCAACGCATCAGCACCAGCTTCAATCAGTTCGCGAATGATTTTTTCAGAGGTGTCGATATCAGGGTCGCCAATCATCACGAAAGGCACAAAAGCACCGGCATTTTGTTCCTGCAAGCGCGTAAACATGGTTGCGTATCTAGCCATTGATATCTTCTCCCAAAATACTGATGACGTGGGCTAAATCTTTGTCACCACGACCTGATAGGTTGACCACAATAATGGTTTCTTCTTCGGCTTCATCTGCCATGTTGAGTGCATGAGCAAGGGCATGTGATGATTCCAGAGCGGGGATGATCCCTTCTTTACGAGCGAGAAGTTGGAAAGCGTTCAGGGCTTCGTCATCGGTTGCTGCTACGTACTCTGCGCGGCCAATATCAGACAAATACGCGTGTTGTGGCCCTACCGCAGGGTAATCTAGCCCTGCTGAAACTGAGTAGCTTTCCTCAATCTGACCATCGCTATCTTGCATAATGTAGGTATAGGCACCGTGTAGAATACCTTTAGAGCCGGTACAAATTGCCGCACCGTGATCTTTGGTGTGAATACCTTTGCCCGCAGGCTCAACACCGATAAGGCGTACAGACGGTTCGTCGATAAAGTCTGCAAACATGCCTATGGCGTTAGAACCACCGCCGACACACGCAACAACAGCATCAGGCAAACGGCCTTCTTTCTCTAAAATTTGCGCACGTGTTTCTTCGCCAATCATACGATGATATTCACGTACAATGGTGGGGAACGGGTGAGGGCCTGCAGCAGTACCGAGTAAGTAATGCGCTTTGTCGTAATTGGCAGACCAGTCGCGCAACGCTTCGTTCACTGCATCTTTTAATGTGCCTGAACCTGAGTCTACCGGAATCACTTCTGCGCCCATCAAACGCATTCTAAATACATTGGGAGCTTGACGTTCTACGTCTTTTGCACCCATGTAGATGCGAGCTTTAAGCCCGAGTAACGAACAGGCGAGTGCGGTTGCTACGCCGTGTTGCCCTGCACCTGTTTCGGCAATAACCTCGGTTTTGCCCATGCGCTTGGTTAATAGTGCTTGGCCGAGTACTTGGTTAGTTTTATGCGCGCCACCATGGAGTAAATCTTCACGCTTGAGGTAAAGTTTTACTTTTGGGTTAGACACCAAGTTACGGGTCAGCGTCATAGATGTGGGGCGCCCTGCATAATCTTTTAGCAGCGACATAAATTCTTTTTGGAATTCAGGGTCTTCTTTGGCATCCAAAAATGCTTTTTCGAGTTGGTCTAACGCTGGAATGAGCAGCTCAGGCACATACATTCCGCCGTATTCACCAAACTTGCTATCGAGTTGATTCATAGTTGTCCTGTAATTTCTTTAACACTTGTTCTTAATACGTTCTGCACTGTGTAAACAGGGCATCGAGTTTATCGGTTGACTTATCTGCGGGTGCATTTTCTACACCTGAGTTCACGTCAACCATATCCACGCCACTGGCGAGTGCATGTCCTACGTTGTCTGGCGTAATCCCGCCAGCGAGGACTAATTTGGCTTTGTCTTCACAGTCATCCAGCATCGACCAGTCAAACTGTTGGCCTGTGCCGCCTTTTTCATTACCCACTTGGCAATCGAGTAATATGCGGTCGATGGTGTCGTCATCAAGTAATGCAAACAACAGTGGAGGTAACTGAGTATTTACGCCAAGTGCTTGCCAAATTTCACAGTCTTTAGGCAGCGCATGGCGCAGTTGTTGACGATAGGTGGTGTCTTCATCGCCATGAAGTTGTACAACTTTCAATTGCAATGCATGAGCAAGGGTGACCACCATATCCAGAGATT
This sequence comes from Alteromonas sp. ABE4_545, assembly GCF_056161325.1. Taxonomy (NCBI): domain Bacteria; kingdom Pseudomonadati; phylum Pseudomonadota; class Gammaproteobacteria; order Alteromonadales; family Alteromonadaceae; genus Alteromonas; species Alteromonas sp. ABE4_545. The sequence goes on from NZ_JBSWYY010000001.1 coordinate 57,592, forward strand.
GGTTTACAAATACACCAACGTAACTGGCGGGTACTTGCTCGACTAATGTTTTTGCTTCACTTTCTGTCACGCAGCGTTTTGAGTGCGGCGCAAAAATCAAACCAAGGTAGCTCGCCCCTTTTGCTAGTGCGTGTTTGGCTTGGTCTATATGTTTCATGCCACACACTTTGACTTTACCCAACACCAATTGCTGCACGGCTTGAGGTAAATTGGCTTGGGCCATAAGTGCACTACCAACAAGGAAACCTTGGCAGATTGGCGCTAAGCGGCGCACGTCAGCATGGGTATAAATACCGGATTCTGAAATAACTACAAAATCGTGGCTTGCTTGCTCTAGCATGGGCACTAGGCGTTCAGTCGTTGCCAAATCTGTGCTCAAATCACGCAGGTTGCGATTATTGATACCAATGATTTTGGCCTCTAGCTCAATAGCGCGTGTCATTTCTTCTTCGTTGCTCACTTCGGTCAAAATATCGAGCTGCAACGTGTTTGCGAGCGCCGCTAATTGGCGGTACGTGTCGTCATCGAGTACCGACAACATAAGTAAGATGGCATCAGCGTTGTAATATCGAGCCAGGTACACCTGATATTCGTTAACGAAAAAGTCTTTGTTGAGTACGGGTTGAGATACGCGCTCTGTGACGTACTGCAAATATTCGTATTTGCCTTGAAAGTACTTTTCGTCGGTGAGTACCGAAATTCCCGCAGCATAAGGCGTATAAGCCGCTAGAATTTCATCGAGGTCAAACTGCTCTCGAATTAAGCCCTTCGACGGCGACGCTTTTTTACACTCTAAAATAAAACCTGCATTAGGCTGGTTTAGCGCGTCAAACAAGCTCTTGGTTGATGGCGTCAGGTTTTGTTTCACTGTTTCAAGGGGCAGGGCTGCCATTCGCGCTTCTAGTTCAACGCGTTTATCAGCAACAATTTTTTCTAGTACGTTTGCCATGAATTACTTCTCCTGATTGCTGATGGTTGCCACTTTATTCACTAAATCGAGGGCCTTACCGACTCGCATTGTTTCTAGCGCGAGTTCAGCACCTTGTTTAAACGTGTCTACGTGTCCGGTGACTTTTAATAAAGCGGCAGTATTCATTGCAATGGCTGCACAGTGGGCTTCTTTGCCTTCGCCGGCAAGCGCAGCCTGAATCATAGCTTTATTTTCTGCCGGTTCACCGCCTTCAATCGCTGATAGCGGGTAGGTGGGCAACCCAAAATCGTCAGGGGTGACTGTGTATTGGCGAATATCACCGTGCTCTAAGTCAACAATTTGGGTTTCACCGTGAAGGGCGAGTTCGTCTAGCCCTGCACCATGTACGATCAAAGCGCGATGTTGGCCCAATAACATGAGTGTTTCTGCATAAGGCTTAAGCAATTCTGGTGAGTAGACACCAAACACGCCGTGTGTTGGCCCCGCTGGATTGGCCAATGGACCGAGTATATTGAATACGGTTCGTGTTTTTAATTCTGCTCTCACTGGTGCAGCATGTCGCATGCCCGCGTGATAAACGGGGGCAAATAAAAAGCAAAAATTGGCTTCATCTAAGCATTCACGGGCTACGTCAGGCGCAATGTCTAATTTAATCCCCAGCTCGCGAAAAAGATCCGCTGAGCCCGATTTACTCGATACACTGCGGTTGCCGTGCTTGGCAACTTTAACGCCACAACTCGCCGCAAGTAATGCAGATGCGCTACTGATGTTAATGGTGTTGTGGCCGTCGCCACCTGTACCTACGATATCTGCAAAAGCATAATCTGGTGTCGGAAAGGGCAGGGCGTTAGCAACCATAGCACTGGCTGCCCCTGCAATTTCATCTGGGGTTTCGCCCTTTAGTTTCAGTGCGGTTAGCAGCGACGACAAACGAATAGGCGATAGCTCACCATGCATGACTTTGTTAAATGCAGCAAAAGCTTCTGTTTGGGTAAGCGAGCTTTGTTGGTAAAGCTTTTCCAATAAAGCGTTGATGTCAGCCATGACGCGCCCCTTCTTCGGTTAAATAATGAATACTTTGAAGTAACAACTTGCTGCCGTCTGCAGTTAAGATGGACTCTGGGTGGAACTGGAATCCGAGCATATTATCTTGCTCATGATACACCGCCATTACCGTTTCGCCCACCTTTGCTAGCGGTTGTAAACAATCGGGTAGCTCGGTCGCCATAAGTGAGTGATATCGCGCTACGTGAAGGGGCTGTGCTAAACCCGCGAACATCGCATTACCGGTATGAGTGATTGCCGAGGCCTTACCATGCATCACATCTGCTGCGCGGCCAACAGCGCCGCCGTAGTGAGAAACGATGGCTTGATGCCCTAAGCAAATGCCCAATACTGGGAATACACCTCGAACCTTATTCAGTAGTTCAGGCATACAACCGGCATCTTCTGGTGCGCCAGGGCCGGGCGATAATAATAGCAGAACCGGGCCTTGTTCAGCTTGGGCTTGCATCTTATCAAACAGGGCTGTGGCATCTACGGTGTTGCGATACACCACAATATTCAATTCCATAGCTCGCAGTTCATCTACGAGGTTGTAAGTAAATGAATCTACGTTATCGAGGAGGAAGACAGTAATTGGTTGCATTAGTTGTTTTCTCCTGCTTGTGCGGCCAATACGGCATTGATAACAGCTTGTGCCTTAGTACGAGTTTCATCAGCTTCTGACTGTGGGTCTGAGTCGTACACCACGCCCGCACCGGCTTGAATAAAGGCGCGCTGGTTTTTCACAAAGGCAGAGCGAATAACAATACAGGTATCCATGTCGCCTTCGCTGTTTAGGTAACCTACAGCACCGCCATAACTCCCACGGCGTTTGTGTTCGACACTGCGAATGAGATTAGCGGCACTGACTTTCGGTGCACCGACTAAGGTGCCCATATTCATACACGCTTGATAGGCGTGAAGTGCGTCGAGATCATCGCGTAACTGGCCGACAACGCGAGAAACCAAGTGCATCACATGTGAGTAACGGTCAACTTTGAGCAAATCTTTTACGTAGCGGGTGCCAGGGCGAGACACTTTAGCCACATCGTTGCGGGCTAAATCGACCAGCATAATGTGCTCGGCCTTTTCTTTCATGTCTTCGCGCAAGTTCAACTCGATACGGCTATCCAAATCGGGATCGATTTGACCATCAGGACGCTTGCCTCTCGGACGCGTACCGGCAATGGGGTATATCTCCACCACATTAGAAGCCTTTTCGTATTTCAATGCCGATTCTGGTGACGCGCCAAAAATCGTAAAATCGCGATCTTGCATGTAAAACATGTAAGGGCTGGGATTTTGTTGTTTGAGATTGGCGTAGGCGTTGAGCGGGTTTGGGCAAGGCAGGCTGAAAGTGCGAGAAGGAACAACTTGGAAGATATCACCAGCGAGAATATTCTCTTTTAAATTGATGACATCTTGCTTGTATTCCTCATCGGATTTGTCTACGTCGACACTAATATTCGCAAGGATAGAAGAACTCGAAATTGGCGTCGCGTCGTTGATATTTTTTAGCTCGGCCAGTATGTGCTCTAAACGTTGGGCCACTTCGAAGTAGTTGGTGGCAACATCCGGCCCGCTGAACACGCTACCTAATAATTGAGTTTGCTGAGTTTGGTGGTCGATAACGAGCAAGGTTTCGGCAAGGTAGAACACGTAATCTGCGCAGTCATTATCGCCTTCCGCCACTTCAGGCAATTGCTCAAATGTGGCAAGCAAATCGTAGGCGAAAACACCTCCTAAAAACACCGCGTTAGGGTGTTGGCGAATAGGAGTAACTTGATTGATAACCAAGCGTAAGGCGTCGAATACACTCGCTGACTTTAGACGTGCATCTTCGTCGAGATCACCACCTACAAAACAACATGTAAGCACTAACTGTTCACCGTCTTGAGTGACTTGAATACCTTCTGGGGCCTTTTCTTCAAGCAAGGGTAGTATTGCTTTGCCGTTGTTGGTGAGGGCTTCACATCGAATAGATTGGCCTCTGCATTCAAATCGCACGGCGGCGTCGACCATCATTAAACTTTTTAAATTGTCTTTACTGTCAATTTCAGCTGACTCAAGCAAAAGCGCATTCGGTTTTGCTTTGCACAAGTGGCTAAATGCCGTTAAAGGATCTTGCACATAGTCGCCAACTCGTTCAATTGACTCAACTTTTCCGGGCGTTGTGCCCAGTTCTGCTAAACTCATTTCGCGATACTCCGCCTGCGAATGTAAAAAAAAGGCCCGTAAAAACGGGCCTTTGTATTTTGTTATGCGTACCAACGCTCACACCGCCCGTCAATTGAGGGAGTGCCACCACCAGATAGCGCCTTTGGCCACTGTATTAAGGTTATTTTGCGTTAGTTTCATCGAAATCTTCTGTCTTTATTTTGCTTTTCGTCAATCTTCATTAGTCAATGGAGCGACGAATCCGTATACTTCTCCCTATAGAAGAAAACAAAACGTCTGCTGTGTCAACCAATAATTTACCCGAAGCTTTAAAAATCGACCTTCATAGTCATACCCATTTCTCCGATGGGCATTTATCGCCCACTGAGTTAGTGATGCGCGCGCAAACCATGCAAGTGGACGTTTTGGCGGTTACCGACCACGATACTGTCGCGGGTTTACAAGAAGCGCACGAAGCACAGCAGAAGCACGCCCGTAAATTGCGCATTATTGATGGGGTAGAAATATCAACAGGCTGGCACGGGTTTGATATTCATATTGTTGGGTTGAATGTTAATCGACATTGCCCGCAATTTTTGAGCATGTTGGAAAACCAGCAAAATATTCGTGACGAACGCGCCCAAAAAATTGCCGATAAGCTTGAAAAGTGTGGTTTTGAAGGGATCTTAGACTACGCTAAACGATATGCCGGCGTTGGACAAATTACCCGTGCGCACTTTTCCCGAGCGCTAGTGAATAACTACGGTGTCAGTACGCCAGAAGCCGCGTTTAGAAAGTATTTAGGCAAAGGTAAACGCGCAGCAGTGAAAGCCCATTGGCCAGAAATGGGTGTCGCTATTGACGCGATCCACGCTGCGGGTGGGGTAGCGGTTTTGGCGCATCCCATTCACTATGACATGACCACTAAGTGGTTGCGTAGGCTGGTGGACGAATTTTGCCAAGCCGGGGGTAATGTGATGGAAGTGGCAGATCGCAGTGCCAGCCTGGATAAAGCTAAATTAATTGAAGACATTGCGTTACAGCACGCAATGTTGGTCTCGGCTGGGTCTGATTTCCATTTTCCCAGTCGATGGACTGAGCTAGGTCGTTGTGCCCGAATCAGTGAACCACTCACTCCGGTTTGGCACGATTGGTCGCTCGCAACGGCGTAACGCCAACATTGGATTGTAGTCATGAGTCAATTTTTTTACGTACACCCCGAAAACCCACAACAACGCTTGTTGAACCAAGCGTGTGAGTTAATTCGTCAAGGGGAAGTGATTGTGTATCCAACCGATTCCGGCTATGCCATCGGTTGTCAGATGGAAAACAAAAAAGCGTTGGAACAAATTTGCCGTATCAGGCAACTCAAGAGCGACCATAATTTTACCTTGGTTTGCAAAGACATGTCTGAACTGTCGGTCTATGCCAAGGTGGATAACATTGCGTTTAGGCAAATCAAGAACAATACACCAGGGCCTTACACCTTTGTACTGCCAGCTACTCGCGAAGTTCCTCGTCGTTTACAAAACCCAAAGCGTAAAACTATTGGTATTCGCGTGCCAGACAATGCCATAGCCTTGCAATTGTTAGAAGCCTTGGGTGAGCCTCTTATATCTACAACGCTGATGTTGCCAGGGGAAGTAGTGGCAGAATCTGATCCCGATGAAATTCGCGATAAACTAGAACGCCAAGTGGGCCTCATTATTCACGGCGGCTACTTGGGTGAACAACCCACCACAGTCATTGATATGTCAGACGGCGAAGCCCAGATTTTACGTGAAGGTGCGGGCAGTATTGAGCCTTTCGTGTAATGAGTGACTTGCCTGAGGTACCCAAAGTCAATCAAGAGCCAGTGCAGCAGCCTTTGCCGTTGGCTTTTGTAAATGGCGAGGCGGTAATTGAAAAACCCGAAGATCTCTATATTCCGCCTGATGCGCTGGAAGTGATCCTGGAGTCTTTTGAAGGCCCGTTAGATTTACTCTTGTACCTCATTCGCAAGCAAAAATTTGATATTACCGCATTACCGGTTGCCATGATTACGCGTCAGTACATGGAATATGTAGAGGTGATGAAAACCCTCAAGCTTGAACTGGCAGCTGAATATTTATTGATGGCAGCAATTTTAGCCGAAATTAAATCTCGTTTGTTATTGCCCAAACGGGCCAGTGATGACGAAGATGAAGACGACCCCCGCGCCGAACTGATCCGTCGTTTACAGGAATACGAACTGACGAAAAAAGCGGCGGAAGAACTCGACAATCAACCGCGTTTAGAACGCGACATTTTTACCGTACAAGTGGACACCGCTGCCGATGTAGCTCCCGTGGTTATTCAACCCGATGTAAGCTTACAAGAGTTGGTTTTGGCTTTTTCAGATGCGATGAAGCGCGCAGCCGCTTTTGAACATCACACTATTGCGCCAGAGGCCTTGAGTACTCGGGAGCGCATGTCGATGATTTTAGCCACCTTAAAAACCGACGATTATTACCCAATGGAAGCGCTGTTCACAGCTGAAGAGGGCAGAGCTGGCGTGGTGGTTACGTTTTTAGCTATTCTCGAATTGGTAAAAGAAAAGCTGATATCCTGCGTTCAGGCTGGTCCTTACGCCAAAGTACATGTGAAATTGACACGTTATGAAGAAGATCAATAAACAACAACTTAAACAACTCATCGAAGCCGCCATCTTTGTATCAGACGCGCCATTGTCGATCGAAAGAATGAAGCTATCCGTTTTGGCAGAATTTTCTGTGTCTGATGCAGCAATTAAGCGTGCGATTGACGATTTAGTGTTAGACTATCAGCCAAGAGGTATTCAACTGATAGAAGTGGCAAGCGGTTTTCGCTTTCAGTCCGCCGACAGTTTAAGTCCTTGGATCAGCCGTTTGTGGCAGGAGAGCAGCCCGCGTTATTCGCGAGCCATGTTGGAAACCCTCGCGTTAATTGCTTATCGACAACCCATTACCCGTGGTGAGATAGAGCAGGTGCGTGGTGTTGCCGTAAGCAGTAATATCATTAAAACACTAACGGAACGCGAGTGGGTACGTGTGGTTGGGCATAAAGAAGTGCCAGGACGCCCAGCGCTTTACGCGACCACGAAACAGTTTTTAGATTATTTTTCACTGAAATCTTTATCCGAACTACCGAGTACAGACGCCTTTGCCCAGCTCGCTGAGCAGGCAGCGGATTCAACCAAAGTGGTGACCGTTTTATCCGATGATGCGAGTCAACCAGATGAAGATTCAACTAAAGAGCAGTTACATTAAATGACTGAGAAGTTACAAAAAGTGCTCGCGAACCACGGAATTGGTTCGCGTAGAGAGATGGAACGATGGATTGAAGAAGGCCGCATATCGGTAGATGGTAAGGTTGCAACCTTGGGTGAACGTGTGGGTGAAACCGCTCAAATTCGTGTGGACGGACATTTGTTGTCTCGCCAAGCCGAAAAGCAAGTATGCCGCGTACTGATGTACAACAAACCAGAAGGTGAGTTGTGCAGCCGCAGCGATCCTGAAGGGCGTGATACCGTATTTGACCGCTTGCCGCGAATTAAACAAGGACGTTGGATCACCGTTGGCCGTTTGGATATCAACACATCAGGTTTGCTGTTGTTTACTAATGACGGTGAGTTGGCAAACCGATTAATGCACCCTCGTTGTGAAGTAGAACGCGAGTACGCCGTACGTGTATTCGGTGAAGTCTCTGCACAAGCTTTGCGCAATATGCAGAAAGGCGTCGAATTAGAAGATGGTGTTGCGAAGTTTACAACGATTCGCCCGCGTCCATCTGAAGAAGAAAGCATCAATCATTGGTACAACGTGACATTGAGCGAAGGCCGTAACCGTGAAGTACGACGCTTGTGGGAAAGCCAAGAATGTCAGGTGAGTCGTTTGATTCGTTTGCGCTACGGCCCAATCGAACTGCAAAAGCGTTTACCACAAGGCGCTTGGGTTGAACTCAGCCTAGACGACGTCAATGCACTGCGCAAGCATGTGCAGTTAAGCCCAGAAACGCAAAGTATGATTGATGAGCGTCGCAATAAACTCGATCATGCGCGTTTGAGCCGTATGCGCCGCTCGGTGAAAAAGCACAAGGTTCGCAAAGAGAAAGTTAATCATCGACGCTCTCAGCCGAAAAAATAATTGATAAAGCACCGTTTTTACGGTGCTTTTTTGTCAGTGAATAAGAGCGTAAATACGATAAGCAATGACAGAATCACATTCCCACACTGATATTCAATCTCTGATGGAGAACAAATCCAGCTGGTTTGCAGCACTTTCTGATGACTGTCAGCAGCTATTGCTCAGGGAATGTCGGCATATGACTTTGCCGCAAAAGCAATACTTGTTTCATCGCGGTGATGGGTTCGACGGTATCTATGCCATGATTAGCGGCACACTGTGGATTAGTGGCTTGGATATTACTGGGAAAGAAATTGGCCTAACTGTGATTGAACCTGGCGAGTGGTTTGGTGAAATTGCGTTGTTTGATCAAGCTCCCAGGACTCATGATGTTGTTGCACTCCAACCCTGTGAAATACTGCATTTACCAACCAAAATATTGAATAGGATGGTAGAAGAAGACCCTTTGTGGTGGCAACGATTTGGTAAGCTGATGACGTTAAAGCTCAGATTGTTGTTCCAGAATATTGAAGATCGCAGTATGCCATCGGCGTTAATTCGCTTAGCCCGACGTTTGCTGACCTTTTGCCAGCAACAAGAAGGGCAATTACAAGCCGTTGAGATTGCCATTCCACAAGAGCAGCTTGGGCAGTTATTGTCTCTGTCACGGCAAAAAACCAACACATTGCTCCGCGAATTAGAGCAACAACAAATCTTATCGTTAACCTACGGCAAAATAGTACTCACTCATCCTGATAAGCTGATCGAAATTGCCTTTCCACGAGAGTAATTCAACACCTTAACTCGTCAATGTTGACGGGTAGCGGCGTGTAAAGCGCTTTAACCGAATGAATTGCTTGAGTTTAGTAATACCTGACATTGTTTTATAAGACGATGCTAGGTTTTTTCTTACCTCATCAACCACGGCTCTTTGTACTATCTCGTTCAGTTGTAAATGCGCTGAGCCTGTTACATCGCGGTTTAACTCCGCACCGCTGTCTATGGCTTGGGTCCAATAGAGCAATTCGCCTAGTTGAATTGCTGCCGGTGAGTCGTCTCTGTTTGGCCTAGTCATTCTAGGTTCAAAATCGAAACTGCCTTTTACCGTACTTTCAACACAGATACTTTGTACAGCTTGGTATGCAGCCATCGGCATAAACAAGTTTAAGAATCCGTCCTTTTTCCTGACATAGTAGAGCCTGGCTTGCAGGTACTTATCTTTTGAGGTTTGCAATTTGGCTGCCGCGTTGGTTTGGCACCCGTTAATATGAAAACCAATTAAGCGATGGGAGTTCGGTACGTTGAATTTTTCTCCTGATTCAAGAGACAAATAAGTCGCTTGTGTCAGTGAGTTTTTATAATGTTTGATTTTGTCACTGTTGCCTTGCAAGTGCGCTTTTTCACTGTGAAAGTTTTGGCTGTAATCCGTTGCTGTTCCACTGGGAGCCAGTTGATCGATTTTGGCAGATATTGCCTGACCAAGATAAAAACCAATTTGTTGAGACAAATGAGATTTAGGGTGCGCAGGGTGGTCGGAATAAACGTCTTTTTCCTGGAATGCATAGGTTCTCAGCGCAGCAGTAACGTCGATAAATTGAGCGTGATTTACACACGCAAAACGCTCTCGGTCTTGATAGACATCTGAGGCGTTAGAGAAAAAAGAACGCACCGAAATCCCAATGACAATCAGCCTTGTTTGTGCGGATATGGTTGAAACTAACTCAAACAAAACACGCCGATAGTCTTCATGGTACTGATAACCAGAAGTCTGTAACCCGAATTGTTCGTCGTTGGGGACAGAGTCGAGCAATACTACATCATATTGGCTAAAATCTTTTTGAGCGTACTTAGCAAATTGTACTCCGGGTGACGCACCCGATGACCAGTTTGTCCAAGTTGCCTTTGGCAAGGCGCGCTTTATACCACTGACATAGCCATTTTTTAAAATAGAGTTTGATGTACCCAGTATTAAGATATTCATAAAATAAGGTTAGTCCTTAAACCACTAATGCATCGCGAATCTATCAAGGATTGTCGGACGATTCAAAACATTGTCACTTTAGTGACAGTTTTCATTTTGAATTACTATTATTGTTTGTGAAAATAATGTAAATAACGTCGGTAAGGTTCGTATTATGAAAACCCTTCAACAACATCTCAGCCAATATGCCGAGTATCACAGAGACCAACGTAATATTCTCACGCACTACTTTGGCATCCCTCTGATTGTTTTTGCTGTATTGAGTTTACTCTGTCGGCCAATGCTGTTTTTAACCTTGCCTGTAGTGGGAGACGTAGTCGTTAATCCCGCACTGCTAGTATGGCTCGCGGGTAATGTGTTTTATTTAAAACTCGACATACGCTTAGGAATGACAATGGTTGTGCTAACCGGCACTTTGCTATTAATGGCGAATACGTTAGCGATGACCAGTACGTTGGTGTGGTTGTCTGCGTCTATCGGTATATTTGTTGGGGGCTGGGTTTTACAGTTTGTTGGGCATTATTACGAAGGCAAAAAACCTGCTTTTGTTGATGACGTAATGGGGTTAGTCATAGGGCCGCTATTTGTGGTGGCGGAATTGAGTTTTCAGTTCGGTTTGAGAAGAGAGTTACTAGCCCAGGTTGAATCAGTCGCTGGGCCTGTACATTAAACGAGTGAGGCGCATACGCGTTCGCTGTAGCTGTTATCTGACTGCAAGTACTCGTTGGAAAAAGCTCACTGCTTGTTGGTACATTTGTAATGCCAATGCACCATCGTATCGTTCGCCACCATCACGCATAAAGGCATGCACCGCATTTACTTCTTGCCAATGGTAATTTAAGCCAGTTTGTTGGCATGCTTGATAGATTTTAAGGCGGCCCTCTTGTGGTACGTGAGGGTCTTGTTTACCCCAGACAAAATACACTTCACCCTGAATGTCTTTCATTCGTGCAAAGCTCTGTTGTTCTGGCGTAGCGGGCAAAGCGTCGCTGTGAATGTCAGTTGCGTACAAACAGTACGCGCCCAATACTTTAGAGTTGAGTGCCGCTCTATAAGCCAAATGGCCGCCAAGGCAAACGCCCATGGCGCCAATGTTACCATTGCAATATTCAGCTTGCTCACAAAAGGCAATCAGCGCTTCGTTGTCGGTATCGTAATCGGTTAAGGGTTTAGCCCATTTGTCGTTGTTACCTTTGTCTTTTCCTGCATCGTCATACCCTAATACCGTTCCTATAGGATTTAACTCGTGAAACACTTCCGGCACGATAACCACAAAACCATGACATGCCATCATTGCCGCTGAACGACTGATGGGAGCTGTGTGTTGAAAAATCTCAGAATAGAAAAACAAGCTGGGGAATTTGCCTTCAGCGTTTGGACGATAAACGTAACAACGCATCGTACCGGTAGCGGTATTGATATCGATAGTTTCTTCGAGTATTTGCATGGAAAAAAGTCCGTAACGGGTTACTGGTATTGGAGAGATAAGGCTTCTAACGCGTCAATCGCACTATTTGCATCTTTCTCGGCAACAAAAATATGATCGTGATAATAGCCTGCGAGAACGTTCGCACTGATATTTTGCTTACCGAGTGCGGAGGCAAAAGCAGCCGTCAGGCCAACTGCTTCTAGGCTTGAATGAACAGAGAGTGTAATTTGTTTAAATACCCCCTGATAACCCAGCTTAAAGCTATCAGCTTGATGTTGCTCGCAAATAAGGGTAATACCTTCGTCTTCGACAAACATGCCCTTGGGGTGTAAATGGGTTGATAACTCGGCATAGTGCGCAGGTGACACCGTAGTAAAAACATAACATTTTTCACATAGGTGGGGGCGCATTGAAGCAATCAACTGATGTAAGTCGGTAATGCCTGACATAGGTAAACCATTGATTAGTTGTGATGCCACAGTATAACGAATAAGGAGGTAATTGAAACGAAGTAGGGAGATTGGCTTGCGAGGTGTTGGAAAAGGCCTTGGTTCACCACTTTTGTGAAGCCCGCAAAAAGCGGGCGTTATAATTAATGTTGATTGTTAAGCCTTGTTATAAAGGTATTCGACTTTATGGCCGAATTTTTCCATATCGAAATCTAGGGTCACTTCACGATAAAGAATAATTTTTCCTTCGAGTTGTACGTCAGAATCTAGATGCAGAGTAGGGATATGATCATCATCGTCCCAATCGTCATTTCTTTTATTATATGTGATATCGCCAACAACGTGAGTATGGCTAGTCAGTGAAATATCACCGTTAACGGTTTCAATATCGCCGCTGATCATGCTTTGATCGAATACAATGTCGCCATTCACGGTTTCAACATCGTAACCCACATTAGCTTGTTCTTGAAATTCGACATTGCCGTTTACAGTTACAATGCTATGGTAAATCTTTACGTGTTTACCCGCATCTATGTTCCCGTTAACCACATCGATTGAACGAATGTTGACGTAACTGCCAATATCAATTCCACCATTAACCACGGAAATATCTCTCACTTCGGCATGATCGCCTATTTCAATACCCCCGTTAACTGTAGATAAATTACCCATGTGACGATGCTCAGCCACATCAATACCACCGAGAATTGAACTCACGTCGCCGTTAGCGTCAGTACTACTTCCGCCGATTTTGATAACACAACCAGAAAGGTTAACGAGTAATAAGGCGGCGACAGATGTTGCGATAATCGATTTCATATAATCCCTGCTTGTCATTATGTTCGTCATTAATAGGCTTTACGTAGCAGGGCACATGCCAATTTTAAAATTTATTAAAAATCAATAGGTTATTGTTTTTGTGAGGCAGGGGATTTGCTAGGGGATTGTCTAGTTCACTAAATGTTAGTGAACTAGACGGTAAATAATTAAATTGACCAAGTTTGTGTGATTATTGGTCTAGCGGTGTGTTGAATTCTTCTGATAGCTCGAAGTCAGATTCGATATTAACCAATTTGTTATCAACGAATGAAATAACCATACGCTTCTCGAAATCTTCACCACGCTTTTTCATTCCGCGCTTCATTTCGTAGAAGTAATACCAGGTATCATGATCAAACGAGTCTTGAACGACGGGCTTGCCTAATACGTAGGTTACTTGCTCTTTCGTCATACCAATGCGTAGTTTTTTAACGTCTCGATCATCTAGAAAGTTACCCTGAGGAACATCAATTCGATAAATCCAGCTAGTGCATGCTGTGCCCATTGAGGTGAGCAAAATTAGAGCGATAATTCGATACAACTTCATTGTGCTTACTTTTTCCAAGTGCTTTATTGTCATTTTTGCCCATCGCCACATCAGTAATCGAAAGATGAGGGCAGTTGGTTAGCGCAAAGCATGCTATAAGCTCATCACGCCTGAGTCAACTATGACCCTCATATTCACAATTAGTTCGATACTGTATTGGCCAATAATTCTCTTGCATTAGCGAGTGCGGATTCCGTTATTCTATCTCCAGCTAATAATCGCGCTAGTTCATCCACACGCGCTTGTTCGGTGAGTGGCAGCATGTGGGTTTCGGTACTGTCATTGTCACTGACTTTGGTGACAAACAATTGATTGTGTGCTTGCGCAGCCACTTGAGGTAAGTGAGTTACACACATTACTTGCTGTGTTTTGCCTAATTGACGTAGAAGTTGGCCGACAATAGAGGCGGTAGGGCCACTGATGCCCGTGTCAACTTCGTCGAAAATCATGGTAGGAGTGGCATTTTGGTCACTGGCAATCACCTGAATTGCTAAGCCAATTCTAGATAGTTCACCGCCCGACACTACTTTGTCTAGTTTGTCTTTGTTTTGGCCTTTATTGGTGCTCACTTTAATGCTGATAGCGTCTAACCCCTGGGCCGTTGGTTTTAATTCAGAGTTAAATTGAATGTCAAAACACAACTGGGCATCGGGCATGTTTAATCGTTGAATTTGAGCTTCAACCGCCTTGGCGAGCTTCGCGCCTTGCGCTACCCGAGACTCAGACAGCTTTAAAGCTGAACCAAGATAGGCTTGTTTCGCTAATTGCACTTCATCTTCCAGTGATTCCAAACGCTCAGAATCAGCGCTCAACCCTGCTAATTCAGCGCTGAGAGTTTGGTGATGCTCATAAAGACTCTCTGGCATGACATTGTGTTTACGAGCTAATTCCATCGCGTAGCTGTAGCGTTTTTCAACTTGCTGAAGTTTAAACGGGTCAATTTCTAACTGGTCGCTATAGCTGCGTAATTCACGAGCAGCTTCTTCTACTTGAATTGCCGCCTCGTTGAGCATTTGCACTATTGGGGATAATGTCGAATCGTGTTCTTCCAACTCAGACAGTTTGTCTGCACTTTTTTGGATGGCACCAAGTGCGTTAAATTCATCGCTTTCATATAAATGGTAAGCACTGATCTGGGCTTCTTCGAGCAACGTTTGACTATTACTTAGGCGCTTGTGCTCTATTTCTAACTCGCTAAATTCACCTTCCTCTAAGGCAAACTCATCTAGTTCTTCAACTTGATAGGTGAGCAATTGCTCCCGGTCAGCCCTTTGTTGGGCTTCTTCCTTGAGAGTAATTAATTCTTTTTGCAAAGCACGCCATTGCTTGTAGTCTTCCGCTGTTTTCTGCAAAAGCTTGGGATGTTTGGCAAAGCTGTCTATGAGTTGACGTTGGTAGTCTTCTCGCAATAACTGCAAGTGCGTATTTTGACCATGAATGGCTAGCAGGGTTTGGCCAAACTGTTTCAATTGCTGCAAAGAAACGGCAGTCCCGTTGATAAAGGCTTTACTGCGCCCTTCCTTAGACACTAATCGGCGAATGAAGGCGGTATCAATATCATCTTCATCGGCTAGTTCATGCTCATCCAACCATGCTTTTGCAGCATGATTTGTTGTTAGGCTAAAATGGGCAATAATTTCCGCCTTACTTGCGCCTGAGCGCACAGCGCCAGCATCGGCGCGTTCGCCCATGCACAAGCTTAAGGCATCAATAGCGATAGACTTACCGGCGCCGGTTTCACCGGTAATCGCAGTTAGGCCTGCCTCCAAATTGACATCAAGATGCTTAACCACTGCGAAATTTTTGACCGATAAATGCACTAACATACAAAACACTCAATTTTTACACTGATACTGTTAATATATACAGTAATTTGTGGTTGTAAAGAGAATTTGTATAGAAGATGAGGGCATCGACTTACACGTATTGGTAACCCTTTAGTTTTCTAAGCGCCTCTAAACTTCAAGATGGCCCCCCTCCCATCTTACTGCTCATGGTAGGGGAGATGGGTTGTACACTGATCACCGCTCAATAAGGAGCAGGCCTTGTGAATGACGTTAGAGAGTAAAAGTGAGCTTTTTCGTGCTAACCGCTCCTTGTACATCATGGGGAGCAAATCGCCATTGGGCAACGGCTTGTTTCGCAGCGTTATCAAAAATACCTTCCGGATAAGAACTGATAATGTTGATGTTATTCACAACGCCATTGTTTTTTATACCAAACTCAACAACAACCCAGCCTTCAATGCCTTGTTGTTTTGCGTCGGTAGGGTAGGTAGGCTCTATACGTACAATAGGCGTTTTCAGCGGCATTAATTTTTCAAATACCTCCTTTTCGTGGTCTGTCGTTTGGGCTCGTAGTTGTACTGCTGCGACTAACGTTAGTGCGATAAGGCTGCACCAAGCAATTTTTCTGCTGTATGACTGACTAGTTTGTATATTGCTGATTCGTTCTTTAATCATCTTTGTATTTGCTCCTTTTCCAAATGAAGTTTGCATGTTAAATACCGTTGTTGAGATGTTAGAAGTCAGGATTGCTTTGGCATATTCTTGCCGATTAAAAAGAGTTTCATTTTGCATTACTGCATCGTCGCAAGAGAGTTCCTGGTCTTGCCTAAACGTGCGGTAGGCCACCCAAGTCAAGGGGTTGAACCAGAACATCACAACAATGACGTGCGCGACAAGATTCCAAAAAATATCTTTGCGGCGATAATGGTGTAGTTCATGTTGAATGATGGCGGATTGTTGGAATGAGTTAAATCTGGTGTCAAAGTCTGTGGGCAGATGTATTGTTGGGGTGAATAATCCCATTAACATGGGGCTGCTTATTTTTGGGTTTAAGTAAATCGGTAATTCACTTAGGCCGTCAATGCTGTGATAGCGGGGCAATAACAGTGTTTTTTGTAATCGATGATATCTGATGAAGCTGATCAGAAATACCAGTGTGAAAATCGTCAATCCAACAAAATAGGCTGCTAGCAGGTAACTGCCGAAATTAACCTGAGTCACGTTTGTACTAGTCTCAGATGGCAGTACATTAAAATCCGTAGTGCTGAAAGCAACAGGAATTTTGGTTTGATCTGGTAATAGCGACACGATTAAACAACAAGGAACGGCGAGCCAAAAATGATAGGCTTGGTTTGCGCCAAATCGTTTAATTGTTAGTGGTCTTAGGGCTAATATAACGACAACAGCAATAGAAAAAACAATGGTCAGTTCGTCGATTACATTATTCATTGTGGGTTTCCCATTCATCGATGAGCTTTTTCAACGCTTCAATGTCTTCTCGCTCAAGTGACTGATGTTTAGAAAAATGGGCGACAAGAGGAGATAGTTTTCCATCGAAAACTTTTTGTAAAAAGCTCTGACTTTCTTGTTTTACATAGCTTTCTCGCTCTACTAGGGGGGTGTACGCATACTCTCTGCCTGTTTTTGTATAAGAAAGCGCGCCTTTTTTAACCAGTCGGTTGAGTAATGTGTTCAAAGTGGTGAGTTGCCAACCTCGCTCAAGGGTTTGTAAAATGGCCTTAGCTGTTTGGGGCGCATCTTTCCACAGTACTTCCATTACCGCGTATTCGGCCTCTGATATTTCAACTCTATTCTTCATTCTTAACGTCAAAACTTTATATTACATGTGTAGTATTTAAATTTATTACACTTGTAGTATTAAAAGTCAACAAAAAATATACAGAGTGATCTCAGCGAAGCGCGGTCATGTATTTTTCGATAGACAGAGTTATTGTTTTTAACTCAGTATTCGTGTGCTTTTGCTCAATGACTTTATTTGTCTATTCAACCGTAGCAACTACTTTCCGAGTAGCAGTGAGTCGTCAATACAATGAAATTCAGCAGCGGCTTGTTTTAGAATATCTGCCGTGAGGTGCTCAGCCCCATATACATCGCACGGTAGCTGATAATTATTCGCCAAATGACCAAGTAGTAGTGCAAAATCACCGTCGCCAGACAGTAAAACCGCTTTATCAAGCTGTTTGGCCTCTTCCAGCATATCAATGGTAATACCTACATCCCAATCGCCTTTCGCACTGCCATCTCGGCGCTGAATAAGGGGTTTTAGTTTTACCTCAAAGCCAATTGCGCGCAGAATATTTTGAAACTGAGATTGTTTTTCGTCGCCACGGTAAATGGCGTAGGCAAAAGCGCAATCAATTTGGTAACGCTCGCTCATCTGAGCCCAAAAGGCATTGTAATCAAAATTTTTCTTGTAGCTTTCTTTGCAGGTGTAATAAATATTTTGTACATCAACAAAGATACCCACTCTTGGTTTATCAACTGCTGGCATAATTCTTCTGATTTAGTGATGAATGCTCACTGTAGCATTTCTGGGGTGGCATTGACGAAAAAGTCACTACTTCTAATGATGTTAAGTGGCGATAAAAAGCTTGGGATAGAAACCACTACATTCCATGAACGATTGTGTTTAGCCAAAATTTCATCGATCATACCGGCAAAAGCCCAGCGACAATCACTTCATGAGAACAAAAGTTGTCGGTAAATCCGGGAGTAAAATTATCCGGCTAAATAATCGCATTCATAATTCATCCTCATTAAAACCTGATATCTGATAGCGGAGAGCCACTTATGTTTTACTCAGTACAAGGCTAGGAGGCTTGATAGGGGATTAATCGTGCGGTCACCAGAACAATGAAAAATAAGACAAAAACGATAGCGAGGGCATACAGTAAACTATAGCTGTGGGCTATCACGCCAATACTGGCTGGCCCTAATAAAACGCCTGAGTATGCCATGGTTGAAACGGCAGGGACGGCGGTACTCTGGCTCATGTCTTGTTGATTAGCAATGGCACTGAACATTACAGGGACCACATTGGCGGCGCCAAGTCCTATGAAAAAATAACCGACAATATTGGCGAGTAAATAGGGGGTGAATAACACAGCTGCCAACCCCAGTGTGGCGACGATAGTGCCAATTGTGACCACTTTCATACCACCAAAATGAGCGACTATGTTGTCACCAGTTAATCTTGCTATTGTCATTGCCACGGAGAACGCGGCAAAACCCATTCCACCGTACGTAATTGCCACACCTCTGTGTTCTGTAAGAAATACGCTACTCCAATCAAGCACACTGCCTTCGGCCAAAAACATGCAAAAGCAGCTCAAGCCAATAAAGAAAACGGCACCTTTGGGCCACGCGAATGCAGGGCCATTTTCTTCGTTGCCGTACGAGAGCATAAACCGTTGATAGTAGATAAAAGCAATGACTACGGGAGCCATCGCGAGGAGTACAGCAATAACTACTGAGAAAATATTCAAACACATTGCCATGACTAGAGCGCCGACGATGCCCCCTAAGCTATAAAACCCGTGAAAGCTAGACATCAATGGTTTTGTATTCGCCTTTTCAACCAAAATGGCCTGAATATTCATGGCGCAGTCAATGGCGCCAATGCAGACACCTGCAATAACAACCACAACGGCAAGTAGCCATAAATTGAGAATAAAAGGCATGCAAGCCACTGTAGCTAGCAAACCAGCGAACCCAATAGTGATAATGTGCTTACAGCCAAATTTTGACGTGAGTGGACCGACTACTGGCATCGCAACCAAAGCACCGGTACCCATGCAAAGTAGAATTGCGCCTAAATCGGCGTCTGAAGCTTGGGTATGTAACTTTAGAAAGGGAATCAGTGTGGCCCACACAGCGGTAATGAATCCAGTGCAGAAAAAGATGCACTTGGTCGCGCGCTGTTCACAGACCCTACTTATACCGACATGATGCGCCGAGCGGTTATTTGCCATTGATTACACGACTTACGTTAGTTTTGGCGTAAAAAAGGCGCTGCGTAAGGTTTGTATTCAGCGATTTCTTCTTCACTCAAGCCTTTTAATTCGTAGGGGAATACCAACCAATCGTTGGTGTTGTGCAAGCAAAAGTCAGGTTTGAGATCGGTGCGGTTATACCCCTCTCGTTGATATAAGGTCGCGACTTTTACTTCACTGGGCATATTGCGTTTGAGTTTGGTGCGCAACCGGTTGATTACGGCATTGATGTTTTGGCCAGAACTAAACACATCGTCCACAATCAATAAGCCATCTTCAACGTTAAGGTTTTCAATTAAATATTGAGTGCCATGCACGCGGATGCGCTCTGGGGTTTCCACCATGTTCTGATAGTCGGGGAGGCCTGGGTAGGACGTTCTTAGCGCAATGTGGTCGGTTTCTACGCCCAAGGTTTGCAAGCATTCTTGCACGTATATACCAACGGCACTACCACCGCGCCACAAGCCAACGATAAAGTTGGGTCGAAAGCCGCTTTCAAATATTTGTACACCCAAACGAAATGAGTCTTCAATAATTTGTTGTTCCTGCAAAAATCGCTTATTCAATCTGCTGCTCCCATGTGACACTTTGCTCCTACGTCGGTATCATAGCATCCGACAGCTTAGTCGGGTAATACCTTTCTCAGAGGAAACGAAATGAAAAGTAAAACATATTTGAGTGCGCAGGGACTGTTGGAAGACTCTTTCCGTTTAGCTGAGAAAGTATATGAATCGGGATTTAAGCCCACCTTCATCATTGCTGTATGGCGAGGTGGCGCGCCCATTGGTATCGCCGTGCAAGAGTACCTCGCGTTTCACGGTATCGAGACCGATAATATTGCCATTCGCACCTCGTCTTATCAGGGGATCGACAAGCAATCCAAAGATGTGAAAGTGCATGGTTTAAATTATTTGGTGAAGAATATTCAACATCATGATCGTTTGCTTATCGTGGACGATGTATTTGACAGTGGCCGGTCTATTGAAGCCATTATCGATAAACTTACAGACCTTGCTCGTTTAAACACGCCTGAAGATATTCGTGTGGCAGTGCCGTATTACAAACCTGAGCGCAATCAAACCAACCGAGTGCCTGATTATTTTCTTCATGAAACCCAAGCGTGGCTCAAGTACCCACATTCGCTAGAAGGGTTGAGCAAAGAAGAAATTGCAGAAAACCGTCCAGAACTCTATGAGATTATGAAAAAGCACTTGTAGATTTTAGAAGGGCGAAGGGGGAAAATAGACTGGTTGAAGGATGACCAAATGGTCAGAAAAGTTGGGGGTGAGCCCTGAGTTATCTCCCCAGCATACGCCCCTAATTTTGAGAATGGAAGGCTTTCCGGTGCGAAAAGTGCCACAAATCAACTTTCTTTTTTTCTTCGCTAAAAAGGGCTTGTAAACGCGATAGGAATCCTGATATCAAGTAATGGAGGCAAAGAAATTTACCCTCCACAAGAAAGCGAGTGACCGCGCTGTAACGCGCAACTTCACTTCTACAATTAAGTTTCAGGAATAAGGAAAACTTATGAGAATTAGACTTTCTGGCCATCACGTCGAAATCAGCGATGCAGTAAAACAACACGTCTCTGAAAAAATCGATAAACTCGTTAATCGCTTCCCTAGCTTAATCTCTACCGACGTGGTTATTATCAAAGAACACGGAGAATTTATTGTCGATATTGCGACTCACTACGAAGGGCGCAGTGTGGCAGCAAAAGGTACGAATAAAGTCATGTACCCCGCTATTGCACAGGCAGTGAAAAAACTCGAAACCGTACTCGCTCACCGCAAAGGGCAATTACGTCAGGATTTACATCAAAAGCCAGTGCTTGTTTCGCCAGTTGACACGACTGAAGGCGTAGACGTTTTTGATGAGTACGACGAAGCGGTATAAGTCGCTCGCTTGGTAAACTAAACACAACCAATGGAAACCCGCCGATGAGCGGGTTTTCTGCTTTTAACCGCCTGCAAATTGTTAGCAAATGTGTGTTGTCGCCGCTTCAACCGTGGCCACTAACTCCAACAATGGCCACTAACTCCAACAATGGCAGTTGATATTACTACGCACTGTTTTCACGCTTGATGGCGTTGTTAATCAGCGCCACCAATTTAACGAGTTTGTTTTGTCTTGCAGGGGTAAGCTCAAACGACGCATTGAGGCGAATACAATGAGAAAATTCGCCCTGTAAGCAAAACAATTTCCCCGGTGCCAAGCTCAGGTTGAAGCGTAATACTTGTTGATAAATAGGCATTGTGTCGACATGGCGAGGGAGCGTGAGCCATAAAAAATAGCCGCCTTGGTTGGCATCAATCGTTACCTGTTTATCCATGTGTTCGCTCAGAAACGCGCGCATGCTTGCCTTTCTTTGTTTTAGTGTTTTTCGCAGTGATTTTAGGTGCTGCTCGTAGTTTTTAGTAGAGAGATAGTCCACGAGGGCGTGTTGTATTGGCGCACTAGTGGCAAGCGTGCTCATGAGCTGTTGTTTTTGCAATGCTTCTGCGTGTTTTCCTGCCGCTACCCAACCGATGCGATAACCCGCAATGAGTGATTTAGAAAACGAAGAACACAATAACCCATTACTGTTGTTGAGATAGTGTTTAATAGGCAATGAGGACTGTTGTCCTTCATACAGTTCTGCATACACGTCATCTTCGATAAGCGGCACCGCGTACTTTTCCAATAGTTGTGCAATTCGCTGCTTTTTCTCATCGTTCAAACTGTATCCCATGGGATTTTGACAATGAGACATCAACCAACACGCTTTAATTCGCTCAGTTTGTAACGCACGTTCCAGCGCCGTAAGATCCACTCCTTCTGTGGGTGAAGCCTCAACCGTTACCGCTTTTAACCCCAGTCTTTCCAGTGCCTGCATTGCACCATAAAAAGTGGGAGATTCAATAATCACGCTATCACCTGGAGACGTACACACTTGCAGACTTAAATTAAGCGCTTCCAATGCGCCTGCGGTGATCACAATTTCATCGGGTGATATCAACACGCCTTTGGCGGCGTAACGTTTAGCAATCAGTTTTCTCAATGCAAGGTTGCCGGGGGGCAGGTTGTCAAAGGCACTGGCTGAAGATAAGTCTCGTGCCGTTCTCGCGAGGGCCTTGCTCAGGTGATGTTTGGGGTAAAGCGAGGGATCTGGATAAGCAAAGCCCAAACTAAACATGTGAGGATCACGTGATGCTTGCAGCACGTCGTAAATAAAATCGTTAACGCTAACCGATTCATTGTGTTGTACTTTGCTTGTTGATGTCGGTTTGGTTGGTGCACTTACTTTATAACCCGAACGGTCAACCGATCGAATCAACCCTTGGCTTTCCAGCAATTGATAGGCGTTTAACACTGTCATCAAGCTCATTCCCGAATGAGCAGATTGCTTTCTCAATGACGGTAGTTTTTCATTCTCCACCCAAACGCCATTTTGAATTTGCACTTTGATTTGTTCGGCAAGTATTTCGTATTTTGTCACAGGTTCGATCGAATGAGTATGATGTGTAAACTATAACAGTTGTAGTTTTAAACTGTTATAGTTTTTCAGTGGTCAACTGTGTCTGTTAGGTAAAGTGAAACAGAGTGATAATCCCCAATGACGAATTAGTATTGGGGCCTAAAATGATGAAACCGTTTATCTTCCTGTTGTTACTTTGCTTCGTAGCGCCTTCTTATGCATCGGAAGCCACCACCATTGGCATTATCGGTACCGTGTTTTTTGTTGTGGTGTTATTGGTGGGTTACGCTGTTTTGGTGTTGGGAACGGGCGACACTGCCAAATCTGACGAGTCTTCCGCTAGTCCGGCTAACACCCAAAAGCACCATGCAACTCAGCCACCGTCTTCAAAATCGCGTTAACGGTAACGGCAGTAAATAGCCCAGTTCAGTCGTTTCAACTGGGGTTGCTACAACAACCAGCCGCTCAGGTGGGTTGGGCAACATACTGTCTACAGGGTAACAGGTGATTAACTGCACTTGATTTTGTTCAGGGGCAATCAGCCATTCATCTTTGCGTGTGTCGACGATGTGGCGGGATGTCACTTTATAACGCATCCAGCGCCCAGCCATGCCGCGAATATCAAACGTTTGGCCAATACCCAATGTATTGAGAAACGAGAAGTGCGTGTCTCTGTGGGCACTGAACACTTTTGTGCCTGATTCATCGGGCAGGGCCGTACCGTCAATGTGCCCAGGCCCAAAGGCGAGACTAGTGCCATGACTACCAGCCAGCGCATAAACTCGCACATTTTGATTTGGGAAGTAAAGCTCAGCGACGGGCCAGTTGTCTGCCCAACGCCAAGGTTTAACCGGCTGGTGGGTTTGCAGCGACTCTTGCCATGCCGTTGCGATCAAATGCTGAGCCAGCACAGCTTTGGCGCTGATATAAGCGCTATTGCCCCAAAGCAATGTGGCAAGGCATAACAAAATTGCGCTTGAGGCCCATTTCAAAGTCCCTTTCAAAGGGCGTTTATTTATCACGAAGTAGGCCTTGTATAAAAACGAATGCGCCAAAGCACACTAACCCGAGCCAGAATGTGAGCGTTGAGTTGGTTGCCGTTTGTGGCATTGCCAGAGCTTGCCTTGCTTGAAGCACTTGGCCTTTGGCTAATTGGTTGGCCACAGTGTCTAGCTTTAATTTTGCATCGCTGGGGCGAACAATGGCTTTGTCTACCGCCACAAATGATGTAAATCGACTTAATAAATGATGACGCAGTGCAACGGGAAGTACTTGTTCTTCCACTTCTTCTTTACTTAACAGACCGCGATGCCCCGCATCTTCAATAGCGGCAATCTTATCCCGCGCCCATAAGCTCCCAATACCTTGGCTTTTCGCAGCATTTGGCGCTGTCACTTTCTTAAGCCAGTGGTTTGAAGTGGTTACGCCAGCACTTTCTCCGGCTACTTTTAATTCTTCTGGCGGTGAGGTGAGTTTAGCAATGGCCACAAGGGGCTCGTCAGCATACAGGTCGCCGATACGCTGGGGGTACACTTCTGCATCGCTCGGCCAATTGACAATCAGGTTTTTTGCTACCGCGCTATCAAGTTTGGTAAATAGGCGTCGCATGTGTTGCTGTACTTCATTGGCATCGGCAATGTACTCATACGTACCGCGCCCAAATTGAGCGGCTTTTTTCATAAACCAGGTATTGGGGGCCGTGCCAATGCCAACGGTGAACAGGCGCGCATCACCTGCTTGTTGCTCAATACGTTGAAACAATGCTGATTCATTACCCACGGCACCATCTGTGATAAACACCACTTGAGCGAGGTGTTGGCTATTCGCCGTTTGCAGAAAAGCCGCATCCAAGGCGTTTTGCATTTCCGTGCCACCGTCCGCTTGTAACTGCGCAATCCAGTGCGTAGCAGTGGCAATGTTTTGCTCATCAGCAATTTGGGGGCGAGCAAACAGTAAAGAGTAATCACTGTTAAATTCGATAATGTTGAAGTTATCGGCAGGCGTAAGTTGGTTTAATGCATAGGTTAAACTGGCTTTTGCTTGTTCAATGGCAGTGCCTTGCATAGAGCCTGAGGTATCGATAATAAAGAGTAGGTCTCGATTTAAATGGGTTTGTTTATTTGCTTCGGGCGGTAACACCATGAGTAGGGTGAAGTAATCGTTGTCGATACGTTGCTGAAATATGGCCGCTTGAGGTTTTTGTGATAACACGGGTTGCCAGCGCAAAACAAAATCCCGATCCATTTCTTCTGGTTGTTGAAAGGTAATGTGATATTGCTCGTTGCTTTCGTTATTGCCTTGCTTATCACTTTGCCTCTCTATACGAATATCGTGGTAAAGCGACGATACATCAGCAAAGGTTAAACCGCCCGTGTGCAAGTTGATATTCATCGAAATAGGGTTGTGGGCAAGGTGACTGATGGGCGGCGATATTGCGCTAGCATCCTCTCGTTGTGCCGGTGTTAATGCCCATCCGGAGGCATGCACCTCAATGTTTTCTTGCCCATAATTTTGTGGCGGTAGTGCTGAAATACCGGGAATAAAACGCGGCGTTAGGGTAGTGGGGAGTCGCCAAGTAAATTCACTGTGTCGGTACTCCGCTTTGTCGGTAAAGGCAATTGTCACGATAAGGGTTTGATGGGGAGCTATATTGGCAATGCGCTGAGTAAACAAATTAGGCCGCTGTTGTTCCGTGAGTGCAGCTTGTTTACCCGCTTTCAAAGCGTGTTGGTAAATCTCTTTGGCTTTTTTTTTAGGGTGAATCTCACCCACAATAATGCGATTGCCAAGGTGTATTTCCATGTGGTGAATGGCAGCACTTTCAGGCAGCGGGAAGGTATAAATGCCCTCCACCCACTCATCACTGTCATTGCGAAACTCTTGCTGGTATTGCACGTTAACCACTAACCCCGATATGTCGGCATCGACTTGGGTTGCTACATGAGTGGCTTGCTGAGTACGAATGTTTGACGGCGTAAGAGTTTGCCCTTCGCGTTGGAAAACTAATTGTCCAGCGTGATTATCGGCCATTTCTTGGCTATTCGCTTTCACTGCCACCAAGGTAAAAAAGCCAATAATCAAAAGTAAAATAATGCTGCCTACCCAGCGGTGAGCTTTGCGTTTGGGTTGTGGTTCTAATAATAAATGTTTTGGAATGCGGCGAGTTTTCATTGTAGTTGCCAAGAGTGTGGAATAAGGATTATTCCACCAATGAAATCTGGCAATAATTTGTATCAGGTATGGTAATTACGAGGTCAATTCGGGCGAATTATTACCAATAGTGGCTAAGTGGTTGTATCACCGTTGGCCCTGTTGGTGGAGCACACAACGGTTCTCTTAGGCAGTGTCATTGATTTGATTTTAGTAATAGTCTCATCACATTGATAGATTTGAGCATACTAGGCGATACTTTGGATAAACAATATGACGAAGAGTCGTCGATATTGAGAGCCTGGTAATACTCGACAGAATACGCCATTGACGTATAATGAGGTTTGCATGGTAATTGTAGAAACCCCGATATTCACCAAGCTCATTACTGAAATGATGAGTGATGATGAATACAAGGGGTTACAAGAAGCCTTGGTCAATCGGCCGGATATGGGCAGCGTGATTAAACACAGCGGCGGCCTGCGTAAACTGCGTTGGGCGTTAGAGGGACGAGGAAAAAGCGGCGGTGTGCGGGTTATCTATTACTGGATGAGCGCCGATGAGCAGTTGTTTATGGTTTATGTTTATCCCAAAAATACTCAGGAGAGTTTAACCGATGCGCAGCTCAAGGCTTTGCGCACTGTTGTGGAAAGGTGGTCACTATGAAAGATGATATGTTCAATGAACTATTAGTTAGTGTTGAGCAGGCTGACGATATTATACAAGGCAAGGCTCAAGCTACGCGAGTTACTGAGTTTGCCGAACCTGAAGTGAAAGCCATTCGAG
Organism: Alteromonas sp. ABE4_545; assembly: GCF_056161325.1. Lineage (NCBI taxonomy): Bacteria > Pseudomonadati > Pseudomonadota > Gammaproteobacteria > Alteromonadales > Alteromonadaceae > Alteromonas > Alteromonas sp. ABE4_545. The sequence continues at coordinate 84,263 of NZ_JBSWYY010000001.1, forward strand.
CTAAGACTGGCCTAAGTCAGAGTCGCTTTGCTGGTGTGATGGGGGTCAGTAAGCGCACGCTTGAAAACTGGGAGCAGGGGCGACGTCATCCTACGGGGCCAGCTCGGGCGTTACTTAAAATCGTGGATGCCGATCCAGAATACGCTTTAAAAGCCCTGAATAGCTAGTAAAGCTTGCTGCCCCAATTCAACTTATTCCGCAATACGTTGAAATAATTGTAATCTTTTGGATGCACCATGGTGAGCTTGTTGGCATTTTTGTGCACGCGGATCTCATCGCCCGGTAGCACAGGTAAAACAATGTGGCTGTCACAACTGATTTGTAAGTTGTCGGTATTATTGCCCGATACGCGCATGGATATTTTGCTGTTAGCATCTACAACAATTGGGCGGCTGCTCAAGGTATGGGGGAACATAGGCACTAGGGTTAGGGCATCTAAATGAGGCATGAGAATAGGGCCGCCACCCGATAAAGAATAAGCGGTTGAGCCGGTGGGCGTTGCCACAATCAGACCATCGGAGCGTTGGCTGAATACAAAGGCATCGTCGATATACACTTCAAATTCCATCATGTGCGCCACTTTTGCGTGGTGCAATACAATCTCATTCACGGCGGCATTGCTGCTCTTTAAAATCTCGTGGCGATACACAGACACTTCTAGCAAAAAACGTTGTTCTACGGTGCAATGACCATCAAAAATCAGGTCCATTTGCTGAACGATATCGTCGGGGTGAATATCGGTGAGAAAGCCAAGGTTGCCTCGGTTAACACCGACTACATGAATGTCGAAGCGAGAGAGAACTCGTGCCGCACCCAGCATATTACCGTCGCCGCCGACTACGATGGCAAGGTCAGCAATTTTACCAATGGTGACAAGATCACTCAGGGTGTAGTTATCGCTATCCATTTCCTGGGCAACAGACCCTTCAACCAAAATCGTACAGCCTTTGGCGTGCAGGTATTCGGCAAGTATGTTTAAGCTCTCGTGCGCACCTTCGTGCGCGGCTTTGCCGATGAGTCCAACCGTTTTGTATTGCATGCACTTGTCTTCCCATTAAAAACAGGCTTACTGATGAGGGTTTATCAATAAGCCTGTGGGCGACATTAGCACATTTAAAATATTAAAAGAAAGCGTTGATAGCTTTCTTCCAATGGTGTTTTGAAATGCTGGATTAGCGAGAGGTCCAGCCGCCATCCAAGATCATAGTTTGGCCGGTAATGTTTCGCGCACTGCTACTGATCAAGAAAGCAGCGGTGTCGGCGAGTTCTTCCAAACTGATAAATGATTTTTTCGGCATGGGTTCTAACATGATTTTGTTGATCACGTCTTCTTCAGAAATCCCATTTTCTGCGGCTTGAGCAGCAATTTGCTTTTCAACCAACGGCGTTTTGACATATGCCGGACACAAGGTATTCACGGTTACATCGCAATCTCCAGTTTCAAGAGCTAGGGTTTTTGCAAAGCCTAATAAGCCGTGTTTTGCTGCCACGTAAGCCGATTTATAAGGCGAGGCCACTACTGAGTGAATAGAGCCTACATTAATAATCCGGCCAAAGTTATTCGCTCGCATATGAGGCAAAAAGGCTTGGCTAAGTAATGCTGGGCCGACCAACATAATGTTGATTAGTAACTGCCACTTCTCTGCTGGGAAGTCTTCTAGTTTCGACACGTGCTGTATACCGGCGTTGTTCACTAGCACGTCGACAGGCGTATCTTTGAGTTTTTCAGGTAACTGGGCAATTTGTGCCGCATCACATACGTCCACTTGGATGGCCGAAGCACTTAAGCCTTTTTCATTTAAACTCGCTGCTGCGGACTCGGCAGCATCAAGATTGATATCTGCCAAAATCACATGATGACCATGGCCTGCAAGCGATTCGGCAATGCCCAAACCAATGCCACTTGCACCACCGGTAATAAAAATATTGTATTGACTCATTGTCGCCTCCTAATTTGCCAAACTTTTCACAATCGCCTCAACGGCTTGAATTTGTGGGCCTTGTTTGGTGGCATAATCTGCCCCCGTATAGCCCCACCAGTCCCAACACCCTTGTGGGTTTAACGGCATAAAGAGGGATTTTTTCGTTTGTGGATAAACCACCACAATTTGGTTGTCATCAGCCCATTCATTCAAGCCTGTTTGCTCAACATAGGCTTTACCTACGGCGCCAGCATATTGGTTACAGCCGTGAAAACTCACGTGTACTTTACAGGCTGTACCCTCGCTGTTTTCAGCGCCTTTTTTACATGACGCTGGAATATAAGCATAGCCGGTTTCTCCCATGGTGGCGGCATTTGTGCCCGCTAATGCTTGTTGATTAAAGCTCACGACTTCACCTGACAAACTATCATCTGGCTTGTTTAAACTACCGAGTAAATATTGAAGCAAGTCACCCGCAGCGTCATACTCGCAGTTGCCAATGTAGGGTGTCTCTGACGTTGTACAATTTCCACTACCTTTGTTTGTAGGGAAGACGTGGGCAAAAGGCTGAGTGTTCAGATAGGTTAGGTTGTCTTTGTCTACCCAGCCTTGGTATTGCTGATAGAGCGCGTTGTTAACATCACTGATAACGCGTACGTCTTTGGTGCCGTGCAATAGCCATACTCGGCTGCTTTTTAAATTCGACAGGGCGTCTATTTTGCCCGCTTTTGACCAAGCTTCGGCTTGTTTTGTTAATTCTGTTAGTGGAATAGGAGACTCAAACTTGTTCACACAACGCCCAAGAGCGGTAGTAATATCACCCTGTGCACAAAAATAAGGGCCGGCAGCGAGTATGGCTGCGCCAGATACCCATTCACTGCGGGCGATGTGAAATTGGTTCGCCATGTAGCCGCCCGATGACAAGCCAGAAACAGTGATGTGTTCAATATCTACATTCACAGGTGGGATGGCGGCAGTCGCAGTAGCAGTAAACACAGCGCTCACTAACATCGATGACAAAGATAATTTCATGGTTGCGTCCTATTCGTTTAAAAAGCGGCGAAGCGTATCGGCTTGTTCAGCAATATCCAGTACCCCTTCAAGGTGACCTAATCCGCCTTGCAGTTCCACATATTCACTGTGTTTACCCATATCAGCTAATGATTGATGGGCAGCTTGTGCTCCGTAGGGCATGAGTATGAGATCATTTTTCGCTGGAATAAACAACGTCTTGGCTTTTATGTTGAGTAGGCCATCGTTTAATGACCCTTTATGACCGGCAACAAAGAGTTGGCAGGCTCTTACCAAATACAACAAATGATTGGCATCCATGCTATTGGCTCGTGATGCAGCACGTTTGTATAGCCAATCAACAATACTGTGGTTGGCTAAAATACTGTGCAAAGGCGCTTCTTCAACGCTTTGGTAATGCAATTGCTGACCCTGTTTATTAAAAAACTCGGGGTGTAATGCTTGTTGCGTTACTACCATCAAGGCTGAAATCAATCCAGCCGTAGGTGGTTCGCTGTCGTAATAGTTCCCTTTTTGCCAATGGCTATCTAGCTTAATGGGCATGGCCCATTGCTCTAATGCTGCGGTTGTCCATGCATCGCTTTGCCCTGTGCCTATCACTGATACCATGCGCTCTACCCAAGTAGGGTAAGCTGCAGCCCAATCAATCGCCTGCATGGAGCCCATAGAAGGGCCAATTACGGCGTGGAGTTTGCGAATACCCAAACTTTCCAGCACGGCTTTTTGTACATTTACAAAGTCGCGAATTGTCACCACTGGAAAAGTGAGACCATAAGGTTTGCCGGTTTCAGGGTTAATCGAGGCTGGGCCGGTTGTGATCACGTTCGGCGCATTGGCGTTGAGGTTAGCTAGGGTGTCGACACTGATCACAAAGTATTTGTTGGTATCAATGGCTTTACCTGGGCCAATGATGGCATCCCAGTAACCCACTTGTTGATCATCTGGGTGGTATTTACCCGCGGCGTGTGATGTACCTGAAAAGTAATGGGTGATTAAGATCACATTGTCTTTGTTGTCGTTTAACTCGCCGTAACTTTCCCAACCCACGCTAACATGTTTGATGGCTTCACCACCAAAGGTAGTGAAGTTATCAATGTTAAAAACCTGCTTTTGTGTAATCAAAGGTGTGGCGCACGTGCTCGATGCAAGGAGCATCAAGCACACGGTTATCACCCATTGATTCATCCGCTTGGCTGCTTTGTTCATGCAAAATCCTTAGGCAAAGCTAAATAGTGTGATCGCAATGGCTAATCCTATCATCGGCGTTACGGCCGTAAGTGCAGCCATAGGCCAATAGGCATCTTTGTGTGTTTCATGACAAATAGCCCGAATGGTGGTGACCACATAGCCGTTGTGAGGCAATGTGTCTAACGCACCAGATGATATAGATACAATACGATGAAGTTGCTCGGGTTGTACACCTTGGTCAATATAGTGTTGCCCCACCAAGGGTAAAACAATGGCTTGTCCACCGGAGGCAGATCCGGTTAACCCTGCAATCACGCTCACTGCAACAGCCGCACCAATCAGCTCATTACCGGGTAAGTGAGTCATTACCTCTACGGTCATTTGAAAAGCCTCAGTCGACTTGGCAATGGCGCCAAAACCCACAACGGCTGCCGTGTTACCAATTGCAATTAACGCGCCTGTCGTGCCTAAATTAATCGCATTGCTGAGGTTTGAAAAATACTGGAAGTTGATTGCCATCAAAGACAATACGCCGCCCGCCAGTGCCACGATGAGTGCTAGATGGCCAAGGGCATCGTGGAGTAAGAAAGACAATACTAGCACCACAACCAACGGGAATAGTCCGCTCAACGGGTGAGGGTAATCTCGTTCTTTCAATTCAGGATCGGCGGCGCGCGCTTCAAATACTTCGCCATTTGCTACGGCTTTGGTGATCATGCGTTTGAGCCACCAATAGCCGAAACACGCCATAAAAATGGCCACGACTAGGCTCACTTCCCACGCTGCAAACGGGGAAGTTCCCAAGTACTTAATCGGGATCCAGTTTTGGATTTCGGGTGAGCCTGCCGAGGTCATCGTAAAGGTCACCGAGCCAAAAGCTAACGTGGCTGGAATAAAGCGCCGCGGTAAATTCGCATCTTTAAACAAGCTCACTGCCATGGGGTAAACCGAAAAGGCGACCACAAACAAACTCACCCCGCCGTAGGTGAGAATGGCACAAGCGAGTACAACAGCAAAAACCGCGTGCTTTTGCCCGAGCTTGCCTACTATCCAGCGTGCAACGGAATCCGCAGCACCTGTGTCTTCCATGAATTTACCGAATATTGCGCCGAGTAAAAACATAAAAAACCATGAGGCGATAAAGCCTGTGAAGCCACTCATATATACGCTAACAAAGTTGCCGTCGCCGACAAAAACGGGAATGCCATTGCACAATGCAACCAGCAGCGCACAGAGTGGGGCGGCGATGAATAAGTTCATGCCGCGTATGGTTAACACTATCAGTAGTGCCAGGCCTACAACCAAGCCTATTAAACTCAACATAATGATTTCCTTGCTAAAAACCTGTGACCGCAGATCTCTAGAGGTGAGCAGATTGTGGCTGGCAATCAGTAATTTGCCCATAGTACGATGGTACTACAGACCTGAAAGAGGAAGTTGCCTACAGTATTTATCGACCGCAGCCTTTAGTCAGTGAACAACGATAAATCAGCGATAGGGACACATATCATGAAACAACAAATCACGACGCCTCAGGCCTTACACACTCAGTACAGCTTTAGCAAAACCTTGTGCGCCGCAGCCGTAGCCATGGCTTGTGTGGGTTTACCTGCTCATGCACAAGACGCCGACACGACAGAAAATAAACGCGGAACACTCGAACGCATCGAAGTAACCGCACGTAAAACCGTTGAAACCTTGCAAGAAGTGCCTGTTTCCATCACGTCGGTGGGGTCGGTTGAACTTGCTGAAAAGGGCATCAGTGTACTGACTGAGATTCAGCAGTTTTCGCCTAACACCACCTTACAAACCAGCCGAGGCACTAACTCTACACTGACCGCGTTTATTCGCGGTGTGGGCCAACAAGATCCATTGTGGGGCTATGAGCCAGGCGTGGGGATTTACGTAGACGATGTTTATATCGCTCGCCCTCAAGGCGCGGTGTTAGACCTGCTCGACGTGCAACGTATTGAAGTACTTCGCGGGCCTCAAGGCACGCTTTACGGTAAAAACACCATTGGTGGAGCGGTGAAATATGTTACCAAGGAAATGTCGGGTGATATGCAGTTTAACCTCGAAGGTACGGTGGGCAGCTACAGTCAACGTGACGTTAAAACTACCGGCCAAATTCCGCTGATTGACGATACCGTTTATCTCGGGTTTGGCTATGCCAACCTGAACCGTGATGGCTTTGGTGAGTATTTGGTTTCAGCACTAGATGGCCAAGATAAAGAGAACTACAACAAAGATTTATGGGCGGCACGCCTTACGTTAGAAGTGCACCCTACCGAGGATTTATTCTTCCGCATTGGCTGGGATAAAACCGAAGATACCTCGAATGCGAAAGGGGGCTATCGATTGCTTCCCAGTTTGTTAACCGATGCGCCCGTGCCTGATTCCAAATACGATTCCTACACCAGTATGCCAACATGGAATAAAGTGGAAATTGAAGGGTACAACTGGCTAGTACGTTACAACCTCACTGACAACATGGAGTTGAAGTATGTGGGGTCTCACCGCGAGAGTTACTCTCCGACTAACATCGACTTTGATAACACGCCTCTGGATATTTTTGATGTACCAGCCGAGTACGATGACAGCAATGATACCCATGAAATTCAAGCGAATTACAGCGGCACTGACTTCTCTCTTGTCAGTGGTGTGTACTTATACGACGGTGAGTCGTGTGGTAATTTCGACGCTATTTTAGGCGTATACGGCCGTTCTTTGGGCTTACCGGGTTTAACTCGTGAAGTCACAGGCTGTAACAACAGTGAAAGCTGGGCCGTGTACACGCAGTTAAATTATGATTTCAGTGAAAAGCTGTCTATGTCTGTCGGCGCGCGATACACCGACGAAGAAAAGTCAGCCTACGTAAACAATGGCTTGGTATACGCGAATACTTACCCGTCTACAGGTTGGGTTGACGGTTATGTGCGCCCTGATGGTCAGTTAGTGCCACAAGTATTGGGTGTAGATTCAGACGGCGATGGCACATTAGATGCGCCGAAAGTAGAAAGCTGGTCGCGCTTCACGCCTCGTTTGGGTCTTGAGTACCAATACTCTGACGACATCATGTTGTTTGCTAGTTACTCGCAAGGCTTTAAATCAGGTACGTTTAACCCGCGTGCAACCATCAACGAACCGGCAGTTAATCCAGAGATTGTTGATTCTTACGAACTAGGGATGAAAGCCGACTGGACAGATTCTTTGCGTACTAACGTGACCTTGTTCTCACTTGATCACAAAGATCGTCAGTACATTTCTGTGCTTGCCGGCGCGAGTGCCACCGACTTACAGCAAATTTTGGGTAACGTAGGTGAGTCGAACGCACAGGGTATTGAAGCTGAAATTACTTACGCCGCTTCTGAATACCTGACTTTTGATTTGGCATTGGGGTATATCGATGCTGAGTTTGAAACCGTGATTGAAGAGACCGAATCAGGCTCGGTGAATATTGCTGACCGATTCTCAATTTCCAACACGCCAGAATACACCGCAAACTTTGCGGCGAACTATTTGATTGAGTCGTCAGTGGGTGATTTTGTAGTGAACGCAAGTTACTACTACCGCGACGATTACTCGTTGTTTGAGCAAGATAACCTGCTTAATCAAGACGGCTACGGTATCGTGAATGTGAGTGTGACTTGGCAGAGCGATGACGGCAGTTGGTATGCAGGCCTTCATGGTAAAAACCTAACCGATGAAGAATACTTAGTGGGTGGATATCAGTTTGTTACGCCTGATCCAACTGACCCATCTGATACCTCTAAGTATCAACCTGGCCTAGGCGGTGACAACACGTTAATCGGTTATTACGGCGATCCTCGTACCATTCACTTAACAGTGGGCTACCGCTTCTAAACAATTTCCCGTGTTCTCTTTCAAGCGCCGACACTGAAAAGTTTAGGCGCTTTTTTTTCGTCAACAACCGCATTTGTTCCTCCCACTATTTTTATTCGTCAATAGACTGACGATCCAACACAATTTATTCCATCTGCTACGCTTAAAACTGATGTTTTGCCTGATTATTTCCTCAAAAAAGGTTGGGTGGGTGTTAATAATTGGTTAATATGTTTTTGGTTTGTTTACAACGTTGAGAATGGATTACCACATGAACACCAAAGTCTTGATTGTCGATGACCATCCGCTCTTTCGAGCCGCGATGAAGCAAGCCTTGGTAGATTTAGTCGGCGACGGGATTCTTGAGGCGGATTCAGTGCAAAGTGCAGCTTCAATACTCGATACTGAGATAGACGTTGAGTGTGTGTTTCTCGATTTAAATATGCCGGGCAATCAAGGTTTGGTTGGGTTACAAACTCTGCGTAGCCAGTACCCTGATGTGCTGGTGGTAATTGTTTCAGCCGATGAAGATCCAGCAATGATCAGTAAAGCAATGGGTTTGGGGGCCAGTGGCTATATTCCCAAATCAACGCCTTTAGAAACCATTGCCGATGCGGTTGAAGAGGTGTTGGAAGGCGAGACTTGGCTACCTGAATACATGATTGAAGCGATCAACAAAGCGAAGCAATTAGAACAGCCTGATTTTGCCGAACGCCTTAACCAGCTCACCCCTCATCAATTCAAAGTGCTACAACTCATGGCCGATGGTTTGTTGAACAAGCAAATTGCTTACGAACTGGATATTTCTGAATCCACCGTTAAACAACACGTGTCAGCCGTACTCAAAAAGTTACAGGTGATCAACCGCACCAAAGCGGGCGTGCTCTTTAAACAGATGATGGGCGCTGAGGAAGTAGCCTAAGCACCGTTTATTGATTAAATTTGATTTTTTGCTTCAACAAGCGTTTCAATGCAGCCGGTTTGAGTGGTTTGGGCAAGTAGTGTAAATCGGCTTCTGCCGCTTCATCGCGAATGGAGTCACTGCGATTGGCGGTGTTGAGAATACCAGGCACCGATTGCTGCCAGTATTCACGTAAGGCTTTGGCCGTTTCTGTGCCCGTTTCACCGTGGTCGAGATGATAATCGACAATAATAAGATCGGGAGGTGTGGCGCATTGCTGCTTTGCATTCTCTAGGTTATTGGCGCTAAGAACTCTGGCACCCCAATCTTGCAATAGAGCCACCATAGCCGCAGTAATTTGCGCATCATTTTCTACTAATAAAGCCGTGCGATGTGCCAGCAACGCGGATGTCGGCGTTGGGTTGTGGGCAGACGTAGATTCCGTTGATGATTGACCACGGGTAACGCGAGGGAGGATGACCCGAAACTGCGTGCCTTTTCCTACTTCAGATTGCAATTGCACAGGGTGATCGAGTAAGTGACTCATACGCTCAACAATGGTGAGCCCAAGCCCTAACCCTTGGTTGTTGTGCTTAGATTCCAATTGATGAAACTCATTAAATATTTCGTGCTGTTGGTGTTTGGGGATACCCGGCCCAGTATCGAGTACACAAATACTGATTTGCTGGCTGGGTAATCGCCTTACTCCCACCAGTACAGCACCTGATTCGGTGTATCGAATAGCATTAGATAACAAGTTTTGTACAATGCGTCGCAACAGCTTTTTATCGGTTTGTACCCATACGTTGCTAGCTTGGTAACGCAATGTCAGTGACTTTTGTTCGCAGATAACTGCGAACTCTTGAATCAAAGGAGCGAGCACAGCATCAACAGCTACTTCTTCTCGCTGTGGGGTCAATACTCCGGAGTCGAGTTTGGTCATGTCTAACAACATGCCGAGTAGGCTCTCAGCACTGTGAAGGGAGTTCACTAACCCTTCAGTCATTGGACGCAAATCAGGCTGCGTAACTTTGTTTGCAAGCATAGCGGCAAAAAGCGTTGCAGCGTTAAAAGGCTGCATTAAATCATGGCCGGCAGCAGCGAGAAATTTAGTTTTACTTTCATTCGCCTTGTCAGCTTCTAGCTTGGCTTGTTGCAACTGTTCAGTGCGCTTCGCCACCCGTTGTTCGAGTTTGGTTTTGGCTTCACTGAGTTGCTCTTGAATTGCAATATATTCGGTAATATCTGTGTAGGTGGTCACATAGCCGCCGCCGGGTAAAGGACTCCCGTTTAGTTCGATTACACGGCCATCGCGCTGCTTTCTAACGTGTTTGTATCTGCTGCCTTGCTTAATGTAGGTAATACGCTTTTCTATTTCAGCGTTGATGGTGTCGGCATTATGGTCAACATCGCCTAACAATCCCCGTTCAGCGTTGTACTGAAGTAAGGTGTGAATGGGCAACCCCACTTTAATAAAACCCGGTGGATAATTAAATTGGGTGAGATAGCGTTCATTCCAAGCGAGCATGGTCAGGTTTTGGTCTACTACGCTGATACCTTGCTCAATATTTTGTACAGAAGACTGTAACACTTCGTGATTGAATTGAAACGACTGCGAGGCTTCTTCCACCCATTCAACCAGTTCGGGTAAGGTGTCTTGCTTGGTATCGGCAATGGCGGTAAGTAAGATACGTGCACTCGGAGAGCCCACCTGGGTCGTCAGTAACTTTTCAACACGAGTTAGTAGGTTTTGGCTGGCAAAGCCAGAAGAGTTTTCTGGTAGTTTTGTCGACAGTTGATTGATTAACGCTTGATGAACAGCAGGTTCAAGTACTCGTTGAGTTAAATGAAGTAAGTCTTTTACCCTCACAACCAGCTCGGGTTTTGTTTCCTGTGTAGTCGGGATGTGTTGCGTCGCCTCATTTGACGACGGTAGCACAAGTGCCACGATCACGTAGACCACACAGTTTACCGTTAAGCTGAACATGTAACCTAGGCCCAATTCAGTGTCGGTCGGAACGGGGTTAAAGTAATAGCTCGACATAATACTGGGGTAAAGTAACAGCATGACCCAACAGAGAAAGCCTGCAAGTAGGGCCAATTGTGCAGCTGCTTTACTACGTCGCCGCCAATATAAGCCAAACATCATTGTGGGCAGGGCTTGTGAAAGTAGGGCAATGGCAATAATTCCACTCTTAACCAAAGGTGCGGTTTGGCTCACATTTAGGTGATACCAATACGCCACACTCAACACCACCAATACCGTGAGTCGACGGATAGTTAAAATGCGCTCGGGTTGCATGGAGTGAGTTGGGTCGGCCTTGAGTTTTATTTTTAACCACAGTGGTGTGATCACGTTGTTGGCGATCATGATCCCTAGCGCTAATGTTGCCACAATCACCATGCTGGTAGTGGCCGACAGCCCCCCAATAAAAGCCATTACTGAAACCGGAATATTGCCCACCGATAAGGGCAGCGCAAGCACGTAAGCCTCAGCATTCACATAGGACGTGTCGAGTAACAAAGCCCCGGCTAACGCAATGGGTAATAAAAACAGACTCATGCCCAGTAGATAGAGTGGAAATAACCAGCGTGCTGTACGCAGTTCACTCTCGCCATTGAGTTCAATAAAGTTCATATGAAACTGGCGCGGTAATACAAACATGGAACATATGCCTAACAGGATGTGTGTGATGTACACAATCACGCCGCTGTCTGCGTACAAAATTGTGCGGCCTTGCTCTGACATGCCTGCTTTGGCAATCAAATCATATATACCGTCAAACAGGCTGTAACAGACAAACAAGCCAACAGCGACTAGCCCCACCAATTTAATAATGGATTCGAAGGCGATGGTGAGTAGTAAGCCTGGGTGTTTATCGGTGAGGTTAAGTGTGCGGGTACCAAATAAAATAGCAAACAGGGCCATTAGCGCAGCCACATACAAACCCACTGTACTGGAACTGTCCTCGCTGGTGGGCGTGATCAAATTAATACTGTCGGTAATGGCATCGAGTTGCAACGCGATATAAGGCACTACGCCGACAAAGCACAACAAGGTGATCAGGGCTGCTAACAAGTGTGATTGTTTGTACTTGAGGGCGATAAAGTCTGCTAGTGAGCTGATATTGTGTTGTTGGCATAGTCGGCTAATACGCAAAATGACGGGGTAGGCGAAGAGCATCACAAATGCAATGCCCACATAAGTAGGAAATAGTGCCCAGCCGTATTCAGCGGCCTGTGCTGTGGTGCCGAAAAAAGCCCAAGAGGTACAGTGTACGCCGAGTCCTAGACTGTACAAAACTGGGTGCTGTTGGTTATCGCGTAGGCGTTTGTCGCCCCAAAATGCAATAAGGAACAAAATTCCCAGATAAATAACGACGATTGTTCCCACCGTCCATATGCTTAGCATTTTCTCGATATCTCTTTAAAAACACAGGTTTACCCTAGCATAAAAAGACAAAAACACGTACAGCACCTTGGTACTATGGCAATGAGTCCATAAAAAAATTGTGGATACACTTGAAGGCGCACAAACAAACCCCATAAATAGCCTCATTGGAAAATTTGCTATGTAAAAATCACAGGTGGAGGTAGGCATGAGCGAAGAGCGCGACATGCAGACAGAAGAACAACAGCAAGCTGCTGAAGTTGTAGAAGATCAGGCTCAGCAGGTTGAAGAAGTAGAAGTTATCGAAGCAGGTAGCGAAGACGAAGCACAAGCACGCATCGCCGAGCTTGAAGCTGCGCTTCTCGCCTCTAATGCCAAAGTTAAAGAGCAACAAGAATCTGTGTTGCGCGCACGTGCTGATATGGAAAACGCACGCCGCCGTGCAGATGCTGAAGTAGAAAAGGCGAGAAAGTTTGCCCTTGAACGCTTCGCGAACGAGTTGTTGCCCGTGATCGATAACCTCGAGCGCGCTATTCAAATGAGCGACGCTGAAAACGATCAGGTGAAGCCGTTGTTGGAAGGCGTAGAAATGACGCTAAAAACTTTCAATAGCGCTATTGAAAAATTCGGAATGAAGGCCATTGATCCGCAGGGCGACGCCTTTAATCCTGAATTGCATCAGGCAATGTCGATGCAAGAAAGTGCAGAAATGGAACCGAATACCGTAATGGCAGTGATGCAAAAAGGTTACGAGTTAAACGGTCGTTTGTTGCGTCCGGCTATGGTCATGGTTTCTCGCGCGCCAGAAAGCGGCGTAGATACACAAGCATAAGTCATTTTTTTTGGAAAATTTTTGCTGACACTATTGAAAATCAAGGGCTATAACCCCACTAAAAGTGCAGCATTAACAGAATTTTTGGAGACACGTAATGGGTAAAATCATTGGTATCGATTTAGGTACAACGAATTCATGTGTCGCAGTTTTGGACGGCGACAAAGCACGCGTTATCGAAAACGCAGAGGGTGATCGTACCACCCCTTCAATCATCGCCTACACAAACGACGGTGAGACCCTAGTAGGTCAGCCGGCAAAACGTCAGGCTGTGACTAACCCAACTAATACATTATTCGCAATCAAGCGTCTTATCGGCCGTCGCTTTGAAGACAAAGAAGTACAACGTGATATTGACATCATGCCGTACAAAATTGTTAAAGCTGACAACGGTGATGCGTGGGTAGAAGCAAAAGGCGACAAAATGGCGCCTCCGCAAATTTCTGCTGAAGTACTCAAGAAAATGAAGAAGACAGCAGAAGACTACCTTGGCGAAGAAGTGACTGGCGCAGTAATTACTGTTCCTGCTTACTTTAACGACTCTCAACGTCAAGCAACAAAAGACGCTGGCCGTATCGCTGGTCTAGAAGTTAAGCGTATTATCAACGAGCCGACAGCGGCGGCGTTGGCATACGGTATGGACAAAAAGCAAGGCGACAACGTTGTTGCAGTTTATGACCTTGGTGGTGGTACATTCGATATCTCTATCATCGAAATTGACGAAGTTGACGGCGAGCACACCTTCGAAGTATTGGCAACCAACGGTGATACTCACCTTGGTGGTGAAGACTTCGATAACCGCATGATCAACTACCTTGTTGACGAGTTCAAAAAAGACCAAGGTATCGACTTGCGCAAAGATCCGCTAGCGATGCAGCGTTTGAAAGAAGCGGGTGAAAAGGCAAAAATTGAGTTGTCTTCTGCACAACAAACAGAAGTAAACTTGCCTTACATCACTGCTGACGCTACTGGTCCTAAGCACTTGGCAATCAAAGTGACTCGCGCGAAGCTTGAGTCTTTGGTTGAAGATATGGTTAAAAACTCTCTTGAGCCTGTTAAACAAGCTCTTGCTGACGCAGACCTATCAGTAAGCGACATCAACGACATCATTCTTGTTGGTGGTCAAACTCGTATGCCTTTGGTTCAGAAATACGTAACTGAATTCTTCGGCAAAGAGCCACGTAAAGACGTTAACCCTGATGAAGCGGTTGCTGTAGGTGCTGCGATTCAAGGTGGTGTACTTGCTGGTGAAGTAAAAGACGTACTACTACTTGACGTTACACCGCTATCTCTTGGTATCGAGACCATGGGCGGCGTGATGACAGTGTTGATTGAGAAGAACACGACGATTCCAACGAAGAAGTCGCAAACCTTCTCTACTGCTGAAGACAACCAGTCTGCGGTAACAGTACACGTACTTCAAGGTGAGCGTAAGCAAGCACAAGGCAACAAGTCGCTTGGTCAGTTCAACCTAGAAGGTATTCGTCCTGCTCAACGCGGTGTACCGCAAATCGAAGTAACCTTCGATATCGATGCTGACGGTATCTTACACGTGTCTGCGAAAGATAAAGACACTGGTAAAGAGCAGAAGATCACCATTCAAGCGTCTTCTGGCTTGAGTGATGAAGAAGTCGAAAAAATGGTAGCGGACGCGGAAGCGAACAAAGACGCAGACAAGAAGTTCGAAGAACTGATTCAAGCGCGCAACCAAGCTGACGGCATGATTCACGCAACACGCAAGCAACTTGAAGAAGTTGGTGACGCGTTGAGTGCAGACGATAAAGCACCAATTGAAGCTGCGGTTTCTGCTCTTGAAACAGCAAGCAAAGGCGAAGACAAAGCGGAAATCGAAGCGAAGACGCAAGAACTCATTCAAGCATCTTCTAAGTTGATGGAAGCGGCACAAGCACAACAAGCTGCGGCTGGTGGTGCTGATGCAGGTGCTGAACAAGCAAATGCTAAGCCTGAAGATGACGTTGTTGATGCTGAATTTGAAGAAGTTAAAGACGACGACAAAAAGTAATCTGCGATGAGATAAACCACTTGCTGTAAAGTGAGTGGTGTTCGCAGAAACACTCAGGCGCAGCAGGCTAGCTTGTTGCGCCTTTGTTGTGTTAACAGAGACACAAATTTAAAGGTGTGATTAAATACTGAGTATTGATGACATCTGGTAACGATGGGTAGGAATAAGTAGCGATATGTCAAAACGAGACTACTACGAAGTGCTTGGGGTAGAGAAAAGCGCCAGCGAACGCGATATTAAAAAAGCGTACAAAAAGATGGCGATGAAGTATCACCCCGACCGCACCCAGGGCGACAAAGCCCTAGAGGAAAAATTTAAAGAGATTCAGGAAGCGTACGAAATACTGACCGACTCTCAAAAGCGCGCGGCATACGACCAGTATGGTCACGCTGGCGTTGATCCTAATCGTGGTGGGGGCGGCGGCTTCGGCGGCGGCGCTGATTTCGGCGATATTTTCGGTGACGTATTCGGCGATATTTTTGGCGGTGGCCGTGGTGGCCGTCAATCTCGCGCTCGTCAAGGTTCAGATCTGCGCTACAACTTGGAAATGACCCTTGAAGAAGCGGTTCGTGGAAAAGAAGTAGAAATTCGCGTGCCAACCTTGGTGGAATGTGATTCTTGTCACGGTTCCGGCGCGAAGAAAGGCTCGTCTCCCACAACGTGCCCAACCTGTCATGGTAATGGTCAGGTTCAAATGCGTCAGGGTTTCTTTGCCGTACAGCAAACATGCCCAACCTGTTCGGGTAAAGGGAAGATCATTAGTGATCCTTGTACCTCTTGCCGAGGCCAAGGCCGTACAGAAGATACCAAAACGCTTTCTGTTAAAATTCCAGCGGGTGTGGATACTGGCGACCGTATCCGACTTTCTGGAGAAGGTGAAGCTGGTGAAAACGGCGCTCCTGCGGGCGACTTGTATGTTCAGGTTCACGTACGTGAGCACGATATCTTCACTCGTGACGGTAATAACCTTTACTGTGAAGTACCACTGAGCTTTACTACAGCAGCCCTTGGTGGCGAGCTACAAGTGCCAACACTTGAAGGCAAAGTGAAGCTTAAAGTGAGCCCTGAAACACAAACAGGCCGTATGTTCCGCTTGCGTGGTAAAGGCGTGAAGTCGGTACGCAGCGGTAGTGTTGGTGATTTGTTGTGTAAGGTTGTGGTGGAAACGCCAGTTAACTTATCAGCGCGTCAGAAAGAGCTGCTCAAAGAGTTGGATGACTCAATGGGTAAAGGTACTGACGCGGCGAAACATCGCCCTAAAGAACAAGGTTTCTTTGACGGCGTGAAGAAGTTTTTTGACGACTTTACCAATTAAGCTCTATGCTTGAATGACGAGAGAACCGTCAAATAAAAATAAACCATTAAGCCCTCCTCTTGGAGGGCTTATCGTATCTGCACTTGTATCCTCAATGTATATCACCCACTATTATTAAGGTTAAATTCAAGTTGCAGTTTTTACTTAAGTTTATAAATTAGATAATTAAATACACTCAAAAACAGGCAAATTCGCGGTAACGATCGGTTACTGACTGAATCAAACGGAGACAAGACCCAATGAAAAAATTAATGCTAACGGGCATCAGCGCAATGGCAGGGGTAATGGCACTATCAGGTGTGGCCATTGCTGAGCCAGCTTCATCGCAAAAGCATGCAGAAGCTGCCGTGACCTATCGAGAAGCAGTATTTCAATTGATTCGCAGTAATATGGCGCCTTTAGGTGGAATGGCAAAAGGCGCACTACCGATGGACGAAGCGGTACTCATGACTAACGGTATGCGTTTAGAGCAGCTTGCGAATATGTTGGGTGATTATATGGCTGTTGATACCCGAGAGTTTGACGTACACACCGAAGCCAAAGACGCGGTGTGGGAAAACCCCGAAGACTTCGCTAACAAAATTGAAGCGCTTCGCAGTGCCGCGGTAGCTTTGCAAGCAACCGTAGAAGCGGGCGATGAAAGTACATATCGAGCCGCCATTGGGAAAGTGGGAGCCAGCTGTAAATCTTGCCACGATTCATACAAAGACTAATTCATCGTTTTGCTTTTAGTTGTTGGGGCAACCTCGAAGAGTAACGCACATCTTTTCGCGTTATTTACTTGGGTTGCCTTTAGCAAAAACTTCCTTTATTTTCTAATCTTAAGATTAATCTTCACGTCGAGTTCGGGTGAGCCAATGTTGCTCAAAAGGATGATGTGTTATCCACTGTGGTAGTTTCGAAAGGAGAGCGATCTATGCTCGACGCTCGTGGTAGTGAAAACCCATTTATCACCTTGTCGCAAGACAACGTGTTGTCGGTACTCAGACAAATAAATACAATTAATCAAGGTGTGGGTAGTGCCTTGGTGTCGGTAAACCGTTTTTTGCATCCGCAAACCATTGTGGTCGGCGAAATAGAAAATACGACCTACATCGACAAACCCATCGCTTTTTCCAGTACAGACGCACAGGTTTTACTTAACGGTGTAGCTGTTTCTTTACCGAAAGTAACGATTAACGGATGCGAGAGTCATCATTTATCCGAATCGCTTATCGCTACACCCATTCAGTCCCCTGAGGGAATTTGCTTAGGGTTGTTACTACATTGGACGAACAAACCCATACAAGAGCGTGATGTGATGAGTGCCTCGCTGACTATGGCGGCCAATAGCATCGCTTTCGATTTGGTTAGAGCAATAGAAAAGCCCAAATCGGTATTCGTGTCAGCAGAATCCGAGCAAATCGATTTGCTCAATGAGATCGGGCAAATCTCCAAAACAGGAGGCTGGGAAGTCGACCTAGAGACCAAGCAAATCAAATGGACTGACGAAATGTACCATTTGTATGGCCTTCCTGTCGGCTCAGAAATCGACATCGCGCAGGCGATGGCGTATTTCCCTGAAACGGCGCGCAAAGATATTTACACGGCATTCAGCAACATTGTAGAAAAAGGTGGAACCTATCAGCATGAAGGGCCGTTAATTACAGCCAGTGGCAAGCAGAAGTGGGTAAAGGCGACTGGAAAGTCTCGGCGGTTTAACGGCAAAGTCACCCATGTATTTGGTGCACTTGAAGATATTACCGAGCAGTATCGCCTGTTGGAAACAGCACATAATTACACGTCTTATTTGGCGGCAATTTTAGACAACCTGAACGACGCGGTTGTGACGATAGATGAATACGGTACCATTATCACTGCCAACCAAGCTGTAGAGTCTATTTTTGGGTATTTGCCAGAACAAATTATGGGGGCTGATGTTTCTATGCTCATGCCCGCTGAGTACGCGCAAAATCACGCCAATTATTTAAGTCGATATCTAAAAACTGGTGATGCGCGTATCATCGGTATTGGTCGAGAGGCTATGGCGTTACACAAAGACGGTAGCGAATTTCCTGTCGAGCTTTCTTTGTCTGAAGTCGAGCAAGACAATCAACGCCAATTTATCGGTATTATTCGTGATATTACTGAGCGAAAACAAGCGACAGATAATATCTATCGCATCGCTTATTTTGATGATTTAACCCAACTGCCGAACTTAAAATCCTTTGAACAAGACGTTCATGATGTGATTAAAAAAGTGAAAAAGGTCAATGGTGATATCTACTGCTGCATTATCGATGTAGACAATTTTGCTCAGTACAACTTGGCCTACGGTAAAGAAACCGGCGATTATATTCTGCAAACCTTAGCTGACAGGATCAAACGCGAACTACCAGATACAATCAAGGCTTACCGTGGGATCGGCGATAATTTTTTGTTGTTAAAGCAAACACCTGTAATTAACTCAGATTTGCAACAGCAACACCGATTAAGCTCGATGGAGTGGGCGTTGCACAGCGAGTTGCTCAATGAGATGTCTATTCACTCGCACTCTCATACTGTCACGTCGGCTATGTCTACCGCATATGTGGATGGTCAAACGGCGAGTTACGAAAAAATCATTGGTATTTTGGAGTTTGGTCGCAAGCGAGCGAAAAGCCAAGGGCACGGCGGGCGTCTTACATTAGAAAAGTCGGCGTTTGCAGATTATGAACGGCATAATCTTATCAGTCAGTCTTTCAGTCACGCCCTGTGTCACAACGAATTTTACTTGTTAATGCAGCCTCAATTTGATGCGGCTGGTAACCTTGTAGCGTCCGAAGCATTGTTGCGTTGGGAGCATCATTCTCTGGGCATGATTAGCCCAGGTGAATTTATTCCTATTGCCGAAGACAGCGATGCCATTGTTGATATTGGTTACTGGGTGCTGAATGAAGCGTGCCGGTTACTCGCGAAGTGCATAAAAGACGGCCTAGACACCAAATTAGCCGTCAATATTAGTGGTCGACATATTGCGCGGCCTGAATTTGGCAAGCGCCTGCTTGAGATTACCAAACAGTGGAATATCTTACCGTCTTCGCTGGTGTTAGAAATAACTGAAACAACCTTAGTGAGCAGTATTAATTTAGTGCGTCAGCGTATTCAACGCTTGTCAGAATATGGTTTTAGCTTTTCTATTGACGATTTTGGCACTGGCTATTCGAGTTTGAGTTACCTCAAAGAGCTGCCTATTTCTGAGTTGAAAATCGACCGTTATTTTGTCGACGAAATTAACTTTAATGCCGAAGATGTGCCTATCGTTAACACAATTGTCGACATGGCTCATGCACTAAAAGTACGCACGGTGGCAGAAGGGATCGAAAATAGCTATCAGCTCTACTACTTGAGTCAGCGCGGATGTGAAATTTTTCAGGGCTATCATTTGGCCCGTCCAATGCGAGCAGATAAGTGGTTTGCTTTACTGAAGGAAAAGCTATTACCGTCTACCACAGATAGTTAGTTCATGCCGGATGTTTGATCTCTCTCAAGCTCTGGCATGAAATCCAACCTATAAGGCTATCGTCTTATCTGCAAATTCTTTGTTCTCTATTATTGTAAGTTGTAGTTAAAGTTTTCATGAATGGTTTCATGATTTGACGTAATTACACCCATTGAGTGAAATAATAATGACTTACAAGAGAGACTATCAGGCTTCGATACACTCGCCAGAACTGTTTTGGAAACACCAAGCTGAAGCGCTAGATTGGTACCAATTTCCAACAACGATTTTAGCAAAAGACGACAACAACCTTGACCGTTGGTTTGTTGATGGTGAACTAAATACGGCTTATTTGGCCCTTGATTACCATATTAATAATGGCAGGGGAAACCATACCGCGTTGATTTACGACTCGCCCGTTACGGGTAAGAAAAAGCAGTTTACCTACGCGGAGCTAAGAGATGAGGTTGCTCGATTTGCCGGCGTATTAAAAGCACAAGGCGTTGATAAAGGTGAGCGAGTGATCATCTACATGCCGATGATCCCAGAAGCAGTAATTGCGATGCTAGCGGTAGCTCGTCTCGGAGCCGTACATTCTGTTGTTTTTGGCGGCTTTGCGCCTCACGAATTAGCCGTGCGTATTGAAGACGCGGCACCGAAAGTGATAGTTACTGCTTCATGTGGGGTTGAAGTGAACACGACCTTGCCATACAAGCCTATGGTTGACCAAGCGATAGCGCTGTCTGCGGTAAAACCTGAATGTTGTATTGTACTGCAACGAGAGGAATTACACGCTCCCCTTAACCCCTCCATTGACATTGATTGGGTTGAAGCTATGGCCGTTGCCGAGCCTGCAGACTGTGTTGCGGTGAAAGCGACCGACCCACTTTATATTCTTTATACATCGGGGACGACGGGAAAACCAAAGGGGGTAGTTCGTGATAATGGCGGGCATGCGGTAGCGTTGAAGTATTCGATGTCGGCGATTTATGACTTATCGCCTGATCAAGTGTTTTGGGCGGCTTCTGATGTGGGATGGGTAGTTGGCCATTCGTATATCGTTTATGGCCCTTTATTGACTGGCGCGACAACGGTCTTGTATGAAGGGAAACCGGTTAAAACCCCTGATGCAGGGGCATTTTGGCGTATGGTTGATGCGTACAAAATTAATATTCTTTTCGCCGCGCCAACAGCATTTAGAGCTATTCGCAAAGAAGACCCCGAAGGAAGATTAATTGAGCAGTACGACCTAACAAGTTTACAAACTATTTTTATGGCTGGTGAACGTTTAGATCCACCCACCTATTTATGGACCGTTGAAAAAACGGCTAAGCCAGTTGTCGACCATTGGTGGCAAACAGAGACGGGTTGGCCAATTTGTGCAAATCCCACAGGGCTAACTGATTTCACACCTAAACCGGGCTCTTCCACCGTACCTGTCCCTGGTTTTAATGTACAAGTATTGAATGCGTCGGGCGATGAACTTGCGCATGGCCAACAAGGGGCGATAGCAATCAAGTTACCTTTGCCGCCAGGTTGTCTAACAACTATTTGGGGTGATACAGCCCGTTTTAAGCAAAGCTATTTAACACAATTCCCAGGGTATTATTGCTCCGGTGACGGTGGCTATAAAGATGCCGATGGATATGTGTATATCATGGGTCGCACTGATGATGTTATCAACGTAGCAGGGCATCGATTATCGACCGGTGAAATGGAAGAAGTGCTGGCTGCTCATCACGCTGTCGCTGAGTGTTCGGTTATTGGCGTGCATGATCATTTGAAAGGCCAGATACCCATCGGGTTAGTACTGTTGAAAGACGGTGTGGATATGGATGAAGAGGCATTAGAAGCTGAACTGGTTGAATTAGTGCGAAAGGATATTGGTCCTATTGCCTGTTTTAAAAAAGCGATTGTAGTGGGGCGTTTACCCAAAACACGATCAGGTAAGATTTTGCGGAAATTGCTACGTCAAATTGCAGCCAACGAAGAGGTAGTGGTTCCTTCGACCATAGACGACCCCGACAGCATAAAAGAAATCACGAGCGTGATGAAACAACATGGGCTGATAGCTGATCATTAGCGCTCGGCGACCGTTTTCGGGCTGAAAGCGCATAAAGACAGCCACAATCTTTATGCGCCTTTTTACTAATTAAAAGTACAACTCTTCTTCTGCCGCTTCTGGGGGCGCAACTTCAACCACGTAATAAACGACCCCAGCAACTAACAAAGCGACCACCAAAGCAACAAGCAGTTTCGATGAGCCAATGCCCTGCGCTGTAGTTGCTTTTTTACCGTGTACCATAGCTGGCACTAATCTTTGTTTTTTAAATACTGCATAAAGCACAATGGCTGCAATATGTAATGCAACAGCAATTATAATCACGTTGAAAACATTGTGATGAATAAACGACATCGTGGACTGGGTAGATTCACTCACCGCGCTGAAGTAGGGGCCGTCACTGAATATGTCGTCGCTGATAAATAACCCTGACACTGCTTGTAGGGCGATTAAAGAAAGCAAAGCTAACACCATCCACGCTCCCATTGGGTTATGACCTGCATGGGGTGTACTGTTTTTATCGGTTAAGGTTTTGGCATAGTTGAGTGTGGCTTTGGGGCCGTGAACAAACTGACTAAATTTGGCATAGGTTGTACCGACGAAACCCCAAATTACCCGGAATAAAATCAGCCCTAGAGTAAAGTAGCCGATATAAAAGTGCCATTGAATGGCGTTATCTAACACTTCGGCAGTGAAATATTGGGCAACAATTGAGGCCACTAATAACCAATGAAACAAGCGAGTGGGCATATCCCAGATTAATTTTTTTTCCATTCATCTGTCCTTCACGTATTGCACACTAATTTGAGTGCGATTCTGTTTATGTACCGCGATACCTGTCTTTGATTAATCCTATACGCGATAAGTGAATAAAACGAGTGGAATAATCAATAATACCGCAGTCGCACCTTTGCATTCCTATGTGCATCAGGCAAAATGCCAGCAAAGAGCAAAATAGAATTGAACAACAGGTAGTGAAATGAGAATAGGTATTTTTGGTGCCAATGGGCGCATGGGGCGCGTGTTAATTGAAGCCTTGAACGAACACAACGATGCAAATTTAACGCTGGCCACGGTGCGCGACGATTCACCGTGGGCAGGTATGGATGTGGGTGAATTAGCAGGCATTGGCAAGCAACAAGTGAGCTGCACTCCTATTAGTCATATTAGCGCCGATGCTGTTGATATTATGATTGATTTTACCTTGCCAGCCGCTTTTGAAAGCAATTTGGCTTGGTGTGTAGAAAACAATAAACCGGTAGTAATAGGTACTACTGGTTTATCTGACGAGCAATTAATGGTGTTAGACAAGGCCGCTGAGCAAATTCCGGTGGTATTTGCAGCAAATTACAGTGTTGGTGTTAATTTAATGCTGTCACTGGTAAAACAAGCGGCAAGAGCGCTGGGCTCAACGGCGGATATTGAAATTATTGAAGCGCACCACAGATACAAACTCGACTCACCGTCGGGCACGGCTATGGCTATTGGTGAGGCCATTGCCGATGAATTAGGACGAGATTTAAAGACCTGCGCTGTGTATGGTCGTGAGGGAAAAGGCCCTGAACGCGATCAGGAAACGATTGGTTTTGCTACTATTCGCGCCGGTGATGTAGTTGGTGAACATACCGCGTTGTTTGCCGATATTGGTGAGCGATTAGAAATTACACATAAAGCGTCGAGTCGATTAACCTTTGCTCGTGGTGCGGTGCATGCAGCTAAGTGGTTGGCGGGCAAAAAAGCAGGCTTGTATTCAATGAAAGAAGTAATTGGCTTAGCGGATTAAGCCGTAATAGATAGACTTAAGTCTGACTTTTGGCGAGTTTGCCTCAAAAATGGGGTAAGTGTGATATTTGTTAATATTTTCCAAATCGGAATAGACCTGTTTCAATATCTCATGTATACTCGCCGGAATTTGCCAAAATTTCGCGATGTTGTTGCAACATCGCAGTTTTATTAGCTGCAAAGACATGTAAACGGGAAGTAAAAAATACATTACTCCCGTTTTTTGTGGGAGTTTGAACAAATTCGTTGAAACACTCGGTTATCCTTAATTTGGAGGTTGACTTGGCTAATTCCGCCCTTTTGGTGTTAGAAGATGGGTCCGTGTTTAAAGGTACCGCTATCGGTGCTGAAGGTATTTCTGTTGGTGAAGTGGTATTTAACACTTCGATGACGGGTTACCAAGAGATCCTGACTGACCCCTCTTACGCTGAACAAATCGTAACGCTAACATATCCACATATCGGTAATACCGGTACCAACGAAGAAGACGTTGAGTCTGATAAAATCTGGTCGAAAGGGCTCGTGATTCGAGATCTTCCCCTTGTTGCCAGTAACTTCCGTAATCAACAATCCCTTTCTGATTACTTAAAAGCTAACAATGTTGTCGGTATCGCAGACATTGATACCCGTCGTCTAACGCGTATTTTACGTGATAAGGGCGCGCAAAACGGATGTATCGTGTGCACAGACAACCTTGACGAAGCAAAAGCGTTAGCTGAAGCGAAAGCGTTCCCTGGGCTAAAAGGCATGGATCTAGCCAAAGTGGTATCTATCACTGAAAAACGCGAATGGACCAGCGGTGTATGGGAATTGGGAACAGGCTACAAAGAAGACAACGAAGCGAAATATCACGTTGTTGCCTACGATTACGGTGCTAAGCACAACATTTTGAGAATGTTAGTCGACCGCGGTTGTCGTTTGACTATCGTGCCTGCACAAACTCCTGCAGCAGATGTGCTTGCGATGAATCCA
Organism: Alteromonas sp. ABE4_545; assembly: GCF_056161325.1. Taxonomy (NCBI): domain Bacteria; kingdom Pseudomonadati; phylum Pseudomonadota; class Gammaproteobacteria; order Alteromonadales; family Alteromonadaceae; genus Alteromonas; species Alteromonas sp. ABE4_545. The sequence goes on from NZ_JBSWYY010000001.1 coordinate 108,986, forward strand.
GATGGCGTATTCTTGTCAAATGGACCGGGCGACCCTGAGCCATGTGATTACGCGATTGAAGCGATCAAAACCATTGTTGATACAGGCTTACCGGTTTTCGGTATCTGTCTTGGTCACCAGTTACTTGCTTTGGCAAGTGGCGCAAAAACCACAAAAATGAAGTTCGGTCACCACGGTGCTAACCACCCAGTGAAAGACCTTGAGCGCGATGTGGTGATGATCACCAGCCAGAATCACGGTTTCGCGGTTGATGAAACAAGCCTGCCAGACACACTTAAAGTGACGCATATTTCACTGTTTGATAAATCGTTGCAAGGTATCCATCGTACGGATAAACCAGCGTTTAGTTTCCAGGGCCACCCTGAAGCAAGCCCTGGTCCGCACGACGCTGCAGCGTTATTTGATCACTTCATCGAACTTATCGAACAAGCTAAACAGTAGGAAGACGCTCGCAATGCCAAAACGTACCGACATAAAAAGCATTTTGATTCTTGGCGCTGGCCCTATTGTTATTGGCCAGGCCTGTGAATTTGACTATTCAGGCGCCCAAGCCTGTAAAGCCCTACGTGAAGAGGGCTACCGCGTAATTCTGGTTAACTCTAACCCTGCGACCATTATGACTGACCCTGAAATGGCCGATGCAACATACATCGAACCGATTCATTGGGAAGTGGTCCGCAAAATCATTGAAACTGAACGTCCAGATGCGATTTTGCCAACCATGGGTGGGCAAACGGCATTGAACTGTGCGCTTGAGCTTGACCGCGAAGGCGTACTAGAAGAATTTGGCGTTGAGTTAATCGGTGCGACAGCAGATGCTATCGATAAAGCGGAAGACCGTGACCGCTTTGACCAAGCGATGAAGTCGATTGGTCTTGAATGTCCTCGCGCTGAAATTGCTCACAGTATGGATGAAGCACACGACGTGCTCACTCGTATTGGCTTCCCTTGTATTATCCGCCCGTCGTTTACTATGGGTGGTACAGGCGGCGGTATCGCTTACAACATTGATGAATTCAATGAAATCTGTCGACGTGGCCTAGACCTTTCACCGACTAAAGAATTGTTGATTGACGAGTCTTTGATTGGTTGGAAAGAGTACGAAATGGAAGTAGTACGCGATAAAGCAGACAACTGTATTATTGTTTGTACTATCGAAAACTTCGATGCCATGGGCGTGCATACCGGTGACTCAATCACAGTAGCGCCAGCACAAACTCTTACCGACAAAGAATTCCAAATTATGCGTAATGCTGCTATGGCAGTACTACGTGAAATCGGTGTTGAAACCGGTGGTTCTAACGTACAGTTTGGTGTTGACCCTAACACTGGCCGTATGGTTATTATCGAAATGAATCCACGTGTATCACGTTCTTCGGCTTTGGCGTCTAAAGCAACCGGTTTCCCGATTGCAAAAGTGGCCGCGAAACTTGCTGTAGGCTACACGCTGGACGAACTAGCGAACGATATCACAGGCGGATTAACGCCAGCATCGTTTGAGCCGTCAATCGACTACGTCGTGACTAAGATCCCACGTTTCAACTTTGAAAAGTTTGCCGGTGCCAATGACCGTTTGACTACCCAGATGAAGTCTGTGGGTGAGGTAATGGCGATTGGTCGTAACCAACAAGAGTCATTGCAAAAAGCGTTGCGCGGTCTTGAAGTTGGCGCAACAGGCTTTAACCCCATTATTGACCTTGAAGATCCAGAAGCGCGCAGCAAGCTAACTTACGAATTACGCGAGCCAGGTGCAGAGCGTATTTGGTACATTGCTGATGCGTTCCGTATGGGCATGACAGTTGACGAGGTCTTCAGCCTGACTAATGTTGACCGTTGGTTCTTGGTACAAATTGAAGACCTGATCAACCTAGAAGCCTCTGTTGCAGAATCTGGCTTGCAAGGCATTGACGAAAACACCATGCGCACATTGAAGCGCAAAGGGTTCTCAGATGCCCGTTTGGCAGAACTCACCAGCGTAGCTGAAAGTGATATCCGTGATACGCGCCGCAAAATGGGTATCAGCCCAGTTTACAAGCGTGTAGATACTTGTGCTGCGGAGTTTTCTACCAGCACGGCATACATGTACTCAAGCTACGATGAAGAGTGTGAAGCCGCACCTTCAGACAAAGACAAAATCATGGTATTGGGCGGTGGTCCAAACCGTATTGGTCAGGGTATTGAGTTCGATTACTGCTGTGTTCACGCAGCGTTGTCGATGCGTGAAGACGGGTACGAAACCATTATGGTTAACTGTAACCCTGAAACCGTATCAACCGATTACGACACGTCAGACCGTTTGTACTTCGAACCGGTTACGTTAGAAGACGTGCTTGAAATTGTTGCCAAAGAAAAGCCCAAAGGCGTTATCGTGCAGTACGGTGGTCAAACGCCACTTAAACTTGCTCGTGAATTAGAAGCTAATGGCGTACCAATTATTGGTACTTCGCCTGAATCTATCGACCGTGCAGAAGACCGTGAGCGTTTCCAGCACATGGTGAATAAGTTGGCATTAACTCAGCCAGCTAACGCCACCGTGAGCAACATGGAACAAGCGTTGACCAAAGCAGAAGAAATCGGCTTCCCACTGGTAGTACGTCCTTCTTATGTACTTGGTGGTCGTGCGATGGAAATCGTGTATGACTTAAAAGACTTGAAGCGCTATTTGAACGAAGCGGTGAAAGTGTCAAACGACTCACCAGTATTGCTAGACCGTTTCCTAGATGATGCTATCGAAGTAGACATCGATGCGGTTTGTGATGGCACTGATGTTGTCATTGGCGGCATCATGGAGCACATTGAGCAAGCCGGTGTTCACTCAGGTGACTCTGCGTGTTCACTACCACCGCATTCATTGTCGAAAGATATTCAAGACGTTATGCGTCAGCAAGTGCGCGATATGGCACTTGAATTGGGCGTAATCGGTTTGATGAATACTCAGTTCGCGATTAAAGACGGTGTGGTTTACTTGATTGAAGTTAACCCACGTGCTGCTCGTACTGTTCCCTTTGTTTCAAAAGCAACGGGCGTACCTTTAGCGAAGATTGCTGCACGTGTGATGGCAGGTAAATCGCTCAAAGAACAAGGTTTTACTGAAGAAGTAATTCCTCCATTCTATTCAGTGAAAGAAGTGGTATTGCCATTCGCTAAGTTCCAAGGTGTTGACCCCTTATTAGGCCCAGAGATGCGTTCGACGGGTGAGGTAATGGGCGTAGGCGATACCTTCGAAGAGGCGTATGCGAAAGCAAACCTTGGCGCGAGTGCACCGTTACCTAAATCTGGTAAAGCCTTGCTGTCAGTGCGTAACAACGACAAAAACAAGATAATCGATTTAGCTAAAGCGTTAATCGAAAACGGTTTTGAAATTGAATGTACGCGCGGTACAGCCACTACGCTTTATGATGCAGGTATCATGAGTACGGTAGTGAACAAGGTGTCAGAAGGTCGTCCGAACATCGTAGACGCAATAAAAAATGGTGAGTATTCGTACATCATCAATACCACAGAAGGTCGTCAGGCCATTTCAGATTCTGTGTATATTCGTCGCGAAGCGCTTCTGAACAAGATCACTTACACCACCACGATGAACGCAGCATTTGCAACGGTTCGCGCTAAATCAGCCGACGACCGTGGCAAAGTGGCGTCAGTTCAACAACTGCACGCTCGCATCAAAGGGTGATGACAATTGGCAGGATACGCGGTATCCTGCCTCATTATCCGGCAAAGCAGCCTCAGGCTACCAGCCTAAAAACCGAAGAAAATCAACGTTAGCGGCAGTGTTTACTGACGCTAACTTATTTTTGTTCTTAAATAAGTAGATTCAGCAAGTGAGATGTCTATTATGACTCAGTATCCGATGACTGCTCGCGGCGCAGAGTTATTGCGTGCAGAGTTAAATGAATTAAAAAGCGTGACTCGCCCACGTATTATCGAATCCATAGCGGAAGCACGTGAGCACGGTGATTTGAAAGAAAACGCTGAGTATCACGCTGCACGTGAACAGCAGAGTTTCTGCGAAGGCCGTATTCAAGATATTGAAGGTAAGCTTTCGAACGCTCAGATTATCGATGTCACAAAAATGGATAACAATGGTAAAGTGATTTTTGGTACCACAGTGACCATTATGAATTTGCAAAACGATGAAGAAACCACTTACCGCATTGTGGGTGATGATGAGGCAGATATTAAAAATAATCTGATCTCAGTGAATTCACCAATCGCACGTGGTTTGATTGGTAAAGAATTGGATGATGTAGTGAATATCCAAACGCCAGCAGGTACTGTTGAGTTTGAAATCATCGAGGTAGAATACATCTAAGCGTGTAATTCACTGACTAAAGCCGTACTCCGTTGTGCGGCTTTTTTGTTTGTGGGGCTATTCTATTCTTTCTTATCAATGTTGCCCCAATTATCTCATCGTTTTTTATAACATATTTACGCATTACAGGGAGTCGTGATGCCATTTCGAATATTTATTTTTCTTGTTTTTGTGCATGCTGTCACAGGGTGTGCGAGTTATATTGCAGAAAAAATTGAATCCCCTGGAGGCTCTCGCTTTACTTTTAGCGGGATAACTTTGATTGAACAGGGGATTTATCAAGATCAATTTTGTGCTGATGATGATGCCGCTTGTTTACCTTTTATCTATGCGGGTGCAGAGCCCTGTTCCACAGGCACAGAAATGGATATGTACTTGTCACTGGAGGGCACTCCAACCGGCGATATTTACAAGTCATTTCATCACAAAATAATCGAACCCCAATACCGTGGTGTGGTGGTTTTTGTACACGGTTTTCGCAGCACAAGTTTGTCTGTCTACCCTATGTTGAATGTGTTTAGTTGTTTAGGCTTTGACACGTTTTCTATGGATTTATTGGGCCACGGTGAATCACACGACAAATTTGGCTACGGGGTAAAAGATGCTGAGTTGATGACACAGTTTATTGAACAGCTACCTAATAATGTGGGACCAATTATACTTGTGGGGCACTCGATGGGCGCGCTGACAGCAACGCGAACAGCGGTAAATTCATCGCGAATCTCGGGTTTATACTTGTTAGCGCCTATGGATAAATTTGACGATGCTGCAGTGGGTGTTGCTTCAATGTTTTCGCCTCTGCTTAGTTATTTTATTCCTGATAGCCAAATTAAAGCTGGTGCACAATTGGCCTTGCAACATGCTGGAATTGCTCTCGAAGAAACTGATATCAAGCCTGTACTAGCAACCTTAGACGTACCTACGTTAATTTATGGTACTCACGAAGATGAAGCATCTATTTTGGCAAGAGGTGATTTGATTTTGTCTAATAACCTTATAAAAATGATAGACAGAGAAGGTGAGAATCATTTATCTGTGATTGCTTTTGATGATGAGCAACTCACGATTTTCCTAGATTGGCTACAGCAGGTTATGCCTGAAAGTGCAAAGAAAAAGCGGTTTGAAAGTCGGCCCGATTATAATTTCATTGGGCATCCATTGGTAAAAGAGGCAGTGTATGAGCAATAACAACAACGATGAAATTTACACAACAGGCAGCAAAATTGTTTACCAAAATCGATGGATGACTGTAAGAGAAGACGCTATTGCTCGAGACAGCGGCTACACGGGCATTTATGGGGTAGTAGACAAACCGGATTTTGTTGTTGTACTTGCCGTTGAAGACGATCATATTTATTTGGTAGAACAATATCGTTACCCAGTAAAAGGGCGTTATAAGGAGCTGCCGCAAGGGGCGAAAGAGGGCGATGCGTCAGCCGAGCCACTTGCTGTTGCTAAGGCGGAGCTACGAGAAGAATGTGGATTGGAAGCTCAACAGTGGCAATATGTTGGCGAGCAGTTTTTAGCCTATGGCATGTGCTCTCAAAAGTACCACATATTTGTTGCACAACACTTTACTCAGGTGGGCCAAGAACTCGAAGCAGAAGAAGAGGGCCTGACGGTAGAGAAAATGCCCATTAGTGAGTTTCAGCGTTTAATTTTAAGCAATGAGATTAAAGATGCTGTGACGGTAAATGCATTTGGACTAGCCAAATTGCATGGCTATCTATAGGATGATGGCCGTTTTTTGTTTTAAGATCATGCTTTATGTTGTTTACTCGCGCGCGTACTAAATGTTGGGTTTCTCTTGCCGTTGCTATGTTCTTTGCATATGGGCAGGCTGCCTCTTCGGCGCTCGCTTACCCTGAATCTGTAGAAACGTTAGCGCTCACGCATATTGATCATTGTTTAACTGTTCCCGACTATTGCTTGGAAGCGGCCAGGCAGGAACTCGCACAAACCCGAACACATTCGAGAGAGTGGTTTAGGCTGTACTACCTGATGTTGTCTGCTGAGTGGCAGGTTAAAGAGCTGAGCATGCCTAAGGAACGGGTTGAGCGAATTGTCGAACTCGAAGGTGTTCCGCCGGTATTACTGGCAACTGCATACACGATTTATGCAAAATTATTGATCACCGACGGTGATGTAGAGCGCGGCGCACATTATGTGAAGCAAGCAAGCGCATTACTGCGGCAAATTAATGCGGTTTCGCTAAGCGTACGTCGCTATGCTGAACTTATTGTGTTGAATAACTATTTACGCCAATACGAAGAAAGCCTCGTTATTGCAAAATGGGCTTTGGCACAGTCGCAAAGCATTAAAAATAAATCTTTAAAAAGCGAGTTGTACACCGCAGTAGGTCACACGCATTTCTTTCTCGCGGATTACAAAAAGGCGGCATCTTATTATAAGCAAGCCATCCCGGATGAGGATGAGCCAAATAGTCACCTTGTTAGAGCGCAGGGGTTAACCAACACCGCGCGCGCTTACCAAGCGCAAGAAAAATGGCGTATTGCGTCATCATACTTCAGCGCGGCGCTCAACGCCTTTAGCAAAATTCAAGGAGAGGAGATTGTACGCTCCGCCAACTACGTCAAAATGCGCTTTGCCGAAGTTCTGATTGCTCAAGATAAGCAAGCGCAAGCCCATGACACCTTCTCTGAAGTTGACCAAGACAACATCCACGATATTCACCAGCCTTTGTTTGACGAACTCTCACAACGTTTATCTCATTAAATTTCTTCGGTAGTGTAATAAATTAGTCTTGGTAGAGACTATGACATTATTGAGGCCAAATTAAGCGCCAAATTATTACATTCGTTCAATCTAAGGAAGGTGAGGGCAGCAATGCATCAGATAGAAGTACTTAATGTCACTAAGCAATATACGTCAGTGACAGCAGTAAACGGGTTGAGTTTCCACGTTGAGCAAGGAGAAATTTTTGCCTTACTTGGGCCGAATGGTGCGGGTAAGTCGTCGTTAGTTCGTATGTTAGTGGGTTTTACTGAACCCGATAGTGGAGAGATTAAAGTGTTAGTAGCAGGGGCATCGCTGCACGCTATTCCCGCTCAACACTTAGGTTATTTGCCGGAAGACAGAGGCCTGTATCCCGAAAAGTCGGTGTTAGATAATCTACTGTATTTTGCTCGCCTCAGAGGCGTGAATAAACCGCTCGCCATTGAACGCATTGATTTTTGGTTAGGAAAATTTGACCTAACTGAACGTAAGCAGGAAAAGCTGAAAGCGTTATCCAAGGGAAACCAGCAGAAAGTACAACTAATTACTGCTGTTATCCATGAGCCATCAGTGGTTCTACTTGATGAGCCTTTTTCCGGGCTCGATCCAATCAACCAAGAAAAAGTCGTTGTGTTTTTGTCTGAACTACGTGCGAAAGGCATGACGGTGATCCTCAGTGCCCACCAAATGGCCATGGTAGAAAAGTTGGCTGACCGCATGTTGTTGATGAACAAAGGTGAAGCTGTGCTTTACGGATCGTTGTCGGATATTCGTCAACAGATGAATATTGGGGCCAAATTAATAGTGGGCTTTGGTACAGAGGTTTCTGTATCACAGCTTCAATCTTTATTAACTGATTGCGATATTGAAGCGTTAGATAACGAGCGCTTTTCTATTGTACTTGCTGCTGGCGGATCGCTTTCAGCTGCCATGACAGAGTTGGCAGGAGTGGGGGAGTTAACTTATTTAGCCAGCGAACAACAAGATCTGCACCAGTTGTATCTTCATGCGATCGAGTCACATCAGCGTCAACATGCCGTTTTAACACAGGAGGTGAGCAATGCGTAATTGGCAACAGCTTTGGTTAGTGACCCAGTGGGAGTTCATGCACTTCTTCAAATTGAAACAAGAAGTGATTGGCAAACTGATTATGCTTGGCATAGGTGTGTTTATTTATCTTTGGCAAAACAGTGTGTTGTCTAATGCAGATGTGTATCGCGTGGGCGTGGATGCGCAGTTACCAAATTTGTCACTAGGCGTCGAGTTTGAACAGCAACGGGGAAGCACTGAGGCGTTACTAAAACAGTTGCGGCAAGAAGAGGTAGATGCGGTGCTGCTTAAGAGTGCGCCTGTTGACAGTAATCAGTTGAGTTTGGCGCTTCACACCTTGGGTAAGAATGCGTGGCAGCGAGATTTGGTCGAAGCGGTAAATCGCTCGTTGTCAGCACAAAAGGCCGATGAACTAGGTATTACTGATAGCACCTTGGCACTCCTGCAACAACCAGGTCTATTTGAGTTTCACTATCTTGATGATGATATTAAAACAGGAGACGAAGCCTCCACCATGACCGCAACGGGTGTACTTATCCTCATGGCAATTGGAGTGTTTATGTCTTTCGCTCAGATATTTGTCTCGATAACAGGCGAAAAGCAGCAGCGAGTGACCGAACAACTTTACGCATGTATGGATGCGCAAACCTGGATAGACGGAAAAATTCTGGGGCAAATGCTCCATGCGCTGAAAGCTATGGTCTCAACAACCTTATCTATTTTATTAGGTATGGCATTTGTTCAGTTGGTACTACGCAATCAAGCAATTAACTTTTCGATGATCGACTTTTCATTGCTCCCGGTGTTTTTGTTGTTCGCTATATTGGGGCTATATATGGTCACGGCATTTATGGCGGCGATAGCGGCCGCCATAGATGATCCGAACCACAGCGGTAAATCTTCGTTTATGATGATTCCACTACTACCTATTCTTTTGTGTTTCTTTTTTACCGATAGCCCAAGCAGTGTGTTACTGAGCTTTTTGTCTTACTTCCCACTTACCGCGTTTGCAGCAATGCCAATGAAAATGGCTTTGGTTACCGTACCGTTTTGGCAAGTTTTGTTGGCCATTATCAGCACGTTAATCGGTTGCTATGTATTACGTGTGGCTGCGGGCCGTATGTTTAAAATGGGCATGGTAATGTACGGGAAAGAGCCAACATTTAGACAAATGCTGGCTTGGGCGGTTACGAAAAAAACGTGAGCTATTTAATGAGGCATTTCCTACCGCATAGCGCTGTTGAGTTGTTGTGTGATAGCTTGGGTTAGCAGTGAGATAGCTTCCGATTTAACCGCTTTGGGATTGAGCAGGCAAACGCCAATTTGTCCGAGGGCCGGTAAGGCATCATTGTTTGGTAAAATCGCTAACCCTTGGGGCACTGTTCCTCGGGCCAGTGCTGTGATGCCTAGTTCTTCATTGATGGCCGTTTGAATACCGTTTAGATCGGCGATGGTATACACGATTTGCCAATCGCGTTTCAATTTAGCCAATCGTTGCGTGGCTCGCTTGCGGTACAAACAGGGAGAGGGGGCGGTAATAAGTGGGAGTCGCTTGGGTAAGTGATGCAAATATTGTTGGCTACCCACCCAAACCAGATCGTCGGTCATGATAAAACCCGGCTGAGTGGGATCTGGCTCATCTTGTAGCGTCAAAATTAGGTCAAACTGGCTGTGTAGCGGCTCAGACAATAAATCTTTACTTAACGCACAATGCACTTCGAGAGAAATTTCGGGGTAGTTTTGGGTAAATCGGCGAATGATACGTGGCATCAAGGTTGTTGAAAATTCACTGGGTAACCCTAGTTTCACATTCCCGCTCACTTGGGGCTTGCCAAACTCTGCCATGGCTTGGTCGTTCAGTGCTAATATTCGTGTGCCAAAATCGAGTAATTTGTTTCCCGCCATGGTGATTGAGAGTTTGTTACCCTCACGCACAATGAGCTTTTCTCCCACCATTTCTTCCAGTTTTTTTATTTGTAAGCTAATGGCTGGCTGTGTGCGTTTTAGTTTTTCTGCACAGGCGGTATAGCTGCCGGTTTGCGCAATAGTCACGAAGGAGCGTAAAAAATCAATGGGGAGGTTTTTCATTGTTGGGGTATTAGTAATTGTTATGATGGTTTTTTTATAATTAATTATATTTATTCTATCTCAATTCATAGGATAAAAAAAAGGCGCCCAAAGCGGGCGCCAAAAAGAATCAGGGAAACTCACAAAACAGCAGGGTTATTTACTCTCTAATAAACTAGCACCAATCTCGATTCGACGTGGTTTCTTGGCCTCGGGAATTACCCTTTCAAGATCGATACTGAGCAAGCCATTTTCTATATTCGCCCCCGTGACTTTCACGTGGTCGCCGAGTTGGAACTTGCGCTCGAACGCCTGCTCGTTAATGCCTTGATGTAAAAATTGACGTTTTTTCTCTTCTTTCGGCTTTTCTGGTAATTTGCCACTGACAGTGAGCGTGTTTTCTTGCACTTCAATGGTTAGGTCGTCTTTGCCGAATCCTGCTATTGCCATACTCACCTGGTATTTGTCTTCACCCAATAATTCAATATTGTATGGCGGATAGCTGGTTTGTGATTCTTGTCGGGTGGCCGAATCGACCAAAGATGCAAGACGATCAGAACCAATGAAAGAACGATAAAGTGGTGATAAATCAATAGTACGCATAGTCATATCCTCAAATTTAAGCAATATGTAGAATTGTCGCCCCGCCCAATGCGGCAGCGAAGATTACGTCGGCCAGACCATTCCGGCCGACAATATTAAAATGGTGTTAGGACGCAGTTATTCGTTGTCGAATACGCGACTGCCAATTTCGATACGGCGTGGCTTTTTCGCCTCTGGAATAATGCGTTCCAGGTCGATATTCAGTAAGCCATTTTCCATTTCAGCGCTTCGCACTTTAACGTGATCGCCGAGTTGGAATTTGCGTTCGAAACTGCGCTCAGAGATGCCTTTATGTAGGAAGCGTCTTTCTTCTTGCTTCGCGGCATCAGAGGGCTTGTTGCCAGAAATCGTGAGGGCATTGTCAGCTACTTCAATAGTAACGTCTTCTTTGCCAAAGCCAGCAACGGCCATAGTGATACGGTATTTGTCTTCACCCAAAAGTTCGATGTTGTAAGGGGGATACCCGCTTTGTTTTTCGTTGCGAGAGGCAGCGTCGATAAGTGCTGCTAAATGGTCAGAACCAATGAATGAACGGTATAGTGGAGATAGATCGATAGTACGCATAGTCATATCCTCATTATTAAGCAATATGTAATTTTAAATGTGCCCCGACACTGCGGCGGCGTTCTGTCGACCTTGCTATCAAGCATCGACAATACCTATGTATGATCGCCCCAAGGTTTTTCAATAATAAATTCAAATAAAATTGATAAAAAATATATAACTATTTGTATTTATTGGTTTTAATTTTTATATTTTTTCTTTCATTTTTACATCGCTGTGAACAATACACCACAGATGACCAGTTTTTTTCCCATTTTTTACGCCAACTAAAAGGCCGTTCACAGACTGGGCAGGTCTTTTCGGGCAAATGAATTTTTTTGTGCGCCATGCGTCACATCCAACCATTGTTTGCTGAGTTAATAGTTTCTGTAACGCCAACTCGATCACATTCGACAGCTGAATACTAAGAATTGTCATCTGCTACTCGACGTTATAACTCACCAATTTATCTATTTGATGAAATGTTATATTGTAACAATTGCTGTTTTTGGTGTTATATTATAACAATGAAGTCAGTCACAATTCATATGCAGGTATTTCGTGAAACGCTTAACAACACTATCTCATTCCTTATTTTGCATTGCAGTAGCAGCGTGCGGCCTAACTCCAATGAAAACCGTTCAGGCAAAAGAGAGCCATGTACACGGGCATGGAAAGTTACTTATTGCGCAAGAAGGCCAACAGTGGCATCTGGCTTTTGAGTTGCCTGCCGCCAACCTTTTGGGGTTTGAGCACAAACCAGAAACCGCTGCACAGCGAGTGCTTGTTCAGGAATGGCAGGCAAAGTTACAAGATCCCACAAAGATATTAGGCATGATGGGGCATTGTGAACTTACGCAAGCGACCGTGTCTTTGCCAGGCGTTGAGGGTAGTGGTCACGATGAACACCATGAGCGCGAAAACGATAGCGATCACGATGACGAGCATCACGAAGAGCATCACCATGAAGATGTAGACGCCAACTATGAGTTTACCTGTGATTCAGAGGTAAAAGGCATTGACGTTGTGTTGTTCAAACAAGCGCCGTCGTTGCAAGAAATTGAAGTGCAATGGATAGCAGATAATGGACAAGGTATGCGTGAACTCACTCCTGCTTCGCCTTCGCTCCGTTGGTGAGTTTATTACCATCCACGTACTACTGTTTCCCCGATATAGAGAGAAAATATGGTTCAATTCCAATCTGTTGGCGACAAGTTCGCCATTTTCCTGTCGTCGTTGTGTGTCGTGCACTGCATTTTGACACCGTTGCTACTGGTTGCATTACCGTCTTTAAGTGGCCTCGCATTGTTAGAAGACGAAACCTTCCATGAGCTTATTCTACTTTTTGTTGTTCCTATTGGTCTGATGGCATTGCTGGCAGGCTTTCGTCATCACAAAAGCAAATCTGTATTTGTTATTGGTATTTTGGGTTTGGTGGTGTTGGCAGTGGCAGCCAGTTTACCTCACGACATTGTGTCTGAAACGGGTGAAACCTTGCTCACCGTAGCGGCATCTGTGCTTATTGTGTTTGCCCACATTCGCAATTTTTCATTACGTCACCGCCAGTGCGAACATTAGCGTAAGAGAGTCATCATGAAGTTAAACCGTTTACCCGTAACCGTATTGAGTGGATTTTTAGGCGCAGGTAAAACCACCTTACTCAGTCATATTTTGAATAACCGCCAAGGCATGAAAGTAGCGGTTATTGTGAATGACATGAGTGAAGTGAACATTGATGCGGCAGTACTCAAAAATGAAGTGTCACTTAATCACCAGCAAGAAAAATTGGTAGAAATGAGCAATGGTTGTATTTGTTGCACCTTGCGAGAAGACCTCTTGGTGGAAGTCAGTGCGCTGGCTCATTCCGGTAAGTTTGATTACTTGGTGATTGAATCCACCGGTATATCAGAGCCGCTTCCTGTTGCTGAAACCTTCACCTTTACCGATGAGAGTGGAGCTAGTTTATCTGACGTTGCGCAGCTCGATACCATGGTCACCGTTGTTGATGCAGTGAATTTTCTACGAGACTTTGAAGACGCAGAGTCTCTGCAAGACACCGGCGAGCATCTGGGCGAAGAAGACGAGCGCAGTGTATCTGATTTACTCATAGATCAAGTTGAGTTTGCTGATGTGATTGTGGTTAGCAAAACAGATTTAGTTGAGCCAGCAACCGTAGAGAAGCTGTGCGCTATTCTTACGACGCTGAATACCCATGCGAAAATTATCCCTATTTCAAAGGGTAATATTGATATTAAAGCGGTACTGGGTACAGGGCTGTTTGATTTTGAACGTGCTCAACAAGTGCCCGGTTGGTTAAAAGAAATGCGGGGTGAACATGTGCCAGAAACCGAAGAATATGGTATCGCCAGTTTTACTTATGAGGCCCGCCGTCCTTTTCACCCGCAAAAGTTTTATCACTTTCTTCACAATAGCGAGGGTTTTGGCAAGTTGCTTCGCTCTAAAGGTTATTTCTGGCTGGCGACACGGCCTCAATTTGCTGGTCAGTGGAGTCAAGCGGGTGGAATTGCTCGCTACGGCTTTGGTGGGATGTTTTGGAAAGCGGTACCAAAATCTCAATGGCCACAAGACGAAGAATATCTCGCTTCTATCGCTGAACAATGGCAAGAACCCTTTGGTGATATGCGCCAAGAGTTAGTGTTTATCGGCCAAAACCTAGACCAAGAAGGCATTGTGAAAGCGCTTGATCAGAGCTTGTTGAGCGACGAAGAATTACTGGCTGGCAATGAGTTATGGAAAACTTTACCCGACCCTTTTCCTAGCTGGGAGTACGAACAGTGAAAGGCCAGCCTCAGCCAATACCAGTCACGGTTACTCGTCACGCAAACCTGCACCACGAGCAAGATGTGCTGGCTGATATTTATCAGGAAAACTGCAATTTGGCGGTGTGGCAAAGAAAGTTAAGTGGTGCGCTTAGACTGTCTATTACCAGCCTGCTAACCCAATCTGAGCGCATTAACTTAACTCAAGAAATTGCGGTAGACCACGCATTCACTTCGCTTTGGGACAGCTTTGACAACAAACCAGAGCGACGGGCGTTAGCCGAAGATATTGCGATTTTAGCGCAGATGTTTGGGTGCTTGTTCGACACGGAACATGTTGGCATGCGGTTGCGCACCTTAACGTCGCCTATGTGTCCGCGATTTCACATAGACCGCGTGCCCTGTCGATTGGTGACTACTTATCGCGGCATTGGGAGTCAATGGTTAGCGCATCAATCTGTTGATCACACCAAACTTGGTCCGGGCGCGCAGGGTAAGCCGGATGCGGAGTCTGGGCTTTATAAGCACGAGCGTGATATTCACACCTTAAACGAGGGTGATGTGGCGTTGCTGAAAGGTTCGACGTGGCCAGATAATGAATTAGGCGGGATTGTCCATCGTTCGCCTAATGTGCATGACGGCGAGCGTCGTCTTATGTTGTCGTTTGATTACTTGTGAGCTAGGCGATTTTACGCACAAAAAAAATGAAAATTGAACACTTACCAGATATTACCAATGAACAAAATTTAGACACGCCAAGCGCATTGCGCTGGGTGGGTATGGACAATATTGCTGTACCTATCACACGTTGTGATTTTATTGGTGATGGAAAAATAGATAAAGCCAGTGCTGATGTGGCTGTGAGTTTAGATGACCCCACAGCGAAAGGCATTCATATGTCGCGTATATATTCGCTCACTCAACATGCGTTTATAGAAAACACTCTGAGTTTTGATCATCTTGAGCAATTGCTGACACAATTGTGGCAATCGCAGAAAGGGTTGAGCTTTGGTGCTAAGTTAAACTTGCGTTTTGACCTGTTAATGGCCAAATCTGCATTGCTTAGCGGGCAGTTGGGGTTTCAGACTTATCCGGTTGCCCTTGGATGTGAAATGGCTTACGACCAAACGCATTTTATTTTGTCGTTAACACTGCCGTATTCGAGTACTTGCCCTTGTTCTGCATCGTTGTCTCGTCAGGCATTAGCGGCCGCTTTTCGTGAGCAGTTCGACAACGCGGAGCAACTCAATTTGGATGCAGTGGCAACATGGTTAAGCGCCAAAGAGGCCAGCGTGGCGACACCTCATAGCCAGCGCTCCTATGCGTATCTCACGTTGAAATTACAGCAGCATGCCAAGGTTAACTTGGTCGAATTGATACATTACTTTGAGAATGCGTTGAGTACACCAGTTCAAACGGCCGTTAAGCGCAGCGATGAACAAGAATTTGCTAAATTAAATGCACAAAATTTGATGTTTTGTGAAGATGCCGCGAAGCGTATTAAGCAAGCCATCACACAACATTCGGCATTCGCTGGCTACTGGTTTAAGGTCGAACATCAGGAAAGTCTCCATGCTCACAACGCTGTGGTGGTGGATTTCTCTGATGCGGCATTAGGTCATTATCAGCAAAAGCAATAACCACACACTATTCAAAAGAGCGAAACAATGACAACAAAGTCTCTGCTTTTCATCGGCGTTGCCGCCGCATTATCCCTTCAAGCTTGCAGTAGTCCACAAGCGTCCACCAAGGCGGCAGAGAGAGTTGCGCCTATTAAGGTGGCAACGTGGAATATGGAGCATTTTACGTATCCACTAAACGCGGGTTGCCGCCCGCGCAGTGAAGCTGAATTAACGGCAATGAAAGCTTACATTGCCAAGGTTGATGCTGATGTTTACGGGGTAGAGGAAGTGGCGTCAGAACAGGCCTTGCGCCAACTGTTCCCCGAAGATTCGTGGCAGATTGTCTTTTCGGCTCGGCCAGACTCTGATGTGTATGAATGCCGCGGCTCGGGGTTTACCTCAACTCAGCAAAAAGTGGCGATTGTGAGCAGAAAAACGCTGCCCATTGAAAGCGCCTCGCAGTTTTCTGCGTTGAGCGTGGGTAACCCAGGCTTACGATATGGTGTTGAAGCGCGTATTAGTACGCCAATGGGGCCTGTCGATGTACTCACTGTTCATATGAAAAGCGGCTGTTTTGTCAGTAATTACCACGACAAAGAGAGTAAGGCCTGCAATACACTAGAGGCCCAAAGCCCTGTGTTGATCGATTGGATAAGCGCTCACGAAAAATCAGATACGCCTTATTTGATCATGGGTGATTTTAATCACCAACTCGGCGAGAAGGACAATGCGTTGAAAAAAGAAATTTTGCAGTCGGTGGGAAGTGCGTCGTCACTTAGGTTAGTCACAGAAGATATGGTGGGGTGTCATCCTCGTTATCCCAAACCGATTGACCACATTTTCATTGGCGGCAAGGTATCGGAAAAGTGGGCAATACGCACGGCCGTGCACAATTTTGAAGACATGAGCGAAGCGGCAATGTTAAGTGACCATTGCGCTGTTTCTGTGACGGTTTCTCAATAAATTAACCAAGGTGTTGAGACAAAAACGTCATAAAAAAATGATGTAATACCCCTGAGTTGTTGCACTGTCTTGATGACACCTGATGTTGCGATGGGCGACAACAAATGAACAATAAAAAAGGAACAGGCATGATTTCTAGAAGACGCTTTAATCAAGGCGCAGTTGCTATGGCGTTAGCAGGCTTGTCGCGTCATTTATACGCCGCATCGAACAGCTCGTTAGCGAGTCAGAGTGTCGGGTATGGCAAGTTGGTCGACGACCCTAATGGGTTACTCGATTTACCTCACGGCTTTAGCTATCACGTTATTTCTGAACGTGATCGTATTATGGCCGACGGTTTACCCGTGCCAGATTGTGCTGATGGCATGGGGTGTTTACCAATAGATAACGATCGCGTGGCCTTGATCCGCAATCACGAAAACTCTTCAGGAGCGGGTGTAGCGTTTAAAGACGACAAGCAAGCCATTGCCAATACCTCGCCATGGGCATACGACACCGATGAAAATGGTATTGCGTTACCGGGTGGTACAAGCACGATTATTTACAACGTGAAAACAGAGCAAGTTGAGCGCGAATTTATGTCACTTATTGGTACCGTGCGCAATTGCTCTGGTGGCATTACACCGTGGAATTCATGGTTAACGTGCGAAGAATCGGTGTTAACGCCTACCGACAAGAATAAACGCGAGCATGGCTATGTGTTTGAGGTGCCCGCTACATCTCAAACGTTGGTGCCGCCGCAGCCAATTAAGGCAATGGGCCGGTTTAATCATGAAGCGGCCTGTGTCGACCCGCGCACGGGTATTGTGTATATGACGGAAGACAGGAACGATAGCTTGTTGTACCGCTATATTCCAAATGTAAAAGGCAATTTGGCGGGAGGCGGGCAATTACAAGCACTCGCGGTTGTGGGGCAACCCCAGCTAGATACCCGAAATTGGGAGTCTCGCCAAATTAGTGTAGGTGAAAGTGTTCGCACAACTTGGGTGAATTTAACTCATGTGGAAAGCCCCGATGATGACTTGCGTATACGTGGTTATCAAAGTGGGGCAGCGTTGTTTGCCCGAGGTGAGGGGATTCACTGGGCTGATGATGCCTTGTATTTTTGTTGTACCAGTGGTGGTAAAAAGAAACTTGGTCAGATAATGCGTTATACGCCTTCGGAAAAGGAAGGGTTAGACGATGAAGCACTTGCGCCGGGTACGCTATCACTGTTCATCGAAAGTCAGAGTAAAGCGTCGTTTAATTATGGTGACAATCTCACCGTAGCACCTGATGGGCATTTGATTGTATGCGAAGATCAATATACAACAATTGTTGATAATCATTTGAAAGGCGTTACCCCAGAAGGGAAAACCTTCGATTTGGCGCGTGTTAATATACAAACAGAACCGGCTGGGGCTTGTTTTTCACCTGACGGCAGTACATTGTTTGTCAACTTGTATTCGCCGGCTAAAACACTGGCAATTAAAGGCCCTTGGAAGCATTTAGGGTAATGAACCCATGCCATTGCTATCTGTCTGAGTTAGCAATGGCACAGAATGCTTCAGCGGCGTAAAAAGCAGAGTAATCTACACCGCGGTAACATTAACGCGTTGCTCTAGGGCAATAGGCACTTCACCACGCAGAGCATTGACCGTGAGGATAATCTGGTACTTCCCCGGTTGTGCTACGCGATAGTTGAGTGTGTAAGTGCCGCTAATTTTGTCCATTGTCATTGTGGGCGGTTGAGAAAATTCAATCCCGTCACTGCCCGTGATTTGCACGATGATATCTTGGTAAGCGGGTGGGGCTAGATAACTGATCGGCAGCGACACGTCTTGCTGAGCTGCAACATTCACTACCCGTTCGTGTTTAACGCTGAGCGTACTCATAATGGGTTGTTGCATGTGCCGCTGCATAAGCGGGTGATTTTGTGCGAATCCTCCCATACCAAACCCACCCATGTGATATTCGCAGCTTAGCGCAAGCTCTGAGAATGCAAGAGTGCTCAATGCCATGAGAGTAATACTGTGCTTATTCATGGTTATTCCTCGTAGGTGTCAATGGTATCAAGAGTCATGCTGTAGGCCGATGTACCTAGGGCGTTATCGATGGTTTGAATTTTTACCGTACCGGTGAACCAAAACGCAGTGTATAAACTTTCCAGTTCAATACCGTCTGGGTATTTGGCATAAATAATTTGGTTGGGGGGCGGTGGCGGCATATGCAAACAGGCGCCAAAGTAAGGCACAATAAAAAACTCGGTCACTTCTTTATCGGCGTTTTGTTGTAATGGCACAATGTAACCCGGAATTTTAATCCCTTTACCATCAAAATCTGCTACGACATTCAGCGAGGTGAGCGCGTCTTGAAATGCTCTTGCACGGTCGTCCTGAAACTCTTGGTTGCTAAATGCATCTACAGAGTCTTGTTGCGAACCGTCTTGAACGCTGTCTAAATAGGATGGGGGATTCAGCAAGGCAGCTAAGTCCTCGGCTGGCATTAGTTCAGTCCATTCTATTTCTTTGTAAGCGGTGTTAGCGCTAACGGGAAAAACCGCAACGGCGATTAAGGAGCTTGCTAAAAGTAATAGTCTACCGATTTTTTGGGCATTGGCCTTATCGAACCTAGTCTTCATCTTTTTCTTCTTCACGGCATTGTTGAATAAGGTGAAAATGTTATAACATATCAATAGTGAGGTGAATAGGCAGTACCCATGAGTGTGATGAAACAACAAGAACAAACGATAGACGCTGCTGCGATTACAGTAAACAATGTGGTGCAGCGGTACGCCAATAGTCGTCAAGTAACACATATAAACCATTGGCAAGTTAGCCAAGGTGAGCGTGTTTTTTTACATGGGCCTTCAGGATCAGGTAAAACGACCCTGTTAAATTTGTTAGCTGGAGTTCTGCTGCCAGAGTCTGGCTCTATCTCATTGTTAGGGCAGGATTTTTCGTCGATGTCGGCGAAAAAACGCGATAGGTTCAGAGCGCAACATATTGGTGTTGTGTTTCAACAGTTCAATTTAATTCCTCATCTCACTGTTTTACAAAATATTGAGTTGGCCGCTTTTTTCGCAGGCAACAAGCAAGATATAGCAGCTACAGCCAAGCAACTGATCACTGAACTTAATTTACCTGCAAATATATTGGGCCAACAGGCGTCTACGTTAAGTGTAGGGCAGCAACAACGCGTTGCCATTGCCCGCGCGCTGATCAATCGTCCAGAAATTTTGCTGGTGGATGAGCCTACTTCAGCGTTAGACGCAGATGCACGAGACGCCTTTATGCAAGTACTACTCACGCTATGCGAATCTGCAAACTCTACCTTGTTGTTTGTGAGTCACGACCCAGCACTGGCGAGTTATTTTTCTACCCAGCAAGCCCTGAATGATATCTGTCTGAAGGGGGAGGCGTCAGCATGTTAATGTCATTTGCTGTGAGCAGTATTAAAAGCCGCACCAAATCTGTGGTACTCACCTTTGCGTCATTATTGATCAGTATTAGTGTTTTACTGACGGTGGAACATATTCGTATGCAGGCGCAAGACAGTTTTAATCGCACGATTTCCGGTGTCGACTTAATTGTTGGTGCGCCAACAGGGCAACTTAACTTGTTGCTGTACTCTGTATTTAGAATGGGCAGTGCGACGAATAACATCGATTACGCCAGTGTTCAGATGTTGCAAGAGCACAGCCAGGTTGATTGGGTTATTCCCATTGCGTTGGGCGATTCTCACAAAGGGTTTCGTGTTTTAGGTACGTCTACCGATTACTTCTCTCATTTTCGCTATGGTGACAAGCAAGCGTTAGCGTTTGCCGATGGACATGCATTTTCTGGCATATTTGGCGCTGTGATAGGGGCTGATGTGGCGAAGAAGTTACATTACAAAGTGGGCGATCAGGTGGTGATTGCCCATGGTATTGGCGAAGTAAGCTTTACCAAACACGATAAATCTCCTTTTACTATTGTGGGCATATTGGCGCCGACAGGAACACCGGTTGATAAAACGGTACACGTGTCGTTAGCAGGCATAGAAGCCATGCATCTCCCTCCTCAACAACTTGCCACTGTACTCGCCGAGCCAGATAATCTTGCTAACCCTTACATTCAGCCCGATGCGGTGACCGCTGTGATGGTGGGCTTGAAGTCTAAGTTCGCAACGTTTGCCTTACAACGTGAATTAAACAATTACCCTGACGACAGACTAATGGCCATCTTACCCGGCGTCGCAATGGCCGAACTCTGGCAGATGATGGGTAGTGTAGAAAACCTACTCAGAGTGATCAGCGGTTTAATTTTGGTCGCGTCGTTATTTGGTTTGTCGACCATGTTGCTCGCGTCTATGCAACAACGAGAGAAAGAGATTGCCGTACTTCGCATATTAGGCGCAGGCGCGGGCACGGTGTTTTTGTTGATACTCACTGAAGCCTTGCTGATAGCGTTGGTATCTTGTTTGGCGTCAATGGGGCTGGTATCGGCAGGAATAGGCTTAGCTAAACCTTGGTTAGCTTCTCATTACGGTTTGTTTTTGTCAGCCAACTTACTGAATTGGCATACGTTGGGGGTTGTGACCGGGGTATTAGTCGCAACCATGGTGACCTCGTTGTTGCCTGCGTTCGATGCGTATCGCAATGCGCTGCATTCAAAACTCTAACGCTTAATCTAAGGCGACATTGTCGCCTTTCTTCATTTTCACAACTATTACAACATCGCAAAGGTAAGATTAATGAGTATGGGAACCCCTGTGATTAGTGCCGAAAACCTGTGTGTCAGCGCTAATGCAAAGGACATTCTAAAACAGGTCTCGTTTAGTGCAGATAAAGGCGAAATCTTCGCTTTATTGGGTGGCAACGGTGCGGGGAAATCGACCACCTTGAAAACCTTTTTAGGTTTAATGTCACCGCAGTCTGGTTCAGCTAAATTGTTGGGTAAAAGCGTGCATGCCAACCCGCAACTTGTCCGCGAGGCTGTGGCTTACTTACCTGAGTCGGTCATGTTATATGGTCATTTGTCTGCCGTTGAAAACATCCGCTATTTCTTGTCGCTAGCTAACGCAAATCACACCGATGAGGCTATTCATGCCGCCTTGGAGCGGGTGTCGTTACAGTCGGCAGCGTGGCATACGGAATTAGGGCGGTTTTCTAAAGGCATGCGTCAGAAAACGGCTATTGCACTCGCCATGTTAAGACAAACGTCTATTTTGTTACTCGATGAGCCAACATCGGGCCTAGACCCTGTTGCGATTGACGAATTTAACGCCTTGGTCAGTGAATTGGCACAACAAGGCGCGACTATTTTAATGGTTACTCACGATGTATATGGCGCGTGTCAGGTAGCGAACAAAATTAGTTTACTTCGTCACGGTGAGATAGTGGGGAATTTTGCATCGACCACCGCTGGGGCAATTGAAACCCAAGTGGTGCACGACGCTTTTGCACATAAGGCCTCGTCGTAATGGGGAATATTCGATTAATTGCTTATGACGAATGGCGCTATTGGCGACGTTCAAAACTGGCTATTAGTGTGCTAGCCATTGCGTTTGTGCTTGCTGTGACTGCTGTTATTGCTACCCACTTGTCAATTACGCGTGCTGCAGAAGCACGGCAAGCTTTGCAATCGGCAGCTGAAGCCGCGTTTGCAGAACAGCCCGACCGTCACCCGCATCGCATGGTGCATTATGGCCACTATGTGTTTCGTACTCCCACGCCTTTAGCGAGTATAGACCCTGGCGTAGATGCTTATACCGGCACGGCAATTTTTCTTGAAGGCCATCGCCAAAACAGCGCCACGTTTTCGCCCATGCAAAGAGGCAGCGGCCTGAATTGGTTGGGCATGTTGTCACCTGCTTTTATTATGCAAATCCTTGTGCCCTTGGTAATTGTGCTCATTGGTTTTGCGTCAGTAAGCAGAGAGAAAGAAGGCGGTACCTTTACCTATTTACAAGTGCAAGGAACTTCAGTCACTACGCTCTTGTTGGGCAAAGGTTTGGCTTTGTTGTCTGTGGCAGGATTACTGTTACTGCCCTTGTTGGTGAGCAGCTTGCTCACCGTATTTCAGGGTGAAGCACTAAGCGTATCTTTGTTGTTTGTATGCGGTTATGCGATTTATCTGAGTATTTGGGTGTTGTTCACCTTATTTGTGTCTTTGGTTTCTCCGTCTAATGCCAATAGCTTGAGTTGGTTATTGGTGTTGTGGGTAGTGTTGTGTTTGCTGCTGCCTAAAATCGCAAGTAGCACAGCAACCGTGTTAGCGCCGTCGCCGGGTAAACTCGAAACCGAATTTGCAATTCTTAAAGCATTGCGAGAAGAGGGCGATGCGCATAATGCCAATGATCCAGCCTTTAACCAACTTAAACAGCAATTACTTGCCAAATATAAGGTCGACAATATTGAAGACTTGCCGGTTAACTTTAAAGGCGTTGTTGCGCAAGCCGCAGAAGCTAAACACACAGATATCTTGAACGATTTTGCTGAGCAAAGCCGTCAGGATGAAATTACTCAGGCCAGCATTTCCCGTTGGTTTGGTTGGTTATCGCCGGCAATTGCTATTCAAACCGCATCGAGCAAACTTGCAGGCAGTGATTTGGAAAACCACCACAGGTTTTTGCGCGAAGCCGAAGCGGTGCGCTACGACTTTGTGCAGTCGCTCAATAAAATGCATGCAGAAGACGTGTCTTATCACGATGACAGTAATAAATACAAAGACGAAGACACACACGCGAAAGCCAAAGTGGATGCGTCTAGCTGGCAAGTATTACAGTCGTTTGCGTTTAGCCCAGACAAAGCTCAAACGCGCATTGCGCATAGCCTACAAGCGCTTACACAGCTTGTGTTTTTACTTTTGATTGCCTTGGTATTGTTTGTGGTTGTAAGGAGGCGCGCATGAGCTGGCAAAATGTAACGCGTGAAATTCGCTTTATTAGTAAGAAAAAGTCAGTACTTGCGTTACTGATGATCACCTTTTTGCTCACTGCCTTTGCTGTGGTAACCGGTATGCAAGAAGTAAAACAACAAAATACGGTGATATCTGACATGTTGGCGGCTGATGCCATTGATCGTCAATCAGCGATTGCCCATCAAAGTGATTATGGTGGAGCGGCATATTACAGTTTTCATTTAACGTATTCTCCGCCATCGCCTTTGGCTTTTGCCGCGCTTGGAGAGCGAGACAACTACCCGTGGAAACACCGCATCAGAATGTTGGCACTAGAGGGGCAAATTTACGAGTCTGACACGCCTAATCCTGAGTTGGCTTATGCGGGACAAATCGATTATGTATTTGTGTTGGCAGTACTCTCGCCTTTGTTACTGATTATGTTGTTGCACGACATGCGCGCGTTTGAACGTACAGCAGGGCGCTACGACCTACTATGTGTGACCGCCGGAGAAAGCGTATGGCGGTTGCGGGCATTGGTGGTGTACTGCGCGGTGAATTTAGTGCTGTTGGTGCCGTTTGTTATTGGTGCATTGGTGCAACAGGTGAGTGTGAGTAGCGTACTTGCGATGATCGCGATTACTGCGTTGTACACCGGTTTTTGGACGCTGGTGGTGTATTGGTTTGCAAGAGCTAACGCATCGGCACCGCGCATCGCGGCATACTTACTGGGTATTTGGTTAACAACGACCTACTTGGTGCCTGCATTGGGTGACCGCGTGTTAGATTCTATGTACACCGGCCCGTTAGGGGGCGAAATTGTCATGACTCAGCGGGAAGCGGTTAACGACGGTTGGGATAAGCCTGTGAGTGCGACTATGGACGCTTTTGTCGCCCGTTATCCAGAATGGGCAGAGTACACCGATATGCCGAGCTTGTTTGATTGGAAGTGGTACTACGCGTTTCAACAAGTGGGCGATCAAACTGCCGAGCCGATTTCTCAAGCTTATCGACAAGTGGCACAAGAAAAGTATCGCGCGGCTGGCTATGTGGCGTTACTTTCTCCCGCGACTTTAGTGGCGCGAACGATAACGGCAATGGCACATACCGACGCTACAGCGGCGAGAGCCTATGAGAGCGACGTGCGTGCATACCATGAAAAACTGCGAGAGTTTTATTACCCTTTGCTGTTTAAAAAGCCTGAGTACGACCCAAAAGTATTGCAACAGGTGCCGGAATATCAGCCGCGCCCTGTCGAATAAAGAAAGTATTTCGGTACTAAAAAGGCCTGTTTAACAGGCCTTTTGCTAAGGTAAGGAAAGTCGAAAAAGATTACTGCGGCGTTTTGTAGATCACACCTTCTTTCATCACAAAGCCCACTTTTTCCATTAGCGCCATATCTTCCATTGGGTTGCCCGGTACGCCTACGATATCGGCGAACTTCTCAGCTGCAATACTGCCGATAATAGTTTGTTTTTTCAGCAGGGTTGCGGCATTGATCGTGGCGGCTTGAATGGCTTGCATCGGTGTCATACCAAACTTCACCATACGGGCAAATTGTTTTGGGTTGTCACCGTGAGGATAAACTCCAGCGTCAGAACCAAACACCATTTTTACGCCTGCTTTCACCGCGCGATTGAATGAGTCTCGCTGGGTTTTACCCACAATGCGTTCTTTGTTTAAGCTCTCTTCCAAAATGCCCGCCGCTTTACCTTCAGACAGGATATATTCAGTAACGTAAATATCCATTGAAAAATAAGTGCCGTTTTCTACTGCCATTTTGATGCCTTCATCATCCAATAAACTCACGTGTTCAATAGAGTCCGCGCCGGCTCTGATGGCATCTTTGATACCACTGGTGCCGTGAGCATGAGTGGCAACGGTTAAGCCTCGTAAGTGGGCTTCATCGACCAAGGCTTTCATTTCTTCATAAGAGTACTGTTGCGCACCCACTTTGGTGCCTTTAGACAATACGCCACCAGTTGAGCAATACTTGATCACATCGGCGCCGTATTTGATGTTTCTACGTACGGTTTTACGAATTTCCCAAGGGCCATCTGCCACACCTTCTGATTTTTGGTGGTATTCGTAGGGCAACAAATTGTTGTCACAATGCCCGCCGGTAACGCCGAGAGAAGGGCCTGATACATACATTCTTGGTCCAGGTACAACACCTGCATTAATGGCGTCGCGTAGCGCAACATCGGCAAAGCCGGGCGCACCGACGTTACGTACCGTGGTAAAGCCCGCTAAAAGCGTTTTTTCTGCGTTGCGTACCCCATAAATAGTTTGTAAGGGTACAGACTCAGCCAAAGAGCGATAACCATGAGCATCCCCTCCGACTAAGTGAACATGCATGTCCATTAAACCCGGCATCAAAGTGTAATCACCCAGCGCTATCACTTGTACATCGTCACCGTGACGCATTTTTGTCGCTTTACCTGCAGATACAATTTTGTCGTCTTCAATCACAACCGCTGCGTTATTAATCACGCGGCTGTTTTCTACGTCGACCATGCGATCAGCGGTAATCACAATGGTTTCAGCCATTGCGCTCGACATGGCACTTAGCATTAATGCCATCGTGGCTAATTTTTTCATTCTAACACCTGATATTTATTGTTTTATTGTACGGCGCTTAGGCACGCCGTCTTCCCCTGAGTGTGATAACCCATCCAATGGATATGGCATCATCGGGCAGTAACTTAACCAGTATAGGCGCTGGAGGGAAGTCTAGATAAGGTAAAGACGCGATGGATTACGATTATCGCGTCTTTATATTGATATTGATTACAGTCTATTTACGTCGCTGCAACACGAGGGCTATAACTAGGCCAATAAGGCTTAACATCCACACAAACAGATCGCCAAAAGTACGATAGGGGGTGGAGCCCTGTGTAGAGGTCACGGTTGCGCTTATTGTTCCCGCTTCGAATTGAGGAAGGGAGGCTGTAATATCACCGCGATGGTCAATAAAGGCCGTGATGCCATTATTCGTGGCTCTGATTACGGGAATACCAAACTCTTTGGCCCGCATTTGGGCAATTTCCAAATGCTGATTGGGGCCATGGGAATGGCCGAACCACGCGTCGTTACTCACTGTAACAATCATATCGGTATCTGCATTGATATTTGCCATCACTTGTCGAGGGAAGGCGATTTCAAAACAAATAGCTGGCGCTAGGTGAATGCCGTTTGCTTCAATATTGGTTTGTTGAAAGTCACCACGACTAAAGGACGACATGGGCAAATCAAACAGAGGCGCAAGTGGGCGTAACCAGTCTTCAAACGGCACAAACTCCCCAACAGGCAACAAGTGATGCTTGGCGTAGCGGTTAGCATTGAAATAACGATAGTTGCCTTGAGGGTCCCGTTCCGATTTTTTGCCCAGAACGATGAGATTATTCCACGCGTTACCTGACTCATAACTGTAATTGACAATGCCAGTGACGATTGCAGTGTTGTGCTCGGCGGCGCGGTTGTCCATTTCGACAAGGTAATCTTGTGCCAGCATTTCAATACGGGGTACTGCAGCCTCAGGCCAAATGATCAGGTCGTTGTCCCATACCCAGTCTGTCATATTGGCGTAGGCTTCCATGGTGGGGCGGTCTTGCTCCGGCACCCAACGCAACGACTGAGCAATGTTACCTTGTACCATGGCAATGCGA
Organism: Alteromonas sp. ABE4_545; assembly: GCF_056161325.1. NCBI lineage: Bacteria > Pseudomonadati > Pseudomonadota > Gammaproteobacteria > Alteromonadales > Alteromonadaceae > Alteromonas > Alteromonas sp. ABE4_545. Next base: position 136,193 of record NZ_JBSWYY010000001.1, read on the forward strand.
TGTGATTGTGAAGGGGTAACCCACTCAACTTGATTTAATACCAAACCTGCGACATGGGTAACTACAACCACAAGTGCGGCAGGAATGTATTTGCGTTGCTGAATGCCGATGACTACCGAGGTTGCTAGCATGACTAAAAGCGCTGAGACACCGGTTTCACCAATAATCGGTATCCAGCCAGACAAAGGGCTAAACAGTTGGCTATAGCCCACTGATAACCAGGGGAAACCGGTTAAGAACCAACTGCGCAACCATTCACTTAACACCCAGAAAAAGGGCAGAGCTAATGGCCATAAGGTGGGCTTAATAAAGCGTGAAGTGAGATAAAAAGCCAGCGCTGGGTATAGCGCTAAGTAGCTGCAAAGCAGTGCCATTAAACCAATAGAGGCGATAAGGGGTAACCCACCAAACTGAGAGATACTCACGTGGACCCAACTGATACCGGCACCAAACCAGCCGAGGCCAAAGAGCCAGCCGGTTAAAAATGCACGATGCCGAAAACGAAGTAATTGGCGTATTGCTACTATTAGGCCCAGTAACGCGACCGGCCAAATGTTAAACGGAGAATAAGCGAAAGTCATTGCACTGCCGGCTAGCAGTGCAATCAAACTGAATAAGATCATTGCGAATGATTATTCCAGAGCGGGGACGGTTACCTTAAGTTGAACCAGTCGGCGTTTATCTGAGTTTGTGATTTTAAAGTGAATGTCATCAATCACAATTTCGTCATTAGTGGTGGGCATATGGCCAAAGGCCTTCAAGATAATACCACCAATGGTATCGGCTTCTTCTTCGCTGAATTTGGTTTCGAAAAAACGGTTAAATTCATCTACAGCGGTTAAGGCTTTGACCGAGTAGGTGTATTTATTTAGCGGGCGAATGTCATCGGTGCCATCTTCTTCGGTGTCGAATTCATCTTCGATCTCACCAACGATAAGTTCGAGGATATCCTCAATGGTAACTAACCCAGATACGCCGCCGTATTCATCCACCACTATCGCCATGTGGTAACGTTGTTGACGGAATTCCTTGAGCAATACATCAACGCGTTTACTTTCCGGCACGATAACCGCAGGGCGCAATACGTCGCTGAGCTGAAAGGTTTTACCGGGGATAAAAGCGTAAGATAGGAGATCTTTAGCGAGCAAAATACCTTCAATATGGTCTTTGTCTTCGCTAATCACTGGGAAGCGGGAGTGGGCGCTTTCCAGCATAACAGGGAGAAACTCTTCCACTGATTGGTTGATATCGATGGTGGTCATTTGGGTGCGAGGGATCATAATGTCGCGTACCCGCATTTCGTTAACGCCAATGACGCCTTCGATCATTTCGCGGGTTTGGGGGTCGATCACTTCACGTAATTCCGCTTCGGTAATAACCTCAACCAATTCTTCTTTACTTTTCGGCTCTCCGGAAAAAGACAGCTTTAGCTTGTCTAACCAACTTTTACCGCCAGAGCCGTTGGTAGAGTGGGGATTGTCGTCGCTCATAATTCAACTTTTTCGTTATTAAGAATACAAAAGTTAAAGCTCTTGATAAGGGTCGTCAATGCCTAATTGCGATAAAATCTCAATTTCAAGGGCTTCCATTATCTCAGCTTCATCATCTTCAATGTGGTCATAGCCCAGCAAATGCAGGATTCCGTGCACTGTCATATGGGCATAATGATTATGTAAGGATTTGTGTTGCTCGCTGGCTTCTTGTGCGATCACTGGCGCACAGATCACTAAATCACCTAACAGAGGCAACTCAATGCCAGGCGGGCATTCAAATGGGAAAGATAACACATTAGTCGGCTTGTCTTTGTGACGATACTGACTATTGAGCGCTTGTGATTCGTCGTTGTCGACCAAGCGGATGGTAATTTCTTTTTCCTCAAGTTCCAGCCTTGCGAGTACGGCATTGGCCCATAGTGTGAATTCTGATTCTTGAGGCAGGTTACCAGCATCGTCTGATGCTGGCTCTATTGCGAGTTGGTAGTCGATGAAGGCTGTCACGAGTTTGACTCACCGCCTTTCGCATCTTGTTCTCGCTGTAACGCTTCTGCTTTTTTGGCTGCGCGAATCTGTTCTTGTTCGCGATCGTGCTCTTCGTATGCCTGTACAATGCGCGCAACCACTGGGTGACGCACAACGTCAGCGGCGGCAAAAAAGTTAAACGAGATATCATTAACCGGCTGAAGCACATCAATGGCATGGCGTAAACCAGAGCGAACACCACGAGGTAGGTCGACCTGGGTAATATCACCAGTGATCACGGCTTTGGAATTAAAACCAATACGCGTTAAGAACATTTTCATTTGTTCTGTGGTGGTGTTTTGGCTTTCATCCAGAATGATAAAGGCATCGTTTAAAGTACGACCACGCATATAGGCGAGGGGAGCAACTTCAATCACGTTGCGCTCCATCAGCTTTTCGACCTTTTCGAAGCCCATCATTTCAAATAACGCATCGTAAAGAGGGCGAAGGTATGGGTCGACTTTTTGTGCCAAATCACCGGGTAAGAAACCCAGTTTTTCGCCTGCTTCAACCGCAGGGCGGGTGAGCAAGATACGGCGTACTTCTTGGCGTTCTAACGCATCAACAGCGGCAGCAACAGCCAGATAGGTTTTCCCGGTTCCCGCTGGGCCAATACCGAAACAAATATCGTGATTAACAATATTGGCAACGTATTGCGCTTGATTCGGGTTACGAGGCTTAATGACACCACGCTTGGTTTTGATCTGTATTTCTTTGCCGTACACATTTGGCGTTTCGTCACGCTCTAAACAGTTGGCTTCTTGAATCGCTAGGTGCACCTGCTCTGCACCTAGGTCGGGGATCAAACCTTTAATAGGTTGAGTTTCGATATAGAGTAATTTGAGTAACTCGACCGCACCGCTCGCCTGTTGTGGCTCGCCAAGTACTTTGAAAAAGTTATTGCGGTAGGTAATTTCTACCCCAAGTCGACGCTCAATTTGCTTGATGTTATCGTCGAAAGGCCCGCACAAACTCGATAAACGTTTGTTGTCTTCGGGCTCCAGTACTATTTCGTTACTAACCAGTTTACTCAAATTACTTCTATCCTCTTAAGCTTGTGTGCTCGGCACAAATTGGCCTACGCCGAGTGTGTCAGGTTTATCAATGTGCTGACGCGCTAAAATACTTTGTGGTGAAACGGCAACGCGTAGGCCCATGTCTTTTTCTCGACGAACCACGTCACCGCGTAATGAGTTAGCGAAAACGTCAGTAATAGTAACGTCAACGAACTCACCTATCATATCGGGGCTACCCTCAAAGTTTACAACCCTGTTGTTTTCAGTACGGCCTTGTAACTCCATCGGATTTTTCTTCGATGGACCTTCTACCAGAATGCGCTGTTCAGTACCTAGCATTTTACGAGCAATGTCTAAGGCCTGTTGATTAATGCGTTGCTGAAGAAGATACAAGCGCTGCTTTTTAGTGTCGTCTGACACATCATCAACGGCGTCAGCTGCAGGTGTGCCCGGGCGAGCACTGTAAATAAAGCTAAAGCTGATGTCGTAGTTAATTGCACTGATCAAATTCATGGTTGCTTCAAAATCAGCGTCGGTTTCACCAGGGTAACCAATGATAAAGTCAGACGACATACAAATATTTGGACGGATCTTCTTCAAGCGACGAATTTTAGATTTGTACTCAATGGCTGTGTGACCACGCTTCATCATATTCAGAATGCGGTCAGAGCCGCTTTGAACAGGTAAGTGCAGGTGGTCGACCAACTCAGGAATGTGTTCGTAAGCCGCGATAATATCGTCTGTAAATTCCACTGGGTGTGACGTGGTGTAACGAATACGGTCGATGCCGTCTATCGCTGCGACTAACTCCAGTAACTCGGCAAAGCGACAAATAGTGCCGTCGTGATGATCACCGCGATATGCATTGACGTTTTGACCCAACAAATTGACCTCACGTACCCCTTGTTCTGCCAACTGGGCAATTTCTAACAAAACGTCGTCTACAGGGCGGCTGACTTCTTCACCACGAGTGTAGGGTACTACGCAGAAAGTACAGTATTTAGAGCAACCTTCCATAATAGAAACAAACGCCGTAGGGCCTTCTGCTCTTGGCTCAGGCATGCGGTCGAATTTTTCAATTTCAGGGAAGCTAACATCAACCACTGACTTCTCGCCGCCTTTAATTTGGTTAATCATTTCTGGCAAGCGATGCAGAGTTTGTGGGCCGAAAATCAAGTCGACATAGGGGGCGCGTTGACGAATGTGATCGCCTTCTTGAGACGCCACACAGCCACCTACACCAATAATTAATTCTGGGTTAGTTTGCTTGAGGTTTTTCCAGCGACCCAGTTGGTGGAACACCTTCTCCTGTGCTTTTTCACGAATTGAGCAAGTGTTCAACAGAATGACATCTGCCTCTTCTGCTTCTTCTGCCAGAGTATAACCGTGGGTGGCATCGAGTAGGTCGGCCATTTTCTCCGAGTCGTACTCGTTCATTTGACAGCCCCAAGTTTTGATGTACAGCTTTTTAGTCATACGTGAAAAAATCCAGTGTTACTTAGTGAAGATGTTGAAACTAGTAGTATAGCAGCCAACATCTGGGTATCGTGTTCAAAATAGCCGCGCATTTTACCCGTAATCACCCGTAATCACCAGTGTTTGAGGCGAATCAATCCGCAACTCGCCGATTCTCTGTATTATCTTTGTAACGCAACTGATACCTATTGTTTGATGTATCGCCTAACGCGCCGATTATTTGGTGTTTCGATAGTCGAGACGTGGTGACTTAGGCATAATACAAAAGGCATGACATCGATAAGGAGTTTTCATGTTTGATTTCTGCATCAATGGTGCGGGTATGGTCGGCGCGGCAACCGCTCTGGGGTTGTTGCAACAAGGCTACAAAGTCGCATTAATTGAACCTGCTATGCCGCAAGCCTATTCGCCTTCACAACCGCCCGATCTTAGAATGTCGGCAATTTCTATTGCTTCTGTTGAATTACTTGAAGCACTAGGCGCGTGGCAAGCCATTGAGGCAATGCGCGTTAGGCCATATCACACCCTTGCCGTGTGGGATAACCCTAGAGCAGAAACCCGTTTTTCAGCCCAAGATTTGGGGTTGGACAAACTCGGTTATTTTGTTGAAAACCGACTCGTACAGTTAGGGTTACATACCGCTTTGGCTGAGTTGGCCCATAGTGGGCAATTAACTTGGTTTTGCCAAGACCCTGTCAAACGTATTGACGAGCAGGACTCAGGCGTTGTTGTTACATTATCTAGCGCTAAGACGATTGAAGCAAAATGGTTAATTGGTGCAGACGGTGCAAATTCTCAAGTGCGTCAAGCTGCTGGAATTGGTACAACCGGCTGGGACTACGCCCAACAAGCAATGGGCATTATTATTGAAACCCCAGAACCAGTAGACGGCGTAACGTGGCAACAGTTTTACCCAACCGGTCCTCGGGCCTTACTGCCCATGCACGACAACTACGCATCATTAATTTGGTATGACAGTAGCGATAAAATCAAACAGCTTAAAACCTTGTCACCTATTCAACTAGAAGCCGAGATAAAAGCAGCGTTTCCTGCGCCGACGCCTGCCGATTTTAAAGTACTGAATGCTGCCGCGTTTCCTTTGACGCGGCGTCACGCCAGTCATTATGTAAAAGGGCGGAGTATTTTGATTGGTGATGCTGCTCATACAATTAATCCACTGGCGGGGCAGGGCGTGAATCTGGGCTTTAAAGATGTGAAGGCTTTGTTGGCAGAAACGGCCCAATTTGAACCTCACCAACTCGCGGGTTTAGCGTCACAGTTGCAATCTGATTATGAGGCCATACGTAAGAAAGATAACTTGTTGATGATGAGTGCGATGGACGGGTTTTACGCATTGTTCAGTAACGACCATGCGCCGTTAAGTTTGCTCAGAAATAGCTTATTGGCAGTGGCGCAGAGAGCCGGCGTGCTTAAAAATCGCATTCTTAAATACGCATTGGGACTCGCATAATGACGGTATTGATTATTTTAGCGGTATTATTTGCTAGCTTATTTATTGTGCTCCCGCTTATCGAGCGGTCTAATATTCGTATTAGCGATGAAAAAGTCGCAAAGTTACGCCGCTGGATTTGGCCTTTACTCATGCTATTAGTGTTGGCGCAAGTCATTCGCTACTTTTGGGAGTAAGGCGGCAAAGAAGCCATGACGCAGAAACAACAAAGGGGCAAGATGCCCCTTTGTTTTTAAATGGTATCTAGTGTTAACCCTTACCAAATACCGTCTTCGGATTTACCCTGAATTTTACAGTCACCGGTTTTGTATTCGATGGTTTCACCATTGTCGTGCTTCTTAAAGTAATCTTTTGATATCGCAACAATAGTCGGGGTCAGCCACACGATGGCAATGATGTTAATCACTGTCATTAGGCCCAATGCCATATCTGCAGCTGCCCATACTTCAGGCAACGCTGCTCGAGAGCCCCAGAAAATCATTAACAGGTAACCCGCTGTAAAGACACCACGGCCGACTTTATTGTCGAGTTTAAACATGTGCAAGTTACTCTCACCATAAGCGTAGTTAGCGACAACTGAGGTGAATGAAAACAAGCAAATTGCAGCAGCAACGAAGTCTTCACCGCCTACACCTATGTGTGCATTCATGGCTTCCTGAGTGAGGCGTATACCTTCCATGCCTTCAGTTCCTGTGCTCACGCCAGACAACAGAATAATAAATGCAGTTGCGGTACACAAAATCATGGTGTCGAGAAACACACCCAACATTTGCACATAACCTTGAGAAACCGGATGGTTAGGATTGGGCGCCGCACTCGCTGCAGCGTGAGGCACACTGCCCGATCCCGCTTCGTTTGAATACAAGCCTCGTTGAATACCGTTTTTAATTGCCGCGCCCAGTGCGCCAGCGCCGGCTTCCTGTAAACCAAAAGCTGATTGAATAATTTCCCAAATCATTCCTGGCACTTGGTCGAAGTTGTAAAAGGTGATGCCCAATGCCGCGATAACATAGCTAATCCCCATAAAAGGGACAATCCATTCTGCGAAACGAGCAATGCCGCGCAAACCACCTACAACAATAAGTGCAGCAAGAGCGATAATGAATAAGCCAGAGTAGGAAGTAGGGATTTCGTAGGCGTTATTTAATGCGTCGGTAATGGTGTTGGCTTGTACCGCACTAAAGATAAAGCCATAACCGAGGAATAAACAGAATGAGAAGATCCAAGCCAACCAGGTTTTATTCAGACCTTGCTTAATATAATAAGCAGGACCACCACGGAATTCACCGTGATCATCGCGAACTTTATAAAGTTGGCCCAACACGCTTTCAGCAAAACCGGTTGCCATGCCGAGTAGGGCAATAACCCACATCCAGAAAATACTGCCTGCACCACCAAGGGATATAGCAACGGCAACACCGGCCAAATTACCTGTGCCGACGCGAGCTGATAAACTGGTACATAATGCTTGGAAAGAACTAATTCCTTCTTTTGTTGCGTTAGTACTACCTTTCAATAAGGTAAACATATGGCCAAAATGACGGAGCTGCACAGCGCGCAACCGCAATGAGAACCAAATACCACACGCCAGTAGCATAAAGATAAGAACCTGGCCTTCACCCCAGAGAATGTTGTTGATAAAGGAGACAACGTCGTTGATCACGATGAGAATCCTGTTGATTATTATAATATTAAAGTGAGATGAGTAGTCTGCCGAGGAATGCAGAGACTGTAAAGCAAAAACGCCGGTCAAAGACCGGCGTTTTCAAGGAATTATGGCTGGGGTAGCAGGACTCGAACCTACGAATGGCGGGATCAAAACCCGCTGCCTTACCAACTTGGCTATACCCCATAAGGTATTTAGCTGACAACAGCGATAAGCTATTTTGTATTATTCAACTAAAAAGAAGAATGGCTGGGGTAGCAGGACTCGAACCTACGAATGGCGGGATCAAAACCCGCTGCCTTACCAACTTGGCTATACCCCAACAATGGTGCGGAAGGAGAGACTTGAACTCTCACGCCGTGAAGCACTGGAACCTAAATCCAGCGTGTCTACCAATTCCACCACTTCCGCATCTAACCCAAATTTGACACCTACGAATAGGTTTGGGAAGATTGGTGGCTACGGCGGGACTCGAACCTGCGACCCCATCATTATGAGTGATGTGCTCTAACCAGCTGAGCTACGTAGCCATCCATTTGTTGGCTTCCTCTCGGGAAGTGCGGCGTATTATGCTGAGTTGATCTGACATCGTCAACCCCTTTTTTGACAACTTTTTTCGTTTGCGCATATTTCAAACATTTCACGATCGATATTCACGCAAATGGCTAAATAATGCGCATGAAACGGGGGTTTTGAGGGGAGTTCACGGAAAGTTTTTTCAAATAAAATCCCCTTTCACTGTAAAAATACGCGTAAAATTTCCGAGCTTTCAGACAAATTCAAAAACGAATTTGTCATCTTTTTGTGATATCCCGCGATTTATTATAAAAAGTTTGTCATTCAACGGAGGTTTTTTCTCTCCGAACTTAGAAAATTAGCAGCTAGCTTATTGTTGATTGATCGTTTTTAGCGCAAAAGATAGCGCATCAATTTCAGCCGGCGTAGAAAATACTTGTGGCGTTATGCGAATATTGCAGCCGCTCGATAGGTCTTTTCTAACAACAGTGAATATCCCAAATTGATTTTCAAGTTTTTGCTGCAATGCGGTGAGCTTAGCTTGTGAGGTTTGATTTTTGATTCTGAAACCTCCCATACCCGAAGCACATTTATTGTCAGCAGCACCCAGCACTTCAATGTGTTCTAGTTCGAGTGCCACATCCACCCATCGTTGGCGCAAATAGCGTAAACGTTCAGCTTTGTTCTTGTCGCCAATTGCAAAATGAAATTTAAGCGCGTCAGGAACGGCCAGGAAGGATGCAAAATCAGATGTGGCTATATGCACACGGTTTTGTACGGATTCATTCCCGCTGGGCTCTCCTGGGAAGGGGGCAATTTTGTCGAATGTGCCTGTTTTCATATATAGGGCACCCACACCAACAGGTGAGCCAATCCACTTGTGCAAATTGAATACTGCCCAATCTACCCCTAATTCATCCATTTTAAAGTCAACCAGTCCCCAGGATTGGGCGCAATCACAAATAACATCAATCCCCTTAGATTTTGCTATTTCTGTAATTTCTTTCACTGGGAGTGTTAATCCGTGCTGATTACTGGTGTGTGTCAGTAGCATCAACTTGAGATTAGGATGCTTTTCAAATGCTGATACATAGGCGTCTATAAAGTCTTGCTTGCTTCCGTAAGCGGGCAAATCAAGTTTTACGCCTTCCACATCATGCTCGTCAGCAAGCCAGGCCATCATGCGCTGAAAACTGGGGTAGTCTGCATCTGCCCACAAAATGGCATCGCCTTTTCTTAAGGCTTTGTATTGTGTGATCAGGTTAACAAAGGATTCCGTGGCATTGCGTGTCAAAGCGACTTCATTCTCTTGCGCTCCTAAAGCCGTAGCGAGAGCCTGTTTTACCTGCTTAAAATCATCATACCAGTCCTTTCTGGCATACCAGGACATATCTTCATTTACTTTACGCGTTAATTGAATATATTGGTCTTCGACCGGTGTAGCCATTTTTCCCCAGTAGCCTTGCTCCAGGTTTATGGTGTGCTTTCCTTTTCTGTAATACTGAGACACCGCTGCCCAATAAGCTTCATCTTTAGCGACAACTCTAGGGTCTTCTGATATCGCAGGTAAGACGGGAGTATCGATAAGAGAAGTTAGACCGGTCCCGGCGAAGGTTGATTGTGCGATGCTTCCTGCAGATATCGTGGTAGCTGCTTTTAGCAATTGTCTTCTGGTGAGCATGAATGTTCCCTGTTGTTATTGTGATTTTATAACATTGCATTCATGGGGAAGGGTGTCCAGACCCGCTATGGTGCTAAGTCGCTAAACTGCATGGAAATAAGATAAAGGACGGATGGAGATATTCAGGAAAGATAAAGCGCTCAGGTGAGCGCTTGGGGATAAATCAGCTACGATTTGCCAGCTTACCGAATCGACTGGTGAATCGTGCAACACGGCCTTCACTCTTCGTGGCGCGTTGTTGACCGGTATAAACCGGATGTGAAGCACTTGAAACATCAAGTGATACGTAAGGATAAGTCTTACCTTCGTATTCAATGGTACGTTCAGTTTTGATAGTTGATCCTACTAAGAAGTAGGCATCTGCTGACGTATCGTGAAAAACGACCTGTTGATAATCTGGATGGATTCCGGGTTTCATTTGGCACCTTTTGATATGTTATATAGTATCAATAATTGTCGCAGGTATCTAAGCTATAATCAATTAATAATAACCATTCGCATTTATAAAAGGTGTTTTACAACTTTAGTAGTAAAATGTTATAACATAACAATTCGTTGCTAAGGGCGACGGATATTTGCAAGCACGCGTCGGTGTAATTTCCATCTTTCATTCCATTTCGACGTAAAATTATTACTCTGAATTGTTATGTTATAACGTACCTATGAAAACAATAAATAAATCTTTATTAGGCCTGGCAGTGGCTATGGCAACGTCTGGTGCATTGAGCGCCGAAACTGAATCCAACATTGAATCAATCGTCATTACGTCCAGTTCTTCTGAAAAACTACTGAGTGTTGCGCCAGCAAGTGTCAGCGTTATTACCCAGGAACAAATCGAGCGCAGGGTTGTGATGGATGTCACTGATGCGCTACGAGGCGAAACAGGTGTGAATATGAGTGCCGTTGGTTTTGGCCGAAAAGGCATAGAGATTCGCGGAATGGACGCCGACCAAACTCTTGTGCTTATCGATGGGCAGCGCGTTGGTGGGTCTGCCGATCTTATCGCGCACTCCAATTACGAACTCAGCGCTATTCCTGCCAGTGATATTGAGCGTATTGAAGTTGTTCGTGGCCCCATTTCTGCACTATACGGTTCTGATGCGCTGGGTGGTGTAATCAACATTATTACGAAGAAGGTGAGTCAGAGTTGGCGCACAACTCTGGACGCCATGGGTAGTCAACGCAGTGACGAAGAAAATACTAACAACTATCGACTAGGCGTCTCATCAGCCGGTTCGTTGGCAAATGACAAAGTGTTTGTGCGCGTTGCAGCCTCTCAGCAATATCAGGGTGATGTGGCCAATGCTGACGATCCTGGATTATCTGACATTGAAGGTAATAAGCGTAAAAATGTGCGGGCTAACGTGTCCTGGATGCCTGATGATAATCAAACCATAGATGCGTCAGTTGCGCTGGTTGATGAGTTCCGCTGGCGTGATACCGTATCGCGCAGTACCTATTACACGTACATGGACGATATTGAGCGAGTGCAATTGTCATTGCAACATCAGGGCTCGTGGTCATGGGGTGAATCCACCATGAGGCTGTATCGCACAGAGATAGACCGCGAAAATACGCGAACTGCGGGTATTTCTGCTACTGCACCAAGTACCATTAGCGAAGAGATTGTCGACGGAAAAGTAGCCAAAGAAATCGCTAATCATCACGTCCAAGCCGGTGTGCAGTGGTGGAAGCAAAACCTGAAGAGCGAAGATGTGAATGACCGTGGCGAAAGACAGTCAATTCAGAAATCGCTGTTTATCCAGGATGACTGGGCAATCGATGATAGCGTGTCCCTTTTGCTCGGCGGACGTTTTGACCACCATGACAGTTATGGCTGGGAAACCAGTCCGCGGGCTTATCTTGTTTGGTCTCAGGGCGGTTGGGTTGTTAAAGGTGGTTACGGAGAAGGTTTCAAAGCCCCGAGTCTGAAGCAGCTTTCGCCAGAGTATGAAGCGTCGGCTGCCGGCGGGTTATTTTACATCGTAGGTAACCCGGATCTGCAACCTGAAACTAATAAAGCTTACGAGCTGTCTGTTCGCTACGGTACCAAAAGCTGGCATATCACCTCTACACTATTCAGAACCGATGCCGATGATTTAATCGAAACCTTCTGTGTGTCTGGATGTGATGGCCGGGGTGCTATCCGCAATTATCGAAATGTTGCAAAGTCCTCGCTGCAAGGTGTTGAACTGGCAGCAAGTTGGGATATTAGTGACGCTTTTGCTGTAACGGCGAATGCTAACTATCTGGATGCCCACAATGACACCGACAATGTGGATTTACAAAATAAGCCAGAAACTTCCGGGTATGCCGAATTGCTTTGGAAACCAACAGATAAAATCACCACGCAATTGCGAGTGGAACACGTTGGTGAACAATTGATAGATGAAGATACTTTGCCAAGCTATCAATTGATGTATGTGAGTGCGAGTTACAAGCTAACAGATAACTGGCGTATCCAGGCTAATATTGAAAATCTGACTGATGTGTATCTTCTCGATGAATCTGCAAACTTTGAATTTGTAGAGCCTGGCAGAACGGTATCTATCAGCACGCAGTTGAGTTTCTGATGCGTAGCTGGTTATTGATTATAGCAATCACATTGTTTGCCAGCCCAGTGCTGGCAAACAAGTCAGACACGATACTGGTACTCACGTCAGATTTTGTACCCGCTAATAAATTCAAACAACTGGATAAACTGGCCGCTGATTATCAACTCAGGGTTGAAGTTGCTGTTGCTGGTGTTGATGATCCTGTTAGTCAACAGACGATAGACAACGCACAATTGATGATACTTGACGGCCCCAGGCCGTCAGACCGAGCTGCTGCGGAATCTCTGTTGCCTAACGGCACTGCTAAGATAAGTGTACCCTGGATACAAATTGGCGGTGGGCGTCCCATGTTTGGGCATTTAGCTCCGCCTGTCGCACGTCAACTTATGGGGTACTATCAGCATGGTACGGAGCGAAATTATCGATATATGCTTGCTGGGGTTAAAAGTTTATTAGCGGGGCTGCCACTTACCAGCTTACCGCCAGCAATAACACTATCAGATACTGGTGTTTACTCGCCGTCAGGTCTCTACCCTAATCTGTCGACTTACCTTTCTGACACGGATAATGATTCATTACCGCTGGCCGGCTTTGTGATCTCCGATAGTCTGATCAGTAATATGCAAACCTCGATGCTTGACGCCTTGTATCTAGAAGCCGAGACATTTGGCATCAAGCCAGTCATATTTTGGTTCAATCAGTCGCAAAGCGATGGGCTTACGCAATTCTGGCATGGTTCGCAACCTGTCGCGGTAGTCAACATGACCCATATGCAAAATGGCGAGGCGAGAAAAGCAGAGTTTGCCACGTTGAATATTCCGATCTTACAAGCATTTACTTATCGTAATGGCAGCGTTCAGGATTGGCGAAATGATGTCAATGGACTAGCTGCCGCTACAGCGGCTACTCTCATGGCGGTACCCGAAGCTTGGGGAATGACAGACCCCTTAGTGATCGCCGCGATGGAGGAGGGGGAAGCACAGCTAATCCCCGAGCAAACGTCACTGTTGCTGGGTAAAATCCGGGCGTTATCGCGTTTACAAACTCAAGTAAATCAGCAAAAGCAACTCGCGTTGTTATTCTGGAATACCCCGTCTGGCGAAGAAAACTTTTCTGCCTCAAACCTAAATGTTCCTGCCAGTATTGCATCGGTTATCGCTGAGTTAGCACGCAATGATTATCGTGTCCCCTATAAGACAGAAGCTGAAATCATAGCCAAGGGCAAACAACTGATCGGTGGTTTGTATCACCCTGAACGCTTAGTTGAGCTTTATCAACAGGGCGCAGCTATTTCCCTAAGCGTTGCCGACTACCAACAATGGTTTCAACGTTTACCTGAAACCATCCGTCAGGAAGTGAATGAAAAATGGGGTAAGGTGAACGAGCATTGGGCATTACGTGAAATAAATAATCAAAAGGTGTTTATATTTCCTGCGCAGCAATGGCAAAACCTGTTGTTAATGCCACAACCACCACGTTCAGGGAAAGTAGGCGCGGATACACACGACACCAAAGTACCACCTGATCACTATTATTTGGCAGCCTATTTAGCCCTGCAGCAAAGACTACTTTCTGCGGTAATCCATTTTGGTACCCATGGCACGCAAGAATGGACGCCAGGTAAAGCGAAAGGACTGAGTGCAAATGACTATCCGTTTTTAACTCTTGGGGATTTGCCGGTTATTTATCCCTATATACAGGATAACGTCACGGAAGCATTACAAGCCCGGCGACGAGGTCGTGCGACGACAGTAAGCCATCAAACTCCCGCCTTTGCGCCTTCTGGCTTGTATAAAGAATTACTCGATATTCACGGCTTGATCCACGAATATGAATTGCTCTCCGAAGGACAAGTGAAACAAGAGGTTGTGAATAAACTCATTGCTCAATCTGAAGCCATGTCGCTGGATAAAGAATTGGGCTTCATCCGTGCCGACATTGATCAGGATTTTGCACATTTTTATGATGCACTACACGATCATTTACATGCGCTGGCCGCCAGTGTAACACCACTTGGTTTACACACATTTGGGGTGAGTGCTTTACAAGAACATCGATTGCTTACAGTACTGCAGCAGTTAGGGCCTGATTTTTATGAGGCTGCGGGCGAAAATCCGAAAGAGTATCTGGCGGCCGATTTGGAGACTATCAAAACCAGTAATGCCATGTTGTTATTACGCAATGCTGTGCTAAATGAATTTAACGCGCCCGATAATGAGAGTTTGAATGAATGGCTGGATACTGCACGTTATAACTATGCGCATTTGACCGCGAACAATGAAATGTCAGCACTGTTAAATGCGCTGGATGGTGGGTTTGTTCCCGGGGGACTAGGCGGAGACCCTGTGCGTATGCCTGAAACTACCAGTGGCACCAATCTGTATGGTTTTGATCCACTCAAAATACCTAGCCCATCAGCCTACAAGGCCAGCGAAAAAGCACTACAACAAGTGATCGATAATTATATCGATGCGCATGACCGTGCGCCGAAAAAGCTGGCGTTTTCCATGTGGTCCAGTGAGTCTCAGCGACATATGGGAGTAGTGGAAGGTCAGGTGCTACATGCTTTGGGATTGAGACCCGTTTGGGGCCGCAATGGCCGATTGGAGCGGTTAGAAATTATCCCCCAAGGCGAGTTGGATCGTGAGCGTATCGACGTAGTATTGCAATTAACCAGCTTATATCGCGATCAGTTTGACGGGTTTATGAACCTGCTGGCGGAGGCAATTGCGGACATTGCTGAACTATCTGACGGTAACCCTATTGCGACCAACAGCAAGGCCTTAACGAATGCCCTTATTGCAAAAGGTATAGATGCAGAGCAAGCTGAGGAACTAGCCAAGATTCGTTTGTTTGGTAACGAACCCGGAGATTACGGAACCGGAGTCCCGGACCTTGCTCTTGATTCGACCCGTTGGGATGATGATTCCGCACTGGCTGATCAGTATCTGAGTCGTCTGCAATATGCATTTGGCCGAAAAAACTGGGGAACGCGATTACCCGGCAATTCCAATCTATTTGGTGAGCAATTAAAAGGTGTCGACGCTGCGGTTATGTCACGCTCGTCAAACCTGCACGGTATGTTGTCCACCGACCATCCGTTTGAGTTTCTGGGGGGAATGGCATCAGCAGTGCGCAAGATAAACGGGCAGTCCCCTGAACTCTATATTAATGACTTACGTTCATCGGTGTCCCGTACGGTAACTACTGCGACTTTTATTAGTGAAGAAATGCGTGCTCGTTACCTCAATCCGAGTTGGATAACCAATATGCAAACAGAAGGGTATGCTGGCGCCTTAAATATGTTGGACACCGTTAACAACGTGTTTGGCTGGCAGGCTATGGCTCCGGAGGTGATTAGGGACGATCAGTGGGAAGCACTGAGTGAAGTGTTCGTTGAAGATAAATACGAGCTGGGACTTAACGAGTGGTTTGACGAACAGCATCCCGTTGCCCAAATGCAATTGATCGAACGTATGGTTGAGGCCATTCGCAAAGATTACTGGCAAGCCAGTGATAAGGCGAAGGCAGCATTGGCACAGCGTTACGATGAGTTACAACAAGCTAATCCTCAACATGCTGCGCCAGAGAAAACCGAACAGTTTTTACAGGAAATGATGGCGGGGTTCGGTTTAGGAACACAACCGAGAGGTGCAGGGCAAATGGTCTCTGGCCAAACCTTAAAAAAGGTAGAAAGCCCGCCATCCGCAACTTCGTTACCTGTTCTGCAACTGTTAATGATTGCCGGAATCTTGTTATTACTGGCGGTTGGTATTATTGCTCAGAAGCGTAAAAACAAACTATTTTCACAGAGTTAATTATTGATGAATGAATTTGAATCTGTTTTGTACGGCCTTACCCGATTCTTTTTGTATCCGGTTATGGGGCTTATTTTGTTGTCTTTGGCCTACGCGTTGGTTGCATTGGGGCGTTTTGTTATGGAGCATATTCAGCGTTTTCAGCGCGTTTATGCGTCTGAACTACTCTACTTGTATCGTCAGGGTCAATTAACCCATACCGATGACGTTGAATTGTGGATCGTAAAACGGCTGGAAAACCTGCGCATAGTGACGCGTACCGCACCTATGTTGGGTTTAGTCGCCACTATGATTTCAATTGGCCCTGCCTTGCTGGCTTTAGGAGAGGGCGAGGTGAGTGAGGTGTCGAGTAATATGGTTGTGGCATTTTCAGCGGTAATCTTGTCATTGGTTGCAGCTAGTATTACTTTTGCTGTTGTTACGGTGAAACGCCGCTGGTTGTTGGAAGAATTACGCGAATTTGAAAAGCAACAACAGGCAGCGGAGGCGACCCATGCGCTTCCTTGACAGTGACGACGCTGATGACCCCATTTTGTCGGTGGTCAACCTGGTCGATTTGTTCTTGGTTATTATCGGCATTTTGTTGGCGGTCATTGCTGCCAACCCGTTGAACCCATTTTCCAATAAAGATGTCGTTGTTATTGAAAATGCCGGTAAGCCGGATATGAAAATGACAATCAAAGAAGGCGAGAAACTAACTAAATACGAATCGTCTGGTGAGATTGGTCAAGGACAAGGCGTGAAGGCTGGCGAAACATTTCAGATGGCTGATGGTACTCTGATTTACGTGCCGAGTGATGAGTAACAAAAAGCCCCGTTATCGAACTCGATAACGGGGCTTCAACAATGCTTTAGGTTTAACTTAGACGTTAAAACGGAAGTGAATCACATCACCGTCTTTTACGATGTAGTCTTTCCCTTCTAGACGCCATTTACCTGCGTCTTTAGCACCTTGCTCACCGTTAAACTCAACAAAGTTGTCGTAACCAACCACTTCAGCACGGATAAAACCTTTTTCGAAATCGGTATGGATTTTTCCGGCGGCTTGAGGTGCAGTTGAACCTTCAGGGTAGGTCCAGGCACGCACTTCTTTCACACCGGCGGTGAAGTAGGTTTGTAGCGTTAGCAAGTTATAACCAGCGCGAATTACACGGTTAAGGCCAGGCTCTTCTAAGCCCATGTCTTCCATAAACTCGGCTTTTTCATCGTCATCGAGTTCGGCTATTTCAGACTCGATTGCGGCGCATACTGCAACCACAACCGCGTTTTCGCCTTCAGCAATCTCTTTAACTTTATCGAGTAGTGGGTTGTTTTCAAAACCGTCATCATTCACGTTAGCAATGTACATGGTTGGCTTAAGCGTCAACATGTTCATATAGCTAATCGCGGCTAACTCTTCTTTGCTCAGTTCGACAGAACGAAGAAGGGCACCTTCATCTAGGTGAGGTTTGATTTTTTCTAGTACCTTGAGTTCAAACTTGGCATCAGCGTCGCCACCTTTGGCCCGCTTAGCTACACGAAGCAAGGCTTTTTCTGTGGTTTCTAAATCAGCCAGTGCAAGCTCAGTGTTGATAACGTCAATGTCGTCTTGAGGGCTAACTTTACCTGCAACGTGAACAATGTTCTCGTCTTCGAAACAACGTACTACGTGGCCGATGGCATCGGTTTCACGGATGTTAGCCAAAAATTTATTACCAAGACCTTCACCTTTTGAAGCGCCTTCAACCAAACCGGCGATATCAACGAATTCCATGGTGGTTGGTACAACGCGCTCTGGCTTAACAATTTCTGCAAGCTTGTCGAGACGAAGATCAGGAACCGCAACAACACCTGTATTGGGTTCAATAGTACAGAAAGGGAAGTTTGCCGCTTCGATTCCTGCTTTAGTCAGTGCGTTAAATAGCGTTGATTTACCTACGTTAGGCAAACCGACAATGCCACATTTAAATCCCATGATGGATCCTTGATATCAATTAACTGTTGTCTGCTTTAAAGCTATGCAGGCGATTTTGCGCCATTTTTAGATCATTTTTAAGCAAAATTTCGGTACAACGTACAGCTTCGTCTATGGTGTCTTCAATGGCTGCCTTTTCGGCGGCTGAAGGTTTACCTAATACATGACCTGTCACCTTGCTTTTATGGCCGGGGTGCCCGATACCAATTCGCAAGCGTAGAAAGTTTTTGTTGTTGCCCATTCTAGCAACAATGTCTCTAATGCCATTTTGGCTAGAGCTACCACCGACTTTAAATTTGGCAACGCCTGCAGGCATATCCAATTCATCAAAGGCGACGAGAATCTGTTCAGGTTCAATTCGATAAAAGTTTGCTAGTGCAGCTACTGCTTGGCCACTTTTGTTCATAAATGTTGTAGGGAACAATAAGCGAATATCTTGTCCGGCAATGTTGATACGGCCGGTTTTACCGAAGAACTTACTTTCTGGAGTGAGGGAGGTGTTGTAGCAACGAGCGAGTTCGTTGAGAAACCATTCGCCAGCGTTGTGTCTGGTTTGGGCATATTCGGGGCCTGGATTACCCAGGCCCACGATAAGACGAATATCCGTCAAGCTGATTATTCCTCAGCTGCGTCTTCTTCTGCTTCTTCAGCGCCACCCTTAGGTGCTTTGATAGTGATAACCGCTAGGTTATGCGCTTCGTCATCTTTAGCTAGCTCAACAGAAGCTACGCCAGCAGGAAGAGTTACGTCAGAAAGGTGAAGAGTTTGACCCATTTCTAGACCAGCAACGTCAACTTCGATGAACTCAGGAAGGTTTGAAGGCAAGCAAGTTACGTCGATTTCTGTAACGTGGTGCTCAGCGATACCGCCAGCTTTAACAGCTGCGTTGTTTGCTTCGTTGATGAAGTGAACAGGAACCTGAGTGTGAACTTCTTGACCAGCGATAACACGTTGGAAATCCAAGTGTGTTACTTTTGGCTTGTACGGGTGACGTTGAACGTCTTTAAGAAGTGCTTCAACTTTTTCGCCACCGATGTTCAAAGTAAGAACGTGTGAGTAGAAAGCTTCAAATTCTTGAGCTTGGATAACTTTGTTGTGTTCCAAAGTTAGTGCTACAGGCGCTTCTTCACCACCGTAAAGGATCGCAGGAACTTTGTCAGCGTGACGTAGGCGGCGGCTCGCACCTTTCCCTAGGTCGGTGCGGACTTCCGCATCCAAATTAAAAATTGCATCAGACATGTGACTGTCTCCGAGTATATAAATGTTAGATTTAAGCAGGCTTTTGCGACCAAAACCCACTGCTTGCTACCCTTACTCACCTTGCTACCAAGGCAAAATAAAGGCGCCCCGTATTTAACGGGCGGCGAATTCTACCACCACCCTTTGATATATACAAACCTAAAATAGACAGGCTAGGCTGGCGTAAGCAAAACCCTCGATTAAATATTGCTATTGTTGACCGGTTTGGCTTTTTCGGCTTTGCTATCGTCAATTACGTTAACGTGCGTTACTTTGAGAGGTTCGCCGAATTGATAGATGGTCATCATGTCCGGATTTACTGACCCCTCAATTTCTACTATTAAGCCATCTCTTTTATGGGCTTTGGGTAGCCCCATCAAGGTGTATTTTTGGCCATTTACGCTTTCTAAAGCAAAAAAGCCGCCTTCCATGGGTTTAAATCGAATTGTACCTTTCACTTTCACCTGTTTAATTCCGCTATTTTCTCCATCAGATTGCCCAGAATCGGTCGTAGCATGGGCTTTTTCTCCCGATGGTGTTGAAGTGGCGGCTGGGTCTGGTTGAGAGCAGGCCCCTAATAATAAGCAAAAAGATAAGGTTGCGACGGCGCGAACAAACATGAGTGAACTCCTTTTTAGCTGAGCATGTATGTAGTGCTGATTATAGCGCTGAAACTTAACTGTGCGCTGAACAAATGTCATTCTTTCAAATTGTCTTGCGAAGCTACATCATTTTGTTGGCCTTGAAGTGCCGTTAGTTTGACTTTTAACTGCTCTATTTGATCTTTCAATGTGGCTTTCTGCTCGCCTTCTGTGGCGTCTATTTCAACTTGAAGCTCAATAATTTGTTGCTCAATATCCGCTTTTTCCCGATCTTTTTCCTCTGCTTCATTGGCTTTGTCGAACAATATTGCTTCGGGTGTGGCGTCTTCTTTACTTGGTGATACCTGCTGCGGTGGGGCTGGGATCATAACGCTGCCGGCAGGTTGGGGGCGTTGGTTAATAAACCCTGGCGACACAATTTCAATATTGGCCTGATGCAAATGGTCTAGTACTGCTTTGTGCAGTTTTGAACGGGCACTCAGCATGCTTTTCACGTCAGTCAGTAAACCGGCGAGCCTATAGCTAACAGAAAAATCGCCTAATCCAATCACTTGAACAAAAGGCTCTTCCAGTTCACAGGCTTTTGCGGCGTCAATTAGGTGTTTTTCAATTATGCTGTGGTGTATTTCATAGCCTAAGCTTAACTCGACAGAAATAATGGCTCCTGATGATCGTACAACAGAAACTGGGTCGGAAATGAGAACGCTGTTGGCTATGGCAATCAACTCACGAGTTTCAGTTTGAATTTCAGTATCCAGTAAGCCCATTTCTGCCACTCTTCCCGCATGCCCGTTAACACGGATAAAGTCGCCAATACGAAACGGCTTATTGATGCGCAGGACCAAACCAGCCATAAAGTTAGACACTATCGTGGTTGACGAAAAAGCAATGACACCGGATATCAATACACCGATCAACCCAATGACTTGATTACGGGAGCTTTCGCTTACTGGCAAAACTAAAACAATGGCGACAACACCAGCGATGGTGGCAAAAAGTAATACCAACTGGCGAGGTAATTTTTGGTCACTGGATAAGTGCTGATGTTTAGACAGTAGAAGCCAATTGAGGCCCCAAAGTAAAGCGCTGACAACCGCGATAGCGATCACAAGAGGAATAAAAGTATAAAGCTGATTAACCACAGTTGCCTTTTGACCACGTTGAAGAACAAAGATGTATGTAGAGTAGGGGAAACGGGGGAACTAAGCTAGTGGAACGATACGCAGGGACAATGCCAATAGAAGCAAAAGACTGCCACCGCTTATTTATATAGCGAAACAGAGGAAAATACGGCGCAAACCAGAACATAGGTTTGCGCCATCGATATTTAGTATTCGAACATTGCCGAAATAGATTCTTCGTTGCTGATACGACGAATTGTCTCAGCCAGCATTTCTGACAAGGTCAGTTGCTTCACTTTGCTCACACCTTGCATTTCACGACTTAATGGAATGCTGTCAGTTACAATGATTTCGTCGATCACTGATTCTGCTAAGTTGTTTGCTGCGTTACCTGAGAAAATAGCGTGGGTGGCATAAGCGTATACTTTGCGCGCACCGTGAGCTTTCAATGCTTCTGCAGCTTTGGCAAGTGTGCCACCTGTATCGATCATGTCGTCAACAATAATACAGTCGCGGTCTTTTACATCACCGATAATATTCATCACCTGAGCTACGTTAGCTTTAGGACGACGTTTATCGATAATGGCAAGCTCAGTATCGTTGAGTAATTTTGCGGTAGCACGCGCACGCACTACGCCACCGATGTCGGGTGATACAACAACAGGATCTTGGAAATCTCTTTTGATCATGTCGTTCAACAAAATGGGTGTACCAAACGCGTTATCAACAGGCACATCAAAGAAACCTTGAATCTGTTCTGCGTGTAAGTCGATGGTCAAAACACGGTCTACACCGACGTTTGACAAGAAGTCAGCGACGACTTTCGCAGTAATAGGAACACGGGCTGAACGAACACGACGGTCTTGTCGAGCATAACCGAAGTATGGGATAACCGCAGTAATACGACCCGCTGATGCCCGACGTAGGGCGTCGATCATCACAATCAGTTCCATCAGGTTGTCATTTGTTGGTGCACACGTAGATTGGATAATAAAAACGTCCGAGCCACGGACGTTTTCATGAATTTCTACTGCAATTTCACCGTCGCTAAAACGGCCAACAGTGGCGTTTCCAAGCTTGGTGTAAAGACGGTCGGCAACCTTCTGGGCAAGTTCCGGGACGGCGTTACCTGCAAAGAGCTTCATATCTGGCACAAGTGGTTCCTCAGTGCATTGATAAAAGGAGGTGGCTGGGGTAGCAGGACTCGAACCTACGAATGGCGGGATCAAAACCCGCTGCCTTACCAACTTGGCTATACCCCAATTTTTAATTAAATTCAGTGTCCGATTTCGGGTTCGCTTGTTCTAGTTTTTGTTTTAACGGCGAAACATTTACTCCACTCGCGATGAAGCTCGACCATTCATTGGGCAGTTTGGCTTGCACCTGCCTGGCCAAATTTTCATCATCAAAAGTGGCAAAAACGCACGCACCTGTGCCCGTCATTCGCGACGGTGCGTAGTGTACCAACCACTGTAATAATTTTGCAACTTCCGGATGCCGTTCACAGACAATTTCCTCACAATCATTGTGTGTTGTGGAAAAATTGTACGCATCCCATGAGATTGCCGGTGTTTTGCGTGGCAATGCTGGGTCGGTAAATACCGCCGCTGTGCTCACGTGTACACCAGGGTTGACAATTAAATAGGTTTTAGGCGCTAACTGCGTGGGGCATATTTCTTCACCCACGCCACCGGCGAACGCTGTCACACCGTGTACAAAAATAGGTACGTCTGCGCCTAAGGATAGTCCAATTTCAGCCAAAGTTTGGTCTGAGAGGTCGCATTGCCAAAGATAATTGAGTGCGACGAGTGTTGTTGCAGCGTTGGAAGACCCGCCACCAATACCGCCTCCCATGGGTAACGCTTTATTCAGATGAATGCGCGCACCTTGGCGAACGTTGGCATGGCGTTGCAATGCGTTGGCTGCTTTGATGATTAGGTTGTCTTCATCAGGCACGCCAGCGAGTGGTGTCGCCATCGTAATACTACCGGTATCATTGAGTTCAAAGGCCAGTTCGTCGCCTTTGTCGACGATTTGAAACAAAGATTGAAGTTGGTGGTAGCCGTTGTCGTAGCGCCCTAATATATGAAGAAACAGGTTGAGTTTGGCCGGGCTAGGCCACCAATCGAGTTGCATGGTTAATTGATCTGCCATTGAGTTATTCGAATTTTTATCCACTGTTTAGTGTCGTGCTTGTGTTTTAACGTCACAGAGTAAGGGAGCCAGACGTTGTTGACTTGTTTGTAATTACCGTAACTGACTTGCCAGTTCTGACAGTCATTACACTGTGGTGTGAGTTCATACACCAACCCTTTGTCTGTGAGTACGTAGTCGTCGTTGTTGTTGGGTAAGCCTTTAATCCAGTTTTTTAATTGCGCAATCGGTACGGCTAAGCCAGTCACTGCTTCTAACAGACGGTCGGTGTCGGTATCTGAATAGCTATTGCCGTCGGCTTCTATGGTGGCGACACCTTGCTCTTCGTGCATATCAGCCAATGTGACACCAAGAAAATTAGTCATGGTGAAATGAGATTCTTCGGGGCTGACATTCCAGCGCATCGAAGCACTCACAGACTGATCAGGGTGTTTTACTGCTATTTTGCCCTTGACCTGCCAGTGTGTCAGTGAAGAAAGCCGGGAAAACTGTGCGGGAGTGTTAACGTGCGATTGCGGTGCTTGCGGCTGACTGGCACACCCCCCCAATATAAAGAGAAGTAAAACAAATAGAAAAAAATATTTAGACAAAAGATGCGCAGCAATTGATTTTAATCATGATGTAAGTTGAACACAGAACAGCAAGCACTTTCAATCATTTTGGCTTTTTCGTACAATGCCGCTCCAATATTGCCAGCACAGATCTTCATGACGTTAATAGCCTTCGGAATCAACCACAAAACCGCCCCTGTTGCGCTTAGGGAACGCGTTGCGTTTACCCCTGACGCGTTGGTGGAGGCTTTGACGTCGCTAAAAGGCTTTGATGGCGTGGATGAGTCGGTGATTGTGTCGACCTGTAACCGCACCGAAATTTACGTAAAATCTGATCATAGCTGTACAGATAAGTTATTGAAATGGCTTGCTGAATTTCACGATGTTCCACTAGATAGCGTATCTGATAATGCATACGTATACGAGCAAGCTGCGGCCATAGAACACGTGATGCGTGTGGCTTGTGGGCTAGATTCTTTGATACTGGGCGAGCCTCAGATTCTTGGCCAAATAAAGCAAGCTTTTAGCAATGCAAAGAATGCTGGCATGGTCGGGGGTAATTTCGAGAAGCTGTTTCAGCATACTTTTTCTGTTGCCAAGCGAGTGCGTAGTGAAACAGAGATAGGCGCCAATGCGGTTTCTGTTGCTTTTGCCGCAGTTCAGCTAGCAAAACATATCTTTGCTTCTCTATCGGATCAATCGGTTTTATTAGTTGGCGCTGGAGAAACCATCGAGTTAGTGGCTCAGCATCTGAAAGAACAAGGCGTCAATAAACTAGCCGTAGCCAATAGAACGATTGCACGCGCTACTGCCTTGGCTGACAATTTGGGGGCAGAAGTAATGACTCTGTCACAATTACCCGAACAATTGCACAAATTCGACATTGTTATCAGTTCAACGGCTAGCCAATTGCCCTTAATCGGCAAAGGCATGATAGAGAAAGCGTTAAAACAACGTCGTAATTTGCCGATGTTTCTGGTTGATTTAGCGGTGCCGCGGGATATAGAAGCTCAAGTCAATGAACTGGGCGATGCGTACCTCTACACGGTCGATGATTTACAGCACATTGTTGAACAAAATTTGGCGTCGCGGGAAAAAGCCGCAGAAGAAGCGCAAGGCATCATTCAACAACAAGTTGTGCAGTTTCTCAATTGGCAAACCGCACAGAAATCGATTGACTTAGTGCGGCAGTATCGTCAAAAAGGGCAAGTTCAGCGCGACGAGTTGGTAGCAAAAGCCCTTAATCAACTCAGTGATGGAAAGCCCGCTGAGGCCGTTGTTGAGGAGTTGGC
Organism: Alteromonas sp. ABE4_545; assembly: GCF_056161325.1. Classification (NCBI taxonomy): domain Bacteria; kingdom Pseudomonadati; phylum Pseudomonadota; class Gammaproteobacteria; order Alteromonadales; family Alteromonadaceae; genus Alteromonas; species Alteromonas sp. ABE4_545. The sequence continues at coordinate 161,323 of NZ_JBSWYY010000001.1, forward strand.
GCACAAATTAACCAACGCACTTTTGCATCCACCCACACTCGCATTGAGAGAGGCGGCGGCACAGAGTGATAAAACACAGGCGCAATGGCTCGCCAGTGTGATGAATATTATTGATGATGCTCAGTAAGCATCATATTGATTGTCAGGAAAATCATGAAAGACAGCGTAGTAGCAAAACTCGAAAACCTCGTTGAACGCTTTGACGAAGTACAAGCGTTACTTGGAGACCCTGAGGTTATTGGAAATCAAGAGAAGTTCCGTGCCTTGTCCAAAGAATTTAGCCAGTTAGAAGATGTGGTAAAAGGGTTTAACGCGTTTAAAGACGCGCAGTCAAACCTTGAGTCTGCCCAAGAGATGCTGGAAGAAGACGACGCAGAAATGCGTGAAATGGCGCAGGAAGAAATTAAAGAAGCCAAGGCCGACATCGAACGCCTTGAGCTTGAGTTACAAGTTTTATTGTTGCCAAAAGATCCGAATGACGATCACAACTGCTTTTTGGAAATCCGTGCGGGAGCAGGGGGCGACGAAGCAGCGATTTTTGCAGGCGATCTATTCCGCATGTATAGCCGTTACGCCGAAACACAAGGCTGGCGAGTTGAGTTGGTAAGTGCTAACGAAGGCGAGCACGGTGGCTTTAAAGAAGTGATTGCCAATGTAGCGGGTGACGGTGCCTACGGTGTAATGAAGTTTGAATCTGGCGGGCATCGCGTACAACGTGTACCAGAAACAGAATCTCAAGGGCGTATTCATACCTCAGCCTGTACGGTGGCGGTATTGCCTGAAATCCCTGAATCAGAAGCCATTGAAATTAATGCGGCAGATTTGCGTGTGGATACCTTCCGCGCTTCTGGTGCCGGTGGTCAGCACGTTAACAAAACTGATTCAGCCATTCGTATTACCCACATACCAACGGGGTTGGTTGTGGAATGCCAAGATGAGCGTTCACAGCATAAAAACCGTGCCAAAGCGATGTCGGTGTTACAGGCGCGTCTGAATCAAATGGAAGAAGATAAACGTGCGAAAGAAGAAGCGAGTACACGCCGAAGCTTAGTAGGAAGCGGTGATCGTTCTGAGCGTATCCGTACGTATAACTTCCCGCAAGGCCGAGTAACAGACCATCGTATTAACCTGACTTTGTATAAATTAGATGAAGTCATTGGCGGCGATTTGAATGCCTTGTTGGAGCCGATTCGACAAGAGCATCAAGCCGACCTACTAGCGTCGCTTTCTGACGAATAACACAAGGGCGCTAACAGCGCCCTTTGTTTTTAGGAAAAGAAAATGAGAATTGATGAAGCCTTGGCGTGGGCAAATACGGTGCTCAAGGACGGTGAATCGCCGGTTGTCGACAGTAAAGTGTTACTCGCCGATGTATTAAAACAGAGTCAAACTTATCTGTTCACCTGGCCTGACAAAGTGATCAGTGACGCTGAAGAACAGCAATTTAAGCAAGTTGTGACGAGGCGCCATAAGGGTGAACCCGTGGCTCATATTTTGGGCTATCGCGATTTTTGGTCACTCAGGCTGGCCGTCACACCGGATACATTGATCCCGCGTCCAGAAACAGAGTTGTTGGTTGAAGCTGTGTTGGAAAGAGCTGAACCGCACCACAAGCGAGTGTGTGATTTAGGAACGGGAACCGGTGCGATTGCGTTGGCTCTGGCGGTAGAGCACCCAGAATGGTATGTGCTAGGTGTCGACCGTATCGATGCTGCCATCGCATTGGCGAAGCAAAACGCTGAAAATAATCAAGTTTTCAACGCAGATTGGTTGGCGAGTCACTGGTTTGATGCTATACCCAATCAAGCATTTGATTTTATTGTGACAAATCCGCCTTATGTTGAATCGAACAGTGAGTATCTTCAACAAGGTGATGTTCGCTTTGAGCCAGACAGTGCACTGACTTCCGGAGACGACGGTTTGGACGATATTCGGCATATCACCAAGACGGCGTTAGAATACCTTGCTCCGAATGGCTACTTAGTGATAGAACATGGGCACAATCAACAACCTGAAATTATAAAAATGATGCAAGCGCACGGATACGTGCATTGCCAAGGGTTGCTTGATTTAAATGGATTACCAAGAGTCACGTTGGGACAGAAAGGTTAACACTGCTCCCATCGGTGGCTTTGCGCGCTTTTATGGGATTTTAAAGTATGAATGATGACTTTCTTTTCGCCGATGACGACGAACCAGAAATTGAAGAAGAACTGGGACATTGGAAGATTCTTGTTGTTGACGATGAACCAGAGGTTCACGCAGTCACTAAGCTCGCACTGAGCGACTTTGTTCTGAATGATAAATCGCTGGTTTTTTTGAGTGCTTACGACGGCGATGAAGCTAGGCAAATGTTCCGCGAGCACGACGACATTGCGGTTGTGTTGCTTGATGTAGTGATGGAATCTGACGATGCGGGGCTAAAGGTCGCCGACTTCATCCGCAATGATATGGACAACCACTTTACTCGCATCATACTGCGTACCGGCCAACCGGGCCAAGCACCAGAGAAAGATGTCATCATTAATTATGACATTAACGATTACAAGTCTAAAACAGAACTCACCGCACAAAAACTCTTCACTGTTATTATTGCTGCTTTGCGCTCTTATCGCGACATTATGGTTATCGAAGATGCGCGCTCAGGGCTAGAAAAAATACTCGACGCGTCAACGAATTTATTCACCTCTCGTTCGTTAGAACGTTTTATGCAGGGGATTATTCAACAACTGGCTTCTATTTTAGGCGGCTCAAAAGATGCGGCCTATATCACCTCTGCGGTTGCAGCACCCAAACGTATGACAGACTCTGGCGAGCTGTATATTTTTGCGGGCAACGGTGAATACGCCGGAAAAGAAGGGGTAAAATTGCATGACGCCTTGCCGAGCAAAGAATACAACCTGTGTAAAGAAGCGTTGGAGAAACGCGCGATTGTTTATGCAGACGAATACTTAGTGGCTTATTGTGACAGTGACTCGCTAAATGGCTCGTTACTGTTTTTAACCGGTCTTCCTCGCAGACTGAGTGACATCGACAAACGGCTGGTGCAAAAATTTGCCGACAATGTGCAAGTGGCATTTGACAACATATTGATGAACAACGAAATCGAAGAAACCCAAAGAGAAGTGATAGAGCGCTTGGGTAAAGCGATGGAGTTTTCAGAGCCTGAAAGTAACAACCTCAAACGACTAACGGCAATGGCCGAAGTGGTGGCGAAAGGCGCAAAACTTTCTTTTTCGAGTATTCGTTTGCTCAAACTAGCTATTCCTTTACTGGACATCGGCAGTTCCCGGGTGTCTGAGCAAATTCTCAATAAAGCTGGCCCGCTAACCGAAGACGAAAAGTTGCTCATACGCCAACATGCGGAGTTTGGATATAACATTTTGAAAAACTCTGAGCGCCCTACGATCAAGCTGGCTGCACTTCTTGCCAAAGAGCATCATGAAAAATGGGATGGTTCGGGATACCCAGACGGCATGCTACGCACGCAAATAGCCATTGAAAGCCGCATTGCAACACTGGTAGATGTGTTCGACGCACTATATAATTCGCGACCTTACAAGCCGGCGTGGCCGCTAGAAAAAGTGATCGCCACAATAAAATCTGAAAGTGGTAAACACTTTGACCCTCATTTGGTGGAGATTCTGTTGGAAAATATCGACGCCATCGAGAGGATTCAAACGACGTTAAAAGACGGTCGCAACATTTTTGAATAAACACATAAGGTAACGACGTATGTATATGATGGCAAAGCACCTTCACCTAACTGCCGTGGCATTGAGTATTTTGCTATTCATTGGCCGTTTTATTTGGTCTCAATTTAACCCTGAGATCATGCAGAAAAAGCTAGTGAAGGTACTGCCTCATATTATCGATACCGTATTGTTAGCCAGTGCAATATGGCTTTGTGTTATTTTGTCTCAATATCCTATCGTTAATGCCTGGCTTACTTTTAAAGTTGTTGGTGTCATCACTTATATTGTGCTGGGTTTAATTGCATTGAAAAAGGCCAAAACGGCCTCGATGCGCTGGGGAGCATTTTTGTTTGCGCTGGTTGTTTTGTCTATGACTGCGCACGTTGCTATTTCAAAGCAACCACTTTTCTTTTAATTAGGTAAAAACTTTATTATGAATAACAAAGTCATTCAGTTTAATGGTGTTGAAGTTGGTAACGACAAGCCATTTGTTTTGTTCGGTGGTATGAACGTATTGGAATCTCGCGATATGGCGATGAAGATCGCCGAACATTATGTTGAAGTGACCAATAAACTCAATATTCCTTATGTGTTCAAAGCGTCGTTTGACAAAGCTAACCGTTCTTCTGTGACGTCTTTTCGTGGTCCGGGCATGGAAGAAGGCTTAAAAATCTTTGAAGAAATTAAGCGCACCTTTAACGTACCGATCATTACAGATGTTCATGAACCTTATCAATGCCAGCCTGTGGCAGACGTGGTTGACGTGCTCCAATTGCCCGCATTCTTGGCGCGTCAAACTGACCTCGTTGTCGCGATGGCGGCAACCGGTGCTGTGATTAACGTGAAAAAGCCGCAGTTTTTGGCTCCCCACGAAATGCGTCATATTATGAAAAAGATTGGCGAAGCAGGAAATGACAAAGTCATATTGTGTGAACGTGGCAGTTGTTATGGCTATAACAATCTTGTCGTTGATATGCTTGGCATGGATATCATGAAAGAGTTTGCACCGGTTATTTTTGATGCGACTCACGCTCTTCAAATGCCGGGTGGTCGAGCTACGTCTGCGGATGGGCGTCGTGCTCAAGCTGCGCAATTAGCGCGTAGTGGTATGGCATTAGGTTTGGCTGGTTTGTTTATTGAAGCGCATCCTAACCCAGATGAAGCCATGTGTGATGGCCCTTGTGCTTTGCCATTGTCTAAATTAGAGCCTTATTTGGCCCAGATGAAAGCGGTAGATGATTTGGTGAAGTCGTTTGCACCGTTGGACACAAGCCAACAGTAAATGATTTATGTGCGGCTGGCTAACGCCAGCCGAAACACAAATCAGGTGTGAGTAGCTGACTATTCAGTATCAGCTTGTTTAGTGTTGTCGTTGCGCTCGGTTTGCGCTATCAACACAGGTTTTACACCGTATTTTTCGCCTTGTAATTGAATGGCTGAATGCGCTTGCTGCTGTACTTCAATTTGAAGGTTTTGCTTTTGTGTCATAGTTAGCGTTAACAGTTGTGCAGCCATTGCTTCGTTAAGCATAGGCTTGTGCTCAACAGTGTTGGCAAACGTGTTTGCAGTATAAGTGACAGTAAGTAAACTAATTGCTAATAGTATTTTTTTCATATTCACACCTAATTTTAATAATATGTTAAAAGTTGCAATTTTGTAATAAAGTTAACAAAATTAGACTTGTAACCTTCTGTAATTTAAAGAGGGTTTTTTAAGTCGTGTAAATAGTAAACAATTTAGAAGAATGATTAAAACGAGTAAAATTAAGTCATTTGACTTAGAAAAACTAATGAGATGTTTTCTTGGGTTGTCAAGCCCAGAGAGGCGAGTTTGAATCGTCGTTTACCCCCTCTCAATGCGCTCAAAGCCTTTGAGGCTGCGGCTCGCCACCTAAGTTTCACCAAAGCAGCCGATGAGTTGTTTGTGACTCAAGCTGCAGTGAGCCATCAAATAAAAGCGCTCGAAGAATACTTATCCATGAAGTTATTTATTCGACGCAATCGCACCTTGTTGTTAACTGAAGAGGGGCAAGCGTATTTTCTTGAGTTGAAAGACATCTTTAAGAATTTGCAAGAAGCCACAGAAAGACTTTTGGCACGAGGCAGCAAAGGGGCGATCACTGTTGCCACGCCGCCGAGTTTCGCAAGCCAATGGTTGGTACCCCGCATTAGCCAATTTAGCTTGGCTTTTCCTGACATCGACGTACGCATTAAAGCGGTGGATTACGACGAAGGTTTTTTGGCCGACGACATCGATGTGGCGATCTACTACGGTCGGGGTCGTTGGAATGGTTTACAAGCCGATAAACTCCACACCGAATTTCTCACTCCTTTGTGCTCACCTATGTTGTTTCAAAGCGACAAGCCTCTCGACAAGCTCAGTGACTTACGGCATCACGTGTTGTTACACGACTCCAGCCGCGCTGCGTGGAAACTGTGGCTCAAGTTAGTCGGTGTGAATGGTGTCAACGTGAATCACGGACCTGTGTTTAGCCATTCTATGTTGGTGTTACAAGCCGCGGCATTGGGGCAGGGCATCGCGCTGGGAAATACCATTTTAGCGAAACCAGAGATCGACGCTGGGCGTTTAATCATGCCTTTTGAAGAGAAAATAGAAAGTCGCGATGCGTTTTATTTAGTGTGTGAAGAATCACAAGCCGAATTAGGTAAAATTGCTGCGTTTAGAGAATGGATCCTCGATGTAGTGAAAGAGGAGCAAGTCTATGTCTAAATTTTTAATTGATAAGCCCAGCGTGCCAGAAGCGGTGCTTGTCTTAGCGCATGGCGCTGGCGCGGGCAGCGATTCTGATTTTATGCAGGACATTGCCGCTCAGCTATGCGCACTCGGCATTGCGGTAGTGCGCTTTGATTTCCCATATATGCATACCATTCAGAAAACGGGTAAACGTAGACCGCCGGATAAAATTGACAAGCTGACCGCACATTTTCTCGCGCAAATTGACCAGATAGAACAAGACCCACAATTAAACGGGTTGCCCATTTTCATTGGTGGCAAGAGTATGGGGGGAAGAGTGTCGACATTAATCCTCAACCAAGCTGCGCGTGTTCAGGGCGCGGTAGTCTTGGGTTATCCATTTCACCCTCCGGGTAAACCAGAAAAACTGCGGACTGCCCACTTAATGACATTGGAAAAACCACTGTTAATTGTGCAAGGAGAACGAGATACTTTCGGCACATCAGCACAAATCACTGAATATGGGTTGCCTGACAGCATTCAGCTTCACTTTCTTGCCGATGGCGACCACAGCTTAAAACCACGAAAAAGCAGTGGCTTTACTCAGACTCAACACATTCAAAGCGCCGCTGAGGTCATCATGCGTTTTATTCAGGAAACACGGCATTGAAAGTAATCATTATTATTGGTGCACTTAGTGCATTATTCGCAGTCATCCTCGGCGCATTTGGCGCGCATGGACTCAAACAAGTGTTAACACCAAGTGCACTGCAAACCTTTGAGATTGGAGTGCGGTATCAGTTTTATCACGCGTTGGCGATGTTGGTGTTACCTGCCTTATTGAACGTAGCTAATGCCAAATGGCTTACCAGAGCTGGCGGGTTCTTTTTTGCTGGCATCCTTTGTTTCAGCGGCAGTCTTTATTTGTTGGCAACGATGGGGCATAAGTGGCTTGGGCCTATCACGCCATTCGGTGGCTTGTTGTTTATGCTAGGCTGGGTTTGTATCGTCGTCGCTGCGGTTAAAGGGAAGCAGGTTGATGAGTGAGATTTTGGTCTATTGCCGGCCCGGATATGAAGTAGACACGGCAAATGAAATCACCGCAGTCACCACTGAACAAAACTGGTTTGGATACCCTACATTTAAAAGTGGTGATGGTTATATTCGTTTTCACTTTTACCAAGCTGAGCAAGCTGAAACATTTGCTAAACAAGTGCCTGTCAGCACCTTGATATTCGCTAGACAGGTCATTTGTGTTTACGGCCATTTGGTGCTGGACGACAAATCTGACCGTATTTCTCCTGTGTTGGCAGAATTACAAAACCACAGTAAAGGTATGGCAGGGCAGGTATGGGTAGAGTTTGCCGATACCGAGGCCGGTAAAGAGTTGGCTAAATTTTGTCGTAAATTCAATGTGCCATTGCGACAACAGTTGCGCAAAGCGAAGCTCCTCACTGACAAAGAACGTGAGGACAAAGCTTGTTATCACTTGTTTTTCACCGACTTTGACAATGCCACACTCGGTGTGAGTTTTGCTAAATCTCGCGCGCCGTTTTACAACGGTATTTGTCGGTTGAAGTTCCCACCTGAAGCGCCAAGTCGTTCAACGTTAAAATTAGAAGAAGCCATACTGACTCAGTTAACCGACAACGACAGACAGCGCATCTTTCGCGCTGGTGCTAGGGCGGTGGATTTGGGCGCCTGCCCAGGCGGCTGGACGTATCAATTGGTCGACCGTGGAATGTATGTGGAGTCGGTGGACAATGGCAAAATGGCAGAGAATTTAATGGCCACGGGTTTGGTGGATTACCGCGCTGAAGATGGATTTCATTACAGACCACAATTAGGGCATGTAGAATTGCTAGTTTGTGATATGATCGAGCAACCTGATCGGGTAGCCAAATTGATGGGCGATTGGATTTGTCACAACAGGGCAAATCATGCCATATTTAATCTCAAACTCCCAATGAAGCGTCGCTATGAAAGTGTGGTAGCGGCGAGGATGCATATTATTGAGCGTATGGAGCGGGCTGGGATCCCAATATCGTTATCTATCCGTCACTTGTATCACGACAGAGACGAAGTGACGGTAGCGCTTATCAGGCAATAGTGGCGCTTTTTTTATTTAGCGCTAAAAATCGGTTTTAATTTAATTTAATCAGTAACTTAAGTGAATTCGGTGACGGATCCGCTGGATAAGTTTCGTACTTTCTGCGGAAAAAGGTGTAAATGTGGTACAAAAATCCTTTATAATCCGGCCGTTTTTTTACTCTGAACCAATGAAAGTGAACTAATGGCAGACTTATCTCATTACAGAAACATTGGTATTTTCGCCCACGTAGACGCGGGTAAAACTACCACTACAGAACGTATCCTAAAGCTAACCGGTAAAATCCATAAAACTGGTGAAGTACACGACGGTGAGTCAACGACTGACTTCATGGAACAGGAAGCTGAGCGTGGTATTACCATCCAGTCTGCTGCGACTACCTGTTTCTGGAAAGATCACCGCATGAACATCATCGATACTCCTGGACACGTAGACTTCACAGTTGAAGTATACCGTTCATTGAAAGTATTGGATGGTGGTATCGGTGTATTCTGTGGTTCAGGCGGTGTTGAACCTCAGTCTGAAACTAACTGGCGTTATGCTAACGAATCAGAAGTTGCTCGTGTAATCTTCGTAAACAAACTTGACCGTATGGGCGCAGATTTCTATCGCGTTGTTGGTCAGGTTAAGAAAGTACTAGCAGCTAACCCTCTAGTAATGACGCTTCCAATTGGTATCGAAGACCAATTCACCGGTGTTGTTAACCTTCTAGATATGAAAGCGTACATCTGGGACGATTCAGGTCTTCCTGAAAACTACGAAGTAGTAGATATCCCAGCAGATATGGTTGATAAAGCAAACGAATACCGTGAGCAACTAGTTGAAACTGCTGTAGAGCAAGACGACGACCTAATGATGGCTTACATGGATGGTGAAGAACCGTCTCTAGAAGACCTGAAGCGTTGTATCCGTAAAGGTACTCGCGATATGTCTTTCTTCCCAACATACTGTGGTTCTGCATTTAAGAACAAAGGTATCCAGTTGGTACTAGACGCTGTTGTTGACTTCCTTCCTTCTCCAACAGAAGTAGATCCACAAGAGCTAACTGACGAAGAAACTGGTGAGCCTACTGGTGAAGTAGCAACGGTTTCTACTGACGAGCCATTCCGCGCATTGGCGTTTAAGATCATGGATGACCGTTTCGGTGCCTTGACCTTTATCCGTATTTACTCAGGTGTTCTGAACAAGGGTGACACCATCCTTAACAGCGCAACAGGTAAAACTGAGCGTATCGGCCGTATGGTTGAGATGCACGCTGACGAACGTACTGAGCTTCAATCTGCGCAAGCAGGTGACATTCTTGCTGTTGTAGGTATGAAGAACGTTCAAACTGGTCACACGCTTTGTGATCCTAAGAACCCTTGTACACTAGAGCCAATGATCTTCCCTGAGCCAGTAATCTCAATTGCTGTTAAGCCAAAAGACAAAGGCGCTAACGAGAAGATGTCTATCGCTATCGGTAAATTGGTAGCAGAAGATCCGTCGTTCCAAGTTGAAACTGACGAAGATTCAGGCGAAACCATCCTTAAAGGTATGGGTGAGCTTCACCTAGACATCAAAGTAGATATCTTGAAGCGTACTTACGGCGTTGAGCTAGAAGTAGGTCAGCCTCAGGTTGCATACCGTGAAACTATCACGTTGCCAATCGAAGACAGCTACACGCACAAGAAGCAGTCTGGTGGTTCTGGTCAGTTCGGTAAGATCGATTACCGCATCAAGCCTGGTGAAGTTAACACTGGATTCAAATTTGAATCTACTGTTGTTGGTGGTAACGTTCCTAAGGAATTCTTCCCTGCCATCGAAAAAGGCTTTAAGTCTATGATGGAACAAGGTCCTCTAGCGGGTTACCCAGTACTAGACGTTGAAGTTGAACTATTCGACGGTGGTTTCCACGCAGTTGACTCATCAGCTATCGCGTTCGAAATCGCAGCGAAAGGTGCATTCCGTCAATCTATGCCTAAAGCGGGTCCTCAGCTTCTTGAGCCTGTGATGAAAGTTGACGTGTTCTCACCTGAAGACAACGTTGGTGACGTAATCGGTGACCTTAACCGTCGTCGTGGTATGATCAAAGACCAAGAAGCTGGCGCTACTGGCGTTCGCATCAAGGCTGACGTACCGCTTTCAGAAATGTTCGGTTATATCGGTCACTTGCGTACTATTACATCTGGTCGTGGTCAGTTCTCTATGGAGTTCAGCCACTACTCAGCATGTCCTACTAACGTAGCTGACAAAGTAATTGAAGAAGCAAAAGCGCGCAAAGACAAATAAGTCTTGGTAGCTAAACGCTGATACGAAAACCCTGAACTTGTTTCAGGGTTTTTTTTTAGTTTTTTTTAACTAGGGCGAGATGTTTTTGCTTGTTTATTCAGCCTTTTGATAAAGGTATCAACGGCGTTAACAAACTGGCCGTCTTGTTGTTGTCCTGACTGATAGGTGAGCTGCACTAAATTTTGTGACAACATTAAAAAATGCACCGCCAGTTCATGGGGGAGTTTACCGTATACTAAATTGGCGTAATCGATTGGCCCTAGGTTACCGCGTGCAATCTGGGTGTAGTGAGTAACGGCTTTTACAGCGCGAAGATAATGAGGGATGGGACCGCGTTGTCGTTTTTGCTGCCAAACAGGCAAGTAATACACTGCGACTAACAAGGTGATCATCAACAACACCGTGAGGCACAGGAGTATGAGCCTTTCTGGTGTAACATCGCCAAGGAGAGTTTTGAGTAAGTCCTGTTGTAGCGCACTGTCATAACCGAGTATCCAACGGCTCCACATGTAATCAATGTTTGACCACACATGTTTTAGCGCCCCAATGCCCGGCAATACCTCAATATTAATCCAACTGCTGCTTAATAAAGCTGACTCTTCAGGTACTGCGCGCGCTAGACCAAATTCTACGCGGTCAGGAGAAACCAACGCAGTTGGGTCGAGTCGTTGCCAGCCTGTTTCGTCTAGCCAAGCTTCAACCCACGCATGAGCATCGTACTGATAAACGCTTAATACCTTGGGCTTTAATGCTTCACCCCCTTGATACCCAGTGACGAGGCGAGCTGGAATACCACCAAGTCGGAGTGAATAAGCCAGTGCAGACGCATAATGGGCGCAAAACCCAGCCTGATGCTCAAATAAAAATGCGTCAACAGGGTTTAGCGGCATCGGTGGTGGGGTTAGCGTATAAACAAAACGGTTGGTGGTAAAATAGCTCATTAGTGCGTTGACGAACTGCTTATTGTCTTGATTGCGTGCACGCAATTGTTCCACCCAAGCCTGGGTTTTGGGGTTCCCTTGCGCTGGCAGTTGCAAATTAAGGCGTGTGACCCATTCAATGGGCTCCTGATTCAGCGGCAGTTGGGGGTACGAACTCAACTGATATGCAGTTCTGCTCATTAAAGGGCGCTTAGCCCACAATTGATAATCGTAACCTCGCCAAATGAATTGCGTGTCAGTTGGATCAGTAGGTACGGCAATATCCAATCCGTAAAGCCACTGTTTACCCGTTGGCTCGGCAATAACCTGATAGTTGAAGTGATGGCCAAATACGTGGGGAGAAAACGGCACGCCCGCCTGTTTGTATTGTTGTCTTACTGCTTCTCTTTTAGGGCTTACAGACCATGTTGCACCATCGAACTGTTCTAAACTCATTGCCCGCCAGTATCGCTCTTGCATAACGGGGACACGGTTATTAAACGTAGCGCGAAATACTAATTCATCTGATTTTGACAACTCCGCGATGTCTCCTGGGGTTATCGTGTCAGATAGCCCGGTTTCAGAAGACTGACCATTGGGCATTTTCCACAATGGTGGTAACTGTGGGATCATCAAAAATAACAGTGCAGCAATCGGTGTTGCTTGAATAGATAGAGTAATTACCTGCTTAATGTGATTGCGAGGACCTAACTGCGGCGTATACAAGCTAGCCAGTGCAAGTAGTTGTAACACCATCAGCAAAATATAAAATAGTGAGGCGGCAACGGATTGCTCAAAAACAAAACCACAAGCGGTGAGAAATAAACAACACACAAAGAGTTGCAGAATGTCTCGTCGACGCGACAACAACATGAGCTTCAAAGCACAGGCCATGACTAATAAGTTAACCATGCTGACTAACAAGCCAAGTGAAAAACTAAACGAGGCCAGTGTGACACCAGATAACAGAGCTAATAAATTGACTGTTCGCTTACTTGGGGCGTGTTGATACCAACCGAAAAATAGTACGACGCGTACGGCTAATCCACACATGGCGAGTAACAAAACCCAAAACGCTAAGGGCGAATACAAGCTGATGCTTAACAGAGCAAAAACAATGCTAATCAGCAGGCTTGCATGGTGATGTACTATCGGAAGACGGGGCATTAACTTTGCCTCGCGGCAGATGAAACTTCAAGGTTAGGTGAATAAGTAGCTAAGGCATTCAAGCAGTGAATACGGTGTGTTTCACCTGCGGCAGGCGCAATTTCTACCGATCCTAGTTTTAACCCAAATTTGTGTTTGCGGTCAGACAGTGTCATGACTTGATAACACAACTTGCCTAATTCGGTTTCTAATTCATTGGCGGTAGAAGAGGGCAACATTAACCAACCCGTGGTTGCCACCTGAGCACTAAAGGTTTTACTCATCCATTCACCGCCTTTGGCTACTTGTTTCCAGGCAACACGGTGAAGTGGATCACCTTCTCGGTAAGTGCGCAGACTGTGAAAATCATCCTGACCAGCTATATCACTTTCACGCTCTCCCTCGTCGTCTTCGTCGTGAAGTGCGTGAAGTTGAATTGGGCACGTAATGGGTTTGGGGTAAACCGTCACACATTGATCAAAGTCTAAATAGGTCCAGCATCGATAAAGGCCAAGTGGGTAATCAGAGCCAATACTCACTCTTGGTAACATGAACTTGCCACGAGAATGCATTTCTCTTGGTAAATAGAGTTTGTTTTCACCTTGAGTCATTTCATGTTCGATAAAATCACCCTGTTCGTGTTGCCAATGTAAATTTAGTAGCCCCTGCGCAGATACTCGGTGGTTCGACGCTAAGTGGGGAGTGCCAAGTGTGATCGTCAATACGGCATTTTCTCCACAGAATACTGGTTTCACGCCTCGACATGCGGGTGTTAATCGCGAGAAATTTAAATAGCTCAAAAACAGTGTGAGCAGAAAAATTGCCAACAAAAAATGACACAAAAGAATGATCAAGTTGTTTTGATAATTGGTGCCCAATAAGAACAAGCAAAGGCACATTCCCAGATAACCCAGACCAAAACGGCTGGGAAAAATAAAAATCGACCGGTTGCCTAATGTGAATGATGTACTGGCCGGTATCCGCCGGCGTAACCAACGTTCTGAGTACGTATTCAGGCGCGTTTTCAGATAGCGATACATTGCTATGCGGCCAAGGGGTCGACTTGTTCCAGTAAGCGTTGGCTTAGTACGCCTTTTTCAAAATGGTTACTGTTTTCACTCCGTAGCCTATGTTCGGCAACGGCGGCAAACACCGCTTGCACATCTTCGGGAATGAGGTAATCGCGGTCGTGTAATACAGCCCAAGCTCTCGCTGCGTGAAGCAGTGCTTTACTCGCCCTTGGTGATAATGGGTTGGGAAAGTGGCCGCTTTCACGAGAATAACTAACTAGTCGCAGAATATAATGGATAACCGCGTCACTGGCGTGAACGTGGGTGGCTGTGTGTTGAAGGCTCAATAGATCTTGTATGGATAACTGGCTATTTAACTGTTTAACATCAGCCAGTGTATCTTGCTTTAACATTGCCTTTTCTGCTTCCCAGTCGGGATATCCTAGGGTTATTCGCATCAAAAAGCGGTCGAGTTGTGACTCAGGAAGGGGGTAGGTACCCGATTGATGACTTGGGTTTTGTGTCGCAATAACGAAAAAAGGCTCAGGTAGTCGGTGCGTCACACCGTCAATACTCACTTGGCGTTCTTCCATTGCTTCAAGTAACGCACTTTGTGTTTTGGGGCTAGCTCGGTTGATTTCATCGGCTAAAACTAAATGATTGAAAATGGGGCCTTGATGAAAACGAAATGTTTGCTCTTGAGCGTCGAAAATACTGACCCCCAATACGTCTGTGGGTAGAAGGTCGGAAGTAAATTGAACACGTGAGTAGTCAAGATCCCAAGCCTTGGCGAGTGCGTGAGACAGGGTGGTTTTGCCCATGCCGGGTAAATCTTCAATTAATAAATGCCCATTGGCAATTAAACAAGTGATGGCTAATTTGAGTTGTTCTGTTTTGCCTATCACAAACTTATCTAGCGTTTTAAGCAGCATCTCACAATTTTTTCGCATGGGTACACCTTTACCATGACCTAACTAACACTTTGACCACTATCGCGAATCACGTTGTACGCTTGTACTTTTTGTTTATCTATTACTACAGCAATCTCCCGCTGGTGTACATAGCGCAATGATTGTCTTAGGTGGTTAAGCTGATACTTGAGTATAGGCTATGTCTGATTTGGTTCCCAATTGAAAAAGGCAGGGGAGAATACGGTGGATCGCAAACCCAACAGGCCGGATCAGAAAAAGCGTCATTTGCACAGATTAAGTGCTGCGATAGTGGGCGGGGTTGTCTATAATGGTGCGTCAAAAAAGGAAGTCGTCTATGAAAAACATTGAAATTGATGAAGAGTTGTATGCTTTCATCGCTAGTCAAACCAAACATATTGGTGAAAGCGCTTCGGATATTTTGCGTCGCTTATTGATGCCGGAGTCTCCTGCACCTGTTACACCTACTACGGAAAAAGCAGTCACTACCACTGCCAAACCACAAAAGAAAAAAGTAACACCAGTGAAAGAAGTGCAAGAGCAGAGCCAATCAATTGAAGAGGCGCCAGTTGCTGCTGCAGCCCCAGAAGATTTGCTAGCCCGTATTACTGCTGACACATTAGGCATTTACACTAAACGCGTTGAGCAATTCTTGTTTATCTTGTCTCAGATCTGTGCCGTGCAAGGTGACGAATTTAAACGCGTGGAGCAAATTAAAGGTAAAAACCGTATTTATTTTGCCACCAGTAAAGAAGCGTTACTGGAAACGGGCAGTAGTACAAATCCAAAACAAATTCCTGACAGCGAGTATTGGGTAGTGACGAATAACAATACCGGTAAGAAAGTCACGATGCTGGAGCAAGTTTTGCAAGTATTAGGATACGATGAACAAACCGTGACAACGGTGACGTCATGTTTTGCACCAGAACTTACGAAATAGCAGAGATTCATTAAAATTGTAAAGCAATAAGGATATCTAATGGCATTACACCCAGAAGCTGGTAAGCCAGCTGCACCCGAGCAACTGATTAACGTTGCAGAACTGATCACGCAATATTTCACTTTTCAACCTGACCCAACCAAGCCAGCTGAAGCAGTGAGCTTTGGTACATCAGGCCACCGAGGTACAGCGGCGAATACAACTTTTACAGATATTCATATTGCCGCGATATGCCAAGCACTAGCGGAATACCGTCAGCACCAATCAATTACTGGCCCTATTTTTATTGGTAAGGACACCCATGCGTTGTCTGAACCCGCTATGGTGACAGCCATTGAAGTGCTGTGTGCTAATAATATCAATGTGGTTATTCAACGAGCTGACAATGCCAGCAAAGGTTACACGCCAACGCCGGTTATTTCCCGCACCATCATTCGCCATAACCGTGGTATTACCGAAGGTTTTGCCGACGGTATTGTGATTACACCTTCTCATAACCCACCATCAGATGGTGGTTTTAAATATAATCCTCCTCATGGTGGCCCCGCAGACAGCGATGTAACTAAAGTTATTCAGGATCGCGCAAATGCGTTTATTGCCAATGGCAATAAAGACGTGAAACGCATGTCGGTGCAAGATGCTAAAGCCTCTCCATTTTTCACAGAATCTGATTTCATGATGGATTATATCGACGACCTAGCTCAAGTTGTGGATATGAAAGCGATTGCGGGTGCCAAGCTGAAACTGGGCACCGACCCTCTCGGTGGGGCTGGTGTTGGTTATTGGGAGCATATTGCAGACAAATACGGGCTTGATATTACGGTAGTTAACGACAGTGTCGACCCACAATTTGGCTTTATGCGTCGCGATAAAGACGGCAAGTTACGCATGGATTGTTCTTCTGCTTATGCCATGGCGGGCCTAATTGAATTAAAAGACAAATTCGATTTAGCATGGGGCAACGACCCCGACTTTGATCGTCACGGTATCGTATGCCCGAGTTCAGGGCTAATGAACCCTAATCATTATCTCGCGGTCGCAATTAACTATTTGTACCAGCATCGTCCTGAATGGTCGAGCGAAATGAAAGTGGGTAAAACCTTGGTATCAAGCAGTATGATAGACCGTGTTGCGGGTTCTCTCGACAAGTCGTTGGCAGAAATGCCAGTAGGCTTTAAGTGGTTTGTACAAGGCTTGTCATCGGGAGATCTAGGTTTTGCCGGTGAAGAAAGTGCCGGTGGGATCTTCTTGCAACGCAATGGCGAGACATGGGCAACCGATAAAGACGGTTTTATTATGTGTCTTCTTGCTGCAGAAATTACTGCGGTCACGGGTAAAGATCCAGGGCAACACTACAATGCACTAACAGAAAAGTTTGGTGCACCTTGTTACATGCGTGTTGATGTGGCTGCATCGCTGGAAGAAAAACAGAAGCTATCGGCAATGGATGCATCGGTTGTTACCAGTGATACGTTAGCGGGTGAGCCTATTACCGCAGTACAAACTCATGCACCGGGTAATAATGCTGCGATTGGCGGTGTGAAGGTGTCCACTGAAAACGGTTGGTTTGCTGCTCGTCCTTCAGGTACAGAACAAATTTATAAAATTTACGCAGAGAGCTTTAATGGTGAAAGCCACTTACAAGATCTAATAAAAGAAGCTGAAGCGCTTGTTGGTAAAATTATAAAATAACGGCGTTTACGCCACCATTTAAAACAACTTTTAGTTAAATAAATGTTAAAAACCGAGTGATTGCATACGAATTCACTCGGTTTTTTCGTATTTTAACAAAGATTTTACAAAAAGTTTGTTTTAACCTTGCTATATTCTCATCATTACCGCTGTAATTTAATTACACTTTATTTTTGGCTAGCAAGTAAATGGTGGGAAAAATCATGAACGCGAAGACCTCTGATACTGATCTTCAGTTGGATAAAAACGAATTTAAAGCTTCTGTCATTCGTCATCTTCACAGTACGCTGGGAACAGACGAAAACAAAGCGAACAACCATGCTTGGTGGAAAGCAACCTGTGCTGCGATGCAAGAACAGGTTCTTGAAGGATTAAGAAAGACGCAAAAGACCCACTACCTGAACGACACCCGTGCAGTGCATTATTTTTCTGCAGAGTTCTTGATGGGCCGTTTGCTGTCTAACAACTTACACAACTTCAATTTATTTGAAGCCGCTGACGAAGCACTGCAAGAACTGGGCATTAGCCTGACTGATGTACTCGAAGAAGAACCTGATATGGCCTTGGGTAACGGTGGGTTAGGGCGTTTGGCCGCGTGTTTTATTGACTCACTTGCGACTAAAGAGCTGCCAGCTATTGGTTATGGTATTCATTATGAGCACGGCCTTTTCCGTCAAGAAATTCAAGCTGGCGCACAAATAGAGCGCCCAGACAGCTGGCGTGACTACGGAAACCCTTGGGAGATTTGTCGTCCTGAATCGATTCAGGAGGTGTCTTTGTTTGGTTATGTGGAAACCAAATATGGCGACAATGGCCGCATTCAAAAAGAATGGCATCCGGGCGCTATTGTAAAAGGCGTACCTTGGGATATTCCAGTTGTTGGCTTTGGTGGCAAAACCGTTAACGTGTTGCGTTTATGGCAAAGTAAGTCGTCTGGTTATTTTAACTGGGACGTGTTCAATGCCGGTGGTTACGTGGATGCACAAGTTGAAAATGTACAAGCTGAAACAATTTCAAAAGTCTTGTATCCGAACGATGAGACCGAAGCGGGTAAAGAATTGCGCTTAATTCAGCAATACTTCTTCTGCGCTTGTTCATTAAAAGACATCATCCGTCGTTATAAGCGCGCTCATGGCGATGATTGGAGCCGTTTCGTTGACCAAGTAGTGATTCAGTTGAATGACACTCACCCAGCGATTGCTATTCCAGAGCTGATGCGTATTTTGGTCGACCGTGCTGAATTAGATTGGGATAAAGCTTGGGACATTTGTACCCAAGTATTCGCTTACACCAACCATACCTTGTTGCCAGAAGCTCTAGAGAAGTGGCCGGTGCGTATGCTTGAGAAAATCTTGCCGCGTCACATCGAGATCATCTACGAAATTAACCACCGCTTTATGGCTGAGGTTGATAAGAAGTGGCCGGGTGACAATGCAATGAAGACCAAATTGTCGATCATTGAAGAAGGCAATGAAAAAATGGTTCGCATGGGTCATTTGTCTGTTATTGGTTCATTCCGTGTCAATGGCGTTGCCGAGTTACACTCTAAGTTGGTGAAAGAAAACTTGTTCCCTGAGTTTGATCAATTGTGGCCAGAAAAACTCACTAACGTGACTAATGGCATTACGCCTCGTCGTTGGTTGAAGGCTTGTAACCCTGAACTTTCTAAACTGGTTGCGAAGAAAGTTGGTGCAGATTGGCCGAAGGAATTGAAAAAGTTAGAAGGGCTAGAAAAACACGCCACTAACAAAACATTCCAAAAGCAATTTATGCAAGTGAAGCATAAAAACAAAGTGGCATTGGCCGAAGAAATTAAAGCCAGTACTGGCATTGAAGTCGACACCAACGCCATTTTTGATATTCAAATCAAGCGTCTTCACGAGTACAAGCGTCAGCATTTGAACTTGTTGCACATCATGGCCTTGTATCGTCGACTACTTGAAAACCCTGATTATGACATGCACCCACGTGTGTTTATTTTTGGTGCTAAAGCCGCACCGGGTTACAAGTTGGCGAAAGACATTATCTTTGCCATTAATAAAGTGGCGGATAAGATTAACAACGATCCTCGTGTGAACAAGAAGCTCCAAGTCGTATTCTTGCCAAACTACCGAGTGTCGCTGGCGGAAAAAATGATCCCAGCGGCGGATGTGTCTGAGCAAATCAGCACCGCGGGTAAAGAAGCGTCGGGTACGGGTAACATGAAGCTTGCGCTAAACGGTGCATTGACTATTGGTACCCTTGATGGTGCAAACGTTGAAATTGCTGAAGAAGTGGGTGACGACAATATCTTTATCTTTGGTTTAACCGTCGATGAAGTCAATGCGTTAAAAGCAAAAGGCTACAACCCTTACGATTATTATTATCGCAATTCGGAAATTAAAGCGGTACTAGATTGGATGGAGAGTGATTACTTCACGCCAGGTAAACCAGGTGCACTAGCGGCGATTAAACAAAGCTTGCTTGATCACGGCGACCCGTACTTATGTTTGGCGGATTATGAGGCCTATTCTGAAGCTCAGAAGCTTGTTGATATTGCTTATCGCGACAAAGAGCGTTGGGCTAAAATGGCTATTATCAATACCGCGAAGATGGGTAAATTTACTTCTGACCGCTCAATTCAAGATTATGTTGACCGAGTGTGGAAGCTACAATCTTGTAAAGTAGAGAGCTAATAAAGCATCTCTTTCTCGTTAGCTAATCAATGCCGTACAATTATTGTGCGGCATTTTTGCTTGTAAACGCCGTATCGAGTTTGATTTTTTGTTTCAAACTTTACATAAACAAGCATAAATGTAAGGAATTGTTTTAAATCCAAACACTGATACAAAATAAAACCTATTTACGCTTGCGATCGACCTTGCAGCGTGGTTTTATTGAGTTAAGTGATGAAGGAACATCAGTATTCCGAATGGATTGTGTGATCTTAATTGCATGCGTTTGACCGCGCCAAAGGATTCATGAACTAAAGTAAAAGTGCATTCTAGGGCCAGCAATTTAGGTTGTGTGTTGACAACTTAAGTTGCGTATAAAAGAAAAACAATAACCCGAATTCTAATTTGAAGTAGTAGACCTTTTTTATGAGTCGATTCCACCAGTCGTTGGCGACTATTCCTAACCGATTTGTTTTTATCGATACCATTGAACAGCATGCACAGCTGCATGAAGATATGTCGCTAATGTTGGTCGATGTTGTGCGTTTTTCAGACGTGACCACGAGTTTTGGTATTGCCGTTGGCGACCAGTTTTTGCTCGAAATTGCGAATAGAATTTTGCATTTATTCAGTAGTAAAGTCAGGCTCGGTCGCATCAGTGGTGACGTGTTTGGGTTGATTTTCCCCGGCAGCTATTCCGCTATCCGATTACAGCAGAAATTTGAAACCCTGATAGAGCATTTTAAAACGCCCATGCACCATGAAGGTCATGCTTTTATCGCTGATTTTAATGTAGGCGTGGTGAATAAAACGGCTGGTGAGTTTGATATTACTCAATTTGTTTCGAAAGCCGAGGCTGCACTTAAGCAAGCTAAAGAGAATAAATACG
The DNA here is from genome assembly GCF_056161325.1 of Alteromonas sp. ABE4_545. Lineage (NCBI taxonomy): Bacteria > Pseudomonadati > Pseudomonadota > Gammaproteobacteria > Alteromonadales > Alteromonadaceae > Alteromonas > Alteromonas sp. ABE4_545. Next base: position 182,270 of record NZ_JBSWYY010000001.1, read on the forward strand.
AAAATTTCTTTATGCTGAATATGCGGGATAAGTCATTTACTGGCCGTAGTCTCGCTTTAAAAGCCGACTTACAACGCGCTATGGCTCGCAATGAACTCGAGTTGTACTATCAGCCACAAGTTGATCTGAAAACCCTTAAAATTGTGTCTGCTGAGTGTTTGTTGCGCTGGAATCACCCCCTAGACGGCGTGTTATTTCCAGGCCCGCTTATTGAAGCCGCAGAGTCGTATAATATGATGAACGAGCTGGCTTACTGGACGCTTGAAAGCGCCTTTAAAGCGCAGGCTGATATGGATGCCCAAGGCGTGTTTATTAGCCTGTCAGTGAATATTTCACCCACACAGTTATACGACACTAAATTGATTGCCCAATTAAAACGACTCAGTGCCGTTTATCAACGCGACTTGTCGCGCATTGAGTTAGAGTTAACCGAAGATGTTGCACTGTCTAATTCACTGATGGTGAAAAAGCAATTGTCTCAGTTGCAGAGTATGGGGATTAAAATTGCCGTTGATGATTTTGGCAAGGGGTATTCCAACCTCGCTTATATTCGCGAATTGTCGATCGATGCGTTAAAAATAGACAAGAGTTTTGTGATGGCGTTGACCGATGATCCTGTGAACAAGGCCATTATTCAAGCTGCGATGTTAATTGGCCAAGCCAAGCAAACTGAGGTTATTGCAGAAGGGGTGGAAACCATCGAGCAATTACACATATTGCGTGAAATGGGTATTCCTGTGGGGCAAGGCTTTTTGTTTTCTCGCGCCATTACTTTGCCGAGCTTTATCCAGTTAGCGCAACAAGAAGTGATTATTGGCGGTTCTTATCAACGTAAAAATCAGGCTGTTTAGCGCGGCTTACAGCCCTGATTTTGTAGTTCAAACAGCCTTCAGGTAGACTAGCGTCGGTTTAATTATCAATGCAGGTTACCCACAACAATTATGCAGACTGCGCTTCTCGAATCTGGACAGTTTCTTCACCTTTCTCGTACTCAAGCCGAGCAATTTTCACAGCCGCTATCACTAACGCTACAAAATGGCACTCGGGTTTCCATCCACGCACCAGGTATTATTTGCTTTGAACCGGCAGAGTCTGGCGGCAAGCACATTGTGTATTCTTCTGGCGTACACGGTAACGAAACCGCACCGATTGAAATCTGCGACGAATTGGTGTCGTCGCTGCTAACCGAAAAAATAGCGGTTAAGCATCGCGTGTTGTTTCTATTTGGCAATTTGCCTTCGATGGACATCGCCAAGCGCTTTGTCGAAGAAAACATGAATCGCTTGTTTTGCGGTGCACATTCAGCCTCGCCCGGGTTAGTGAATGAAGAGCGAAAGCGCGCAAAACAACTCGAAATCGCAGTCACAGCGTTTTTTGCTGAGGCAGGGGAAGGCGAGTGTAAAATTCATTACGACCTACATACTGCAATTCGCGCTTCCAAGAACGAAAAATTCGCAGTGTACCCCTTTTTACACGAGCGCAAACACAGCCAAAGTCAGTTGGCAATGATGGCAGCGTGCGGAGTGAAGACCATACTCTTGTCTGAAAGCCCAACTACAACCTTCAGTTATTATTCGTCATATCATCACAATGCGCATGCCTTCACGGTAGAGTTGGGTAAGGTGCAACCCTTTGGTCAGAATGATATGCGCCGCTTTGCTGAGGCAAAAGAGGCCTTAACGGCGCTCATTACCCAAGTGGATTACGCGCCACAAGTGGATATAAGTGAGCTGACGATTTATCGTGTCAATCAAGTGATCAATAAGTCGCAACCAGACTTTACGCTTCACTTTGGTGACGACACACCTAATTTTATGGATTTTGCCAAAGGGACAGTGTTAGCGAGCGAAACCGGCAACACGTACGAGGCTGAATACGAGGGTGAGGCGATTGTTTTCCCTAACGCAAATGTAGCATTGGGGCAACGAGCATTATTAACCGTGGTACCTACTCAGATAGAGGAAATGGATGTTTAAACTCGCCGAACCCTTGCAAAACGACACCCTGTTTGTTGGTGAACTCCCACTTTGCCAAGTGTTATTAATGAATGATGCTCAGTATCCGTGGGTTATCTTGGTACCCAAGCGCGCCGACAAAGTGGAATTACTTGATCTTACAGATGAAGATTATCTACAGTATTGCCTGGAGTCTAAGCAAGTGTGCCAAGCGATGCAGGATATCTTCCAGCCAGATAAGTTAAATGTTGCTGCGATAGGTAATGTCGTATCACAACTGCATATTCATCATGTGGCTCGGTTTACATCTGATGCCACGTGGCCTGCACCGGTGTGGGGAAGGTTACCCGCACGTGCTTACGACAACAGTGTACAACAAGCATACATTGCAAAATTAAGAACGTCTCTTAACCTCAAGGAAGCATTATGATACTTACAACAACGCCAGGTATTGAAGGCAAAAAAATCGAACAGTATTACGGTATTGTCATTGGTGAAGCCATTATGGGCGCAAATATTTTTAAAGATTTGTTTGCATCAATTCGCGATATCGTCGGTGGTCGCAGCGGCGCTTATGAAGACGAACTCACGAAAGCACGTCAACTCGCTTTCGCAGAGCTTGAACATGAAGCGTTGGCAATGGGGGCGAATGCCGTTGTGGGTATCGATTTAGACTATGAAGTCATTGGTGACAAAGGCAGTATGTTGATGGTGAGCATTAATGGCACGGCTGTGCGTGTTGTCGATGCTTAAATAGGATAACGGGGCGATGGGTGAATTACCAATCGTCCTCGTCATCATCATATTTTTTGGCTTTGAAGTCTTTAGGTACATCGAAGCGTTTGTTTTGTTTCAGTAAAAATACGTGGCTTAGAATAACGCCAACAACGAGTAACAAAACAATGATTAAAATGACCCAGTGGTTCATGCTTTACCTCTATTGAGTACATAACGCGGATATAATTCGTCGAGCATCGCCAATACCACGTTTTTCCCCAGCATATCGGCATGACTAATAGCGTGGCGCAAACCTGATAGGTTTCTCATTGCTTCAAATTCTTTAGCAATGGGCGTATAAGATAAATGCCAACGTTCAGTGGCCACACCGCCGCGATAAGCCATAAATGGGCGTGAAAAACCAAACGCTTCCCCGTGAGTGCCAATGAATTCAGACAGCGCATAACACGGGCCTTGTTGCGTATATTCCGCATCAACAAGTTCAAAAGAGATACCCGAGGCCTTCACCGCAGTTTTGTCATAAACGTCGATGTCGGTTCCCCAATGATGGCGGCTACCGCCGGGTAGGGCTGACCAAGTCAATATAGCATGCACTTTTTCTTCGTCAGAGAGGGCCACCGTATCGAGTAACATTCCATTGGCGTTGTAGAGAGGCGCGTTTCCTTGCCATTTGTTGTTCCAAATAGCGAGTTGTCGTTCAAAAGAGCGATAACTACTAACCAATTGGCAATCTATGCTGTGTTCAAAACAGGCTTGTTGCAATTGCTGGAAGGCGGCAGCAACATCGGGAAGCAATTGATGTCGCTCATCTATTTGAATGAGGTCGGAATTGGCTAACCCTAATGTTGCTGCGTTGTCGATCATGCTAGCAAGTGCACCATGATGTGGTAGTACATTTGCTCCAGTTTCTCTAAGTCGGCCATACTAACGTGCTCATCGATTTTGTGGATCGTGGCATTTACTGGTCCAAGTTCAATCACTTCTGCGCCGGTTGGCGCAATAAAGCGGCCGTCGGAAGTGCCGCCAGCGGTAGAGAGCTCAGTAGGCTTGCCGGTGACCTTTTCTATGGCGTATTGGGTCGCGGCGACTAATTCACCTGTATCGGTGAGGAAAGGCTGGCCGTTGAAGGTCCAGTCAATATCGTAGTCAAGCTGGTGCTTGTCTAAAATAGCCAACACGCGTTGGATCAACTCTTGATCGGTTACTTCCGTTGAAAAGCGGAAGTTAAAGCATACGTGAAACGTTCCCGGTATTACATTTCCAGCACCCGTGCCAGCCTGAACATTGGAGATTTGAAAGCTGGTGGGCGGGAAGAATTCGTTACCATTGTCCCAGTGAGAAGCAGCTAATTCAGCTAAGGCGGGGGCCGCTAAATGCACCGGATTTTTGGCCAAATGCGGGTATGCAACATGGCCTTGAATCCCTTTTACGGTTAGATCACCGGTGAGTGAACCTCGGCGGCCGTTTTTAACGATATCGCCAACTTCTTTGGTGCTGGATGGTTCGCCTACTACGCACCATGTGATTTTTTCATTTCGCGCTTCCAGCGTGTCGATAACCCGAGTAGTGCCGTTGATAAAAGGGCCTTCTTCATCGCTGGTTATCAAATAAGCAATACTGCCTTTGTGGTTCGGGTAGTCGTTAACGAAACGCTCAGTAGCAGCGAGCATCGCCGCCAGACTGCCTTTCATGTCGGCGGCACCGCGACCATGAAGCATACCGTCTTTTTCGGTGGCGACGAACGGCGGCGTTTGCCATGCGTCTTCTGGACCACTAGGAACCACATCGGTATGCCCAGCAAAGCAAAATACGGGGCCTTGGTTACCACGGCGAGACCACAAGTTTGTGGTGTCTTCAAATACCATGGTTTCATTGTTAAACCCTAGGTCGCCTAACATCGACTGCATGAGTGTTTGACACCCCGCGTCTTCTGGAGTGACCGAGCGCTTGTTAATCAGTGTTTTGGCGAGTTCGATAACCTGACTCATATCGTGAAGATTTCCTCGTACTGCGCGGGCTTGAAGCCAACGTGAAATTCACCGTTGTTGTCTAAAACTGGACGTTTTATCATCGCGGGATGTTCGGCAAGTAACGCCAGTGCTTTGTCTTTATTCAGATCTGACTTTTGTTCATCGCTCAATTGGCGAAATGTAGTACCACGTTTATTCAACAGCACTTCCCACCCGACAACACTTTCGACGTTGCTCAACCAAGCTTGGTCTAAACCGTCTTTTCTAAAATCGTGAAAAGTAAATTCAACGCCTTGCTCAGTTAGCCATTTACGGGCTTTTTTGATCGTATCGCAGTTACTGATGCCATATATCGTCACGCTCATATAAACGCCATTCTCCCAATCTGTTTTTCGATAGTTATTGAGGCTTATTAATAGTCGCAAGCATAGCGTGAACTGATATATAAAGGCAAAAGGGATTCAATAGTGGCTTAAACATAAAGCGTAAATAGTGTGTCTTGGTTTGCCATTACTTGTTTAAGCGGAGATACCGACATGGCTGTTAATTTACTCACATTCATCAAGGTTACCGCGCATGCCAGCGCATTTTTCGTTTTTAACCACATGGGGTCTACTTCCATCAGCACCGTGCCAGCGGTGACTTTTTGGCCCGCTTTAACCAGCATGTGGCAACGCTCTCCGTGCAAGTTTTGCTCGGGCATTCCTACTTGTATATTTATCGTTAAACCTAGACGCGTTTTTATCCGCAGGTGATAGTGACCGGGCGTAGTTTGCATAACCAATGCATTGTCAGGCGCAATGATTTGATGGCCTGACAACAACACCACACAGCCTTCTCCGAGAAGGCGGTGTGCGAATGCGTTGTGGCTTGCTTGCTGTATCGCCTGAATTGTGCCACTTACCGGCGATAACAATGAGAGTGCTTTTTTGTATGTGTCGGGCGGTTGAGGCGAGACTAATGTGTTAAAGAGGTAGCTCATGAAGTTTATTTACGCCTGAATAATTTTGTAGTCTGCCTTTGATAGTGCCTGCATTGCATCAGCTAGTTTGTTGTCTTTGACCAAGAAAAAGTCTGTGTCGAAGGTAGATAACACGAAAATACTGACTTTTGCTGCGGCGAGTACGGCACCAATTTGTGCCATTATCCCGACCATAGAGAGATCAAGTGGACCAATCAACTCTAGTGCTCGCCAGTGAGGGTCGTAGTCTTCGGCATGCAACTCGATATCTTCAGGTACAACAATAGACAGCGCTTCCTCTGTCTTGCCTATAAAATACAATGGGGCAGAGGTGACTTGTGGTGGAATAGAGGCCTCTGCCGACAGGCTGTGGATCGTAAATTGTTGCGGTAACACGGCGAGTGTTTGTTTTGGCATAGGTGATCCTAAAACAGAAAATTTAACGATGATCGCTGTTTAACGTTTTCATTTAAGCATTTTTCCCCATCATTAGCTATTGTGTTCACAACTCAATGTTATCCACTTAATCTGTGGATAAGTTTGTTGAGTAACTTGGGGATTAAATTCAAGTGCATGAATAATAAGGATTTTTGATTTTGGTTATTCTGTGTTCAATAAAAATATCTGTTGACAATCTTTGCAATCTTTGGGTGATTTAATTTTAAACCTGAATCATATAGGCAGATGTCATACAAGACGCAGGCTAGCGGCCCGATCGTGCGATCTGTAACCCATTCAATTGTGCGATAATGGCGATGTGTTAGCATCGTTTTATGTGTGCTGACGATAAATTGTGCAAGTGTGGAAAACTCATCGGCTGGATAAAGGCAAAGTCGGGTTATATTGTTATGTTCTTTAGTACAGGGTGTTTTATTTGTTATTAGCTGGTAAATTATCGCTTTTATCTCACCAAGGAACGTAGGTTTTGGCTCCGCTTAATATATATGCTGGTCCCAGCGCAATGAAAGCCCTCAAAAAAGACGGGTTTTATCCCAAGATGTTTAATTATTTTCTCGGGGCGTCTGGCGGGCCAAAATGGTTTGTATTAGCGGGTCTTGATCGTGTGTTGTTTCCCGAATACTTCAGTAAACGGGGTGGGCAAATTCAAGTGATTGGTTCATCTGCAGGCGCATTTCGTGCAGCGTGTATGGTGCAAAAAGATCCATTGAAAGCGATTAACCGATTAGCTGAACACTATTCCCACACTGTTTATTCAGCCAAACCCGACGTGAGCGAAATTACCCGCAAAGCTCAAGATTTGATCCATTATGTTATGGGCAAAGACGGTATTTTAGACGTATTGACTAATGAAAGGTTTAAAGCCCATATTTTTGTGGCTAAGTGCCGTGGGTTAATGGAGAGTGAAAGCCGCACTTCTCAGTTGAGTGGGCTGGCTGCCAGTGCGATTGCCAATAGCTTCAGTCGCAAGCGTTTGTCGTTGTTTTATGACCGATATGTTTTTTCAGCGCCAGATAGCCGTTTGAGCGTATCCGACCCACACGGCTTAGCAACCCACCGTATTGAACTTGGCCACAATAATGTTAAAGATGCGTTGTTAGCATCAGGTTCTATTCCTCTCGTTATCAGGGGCGTTACCCACATGGTGGCGGCACCAGACGGTGTGTATCGAGATGGCGGTATCATCGACTATCATTTTGATCTCAAGTTTGGGCCGCGTGAAGGCTTGGTGTTGTACCCGCATTTTTATGACCGACCAATCCCAGGTTGGTTTGACAAAGGCCTAAAACGTCGTCGCCCACATTTGTCGAGTTATGACAATGTTGTTATGTTGGTTCCTTCATCTGACTTTGTGGCGTCGTTGCCTTTTGGCAAGATCCCCGACAGGAAAGATTTTGAAAAGCTGGATGAAAAAACGCGAATCGACTACTGGCAGCGCGTTTTGAAAGAAACCGACCGCTTGGGCGAATACTTTATGAAAGTGACCGCTAGCGGTGAGGTGATGGATGTAGTGAAACCCTTGCCCTTCGCTTGTCAGTAATTCGGCTGACAAGCAATAAGACATTTTTCTTGAAAAGGCAGGGGAGACTTATGTTGCATCTGGTTTCTCTGTACACAGGTAAGCTTGGATTTCTTCGATAAGAGGCTGTGTGAGCGCCTGGCTTTGCAGAAAAACAGCCTGAGCGTTTTCAAAATCTTGGTCTCTTGCCGCGCGCTCAACTGATTTCATTGCCGCATTCAACTTTTCTGCGCCAATCTCTGCACTCAAACCCTTAATAGAATGGCTGTGAAGCACAATGGCTTTTTCATCTTTATTAGCGAAAGCCTCTGATAATAACTCGTATTTATTGGGTAGCCGTTCTACAAACATACCACACACTTTTTTAAGTAAGTCATCATTATTCATCAACCGCATCAAGGCGTCGGTTTTGTTCCACGTTACATATTCTGACAGATGCTCATGAAGTTGGGGATTTTCATCCACACATGACGAATCTATAGCTGGCTTATCATTGCCTTTATCCATAGCCTCATGGGTATCGGCTTCTGCTGATTTGGCCGAGGGGTGTTGTGTTACTACTAGGATTTTCTCGAACAACAGGTGTCTGTCGATTGGCTTGGTAAGGTAATCGTTCATGCCTGACGCTAAGCATTTTTCTTTTGCACCAGAAAATGCGTTGGCAGTCATAGCAATAATAGGAGTTTGCAAATAACGGTTACCGGCCTGACCTTGTCGAATGTGCTGTGTGGTTTGATAGCCATCCATATCAGGCATTTGGCAATCCATTAGAATAACATCAATGTGCTGTTGGTCGGCTTCACATTGTTTGAGTACGTCAATGGCTTGTTGCCCCGACGTTGCGGTGTGAGTTTTCACATTCATGTTACTCACGATTGCATTGGCAACTTCAATGTTGATGCCGTTATCATCAACGATCAGTACCTGAAGGCCGTCAGCAAAACGGTGTTCTGCAAGTTGTGTGATTTTTCCTCGTTCCGTTAGCGGTGGAATATTCACATCTTGGTGGTCAACAGCATGTAAAAAGTCAGACATACGAACCGGTGAAGACAGGAGCTCAAATCGTGGGTCATTACACTGTTCTGCAGACTGTACAGATTTAATTAAAATGACTTTTGCTTGTGACCCGTCGGGGTTGGTAAAGTTTTCGTAGAATTCTGGCGACACCGCATTCGTTAGCCGTTTATCAACAATCACAACATCGATATGAGGCGGTGTACTGTGAGTGAGGTAATCGTTTAATAATATGGCGCTTCCACCAAAACGAGTTACATAATTTTGCAGGCTGGCTTTTGGCCAATCAGCGTTGCTGCAAATGAGAAATTGCTGCGACTGGAGGCTCTGGGCCAATGGCGCACAGTCGAGCGCAGGCTGATTGAGTTTAACGGTGAAAGTGAACGTAGACCCCTTGTTTTTCTCCGACTCAAAATAGATATCGCCGCCCATAAGCTGAGTTAATTGCTTACAGATAGATAAGCCCAAGCCGGTGCCACCAAATTGCGTTGCCGTTTTTCCATCTTCTTGGGTAAAGGCCTCAAACAGTTTCTTTTGATTTTCTTTCGCAATGCCTATGCCGGTATCTTTAATCTCACATTGCAGCAATATATCGTTGCTTTCTAGTTGGGTCGTTTTTGCTGATAAGCTCACATAGCCTTTGTGTGTGAATTTGATGGCGTTGGTCATTAAATTAATAACGATTTGTTTTAAACGATTAGGGTCGCCTTGCACATTGATATGGGTAACCGACGACAAGTCGATATCAAGAATTAACCCTTTATTTTCTGCTTTGATCACCAGAGAGTCGGCAATACTCTCTAATTCCACTATTAAGTTAAAATCAATGTTGTCGAAATCTAGCTTTCCAGCTTCGATTTTAGACACATCCAACAAATCGTTAATTAACGACAGTAAGCTACTCGAGCTGGTTTCCATCATTTTGAGGTAGCGCTTTTGGCTTTCTGACAATGAACCTTGTTTGAGTAAGTGTACAAAACCGAGGATACCGTTCAGCGGCGTGCGCATTTCGTGGCTGACATTTGAAATAAACGCCGATTTTAAATCGCTCGACTTCAGGGCTTCTCTATGTGCAATGGCTAGCTCGGCTGTGCGTTCATTCACTTGTTTTTCGAGGTTTTGATGCACTTTCTTCACTTCCTGCTGAGCATGACGCTCTACCGAAATATCGCGAATTAACAGCGCCGCCCCAGCCACAGATTGGGCGTTTTTTCTTATCGGAGAGAAACTTACAGAGACGGGAAAACGATGGTGATTTTTTGATATTGCGTCGAATTCTTTAACGGGTACAAACATGTCATTGACCAATGCGTTAATATCGGCCGCAATGTCTTCTTTAAATACTTGAAGCTGGTCAAAAGTTTTGCCTAATGCATCTTGCTCAGCAATGTCAAAAAGTCGGCTGGCAGCATAGTTCCAGCTGGTGATGTAACCTTGGTGATCAATACCCACGATAGCTTCAGAGGTACTATTGATAATGGCCTCGAACTCAGAACGCGCATTGGCTAGGGTTAAGCTGTTGCGCATTAATTTTACGAACAGTATCAACATAGCCAGCATTAATGTGAGTGCAATGACCACTAAAAATAGGGCGGTTGAGCGCCGCTCATTAATTTCACTGTTGAAAACGCTTTCGTCCTGACTCAACAGAATTTGTAAGTAGTTGTGGCCATCAAGATAATTATTACCTGTATAAATTGGGCTGATTAGCGCGTGAATTTGTTTACCTGAATCTCGCTCTTTGTATATTTTCATACCAGCGAACGCGTCGCCTTCGTTTTGAACGAACTCATACTGGCCTTGAAACGTGTACGTGGTGTCGAGATCGCGAGAAAATTGAAAGGCCCCATTAGGGTGAGAAACGAAGTACCCAGCTTCGTCGAATAACATTAAATCGAGACGATCACGTACGGCGCTATTCACTTGTTTGATAATGTACGTCGCATCGATATTAGCGATTAAAAAGCCAAAGCGCTCATTGCTGCCGGGTTGAAAAAGAGGGATCGCCATTTTGATTGTGGGCGTGTAAGGAATCGTGATTTTGCCGTATTCTCTATTCAGATGAAAATAAGAGATATAAATTTGGTTATTTTGCAGTTGATTAATTTCGGAAAAGTAACCTTCGTTCGCTTTTTCGAGTAATTGTGGCTCTGGGGCAGAGGTAACAAAACCTTGTTGGCGACTCACACAAACGACTTCTCGGCCGTTATTTTCTAGCCCAATAACAGCTAATTGCAATATATGAGCATTGCGCTTCATCATTGCAGTGAAAATGGTCGTAATGTCTTCTTTTGCTGACGTATCTGCATTCCCCTCAGCACCCTCCGTTTTGTTGCGCATCAATGCATGGATAGGGGGTGTGTCGTGCAGCACTTGAACCAGTTGCCGATATTGCGCTAATTCCTCTTTCAGAATTTTTTCACTGACAACCAAAGACTGTTTTAAATCGCCATAGGTCGCATCTACCACATCGTGGCGTATCTTGTTTTCGATAAACACCAGTGATAAACAGGCAATGACGGCAAAGCCAATATATAAATAAACAAACGACTTACGAATGTGACTGGGTGTATTCTGCACTGACAAAAGATTCCAATAATAACTACATAAATTGTCGTAGCGTCATCAAGCTTGTGCTTATTATTTTAATTTATTTTGAACAAGTGTAGTAGAAACAACAAAAGTCTGTGTTTTTTATAGACTTAAATCGTTATTAAAGTAGCATTATGAACAATGTTTGTTCGATTGAACGCCGAAGCCGAAAATATACTTGCACCAACACAAGTGCATCGTTATTATACGCGCCGATTCAGCAAATGCTGATGGCTTCTCAAATGCGTCTATAGCTCAGTTGGTTAGAGCGCTACCTTGACATGGTAGAGGTCCCCTGTTCGAGTCAGGGTAGACGCACCATTTATTTGTCTTTCAAAAATTTTTTCCAGCGTCATTTTAAAAATATTTGAGTTTACTAACTCATTGGCAGCATTGAATTAGTTGGTTTTAAGCAGATTTTTCAGAATTTCCGTTTCTTTTCATTTTTTCCTCTGAATACTGTCAGGATGGTCACAATTCGTGACCAACTCTAGATTTCACTCCTTCTTTATTTCCCGTTATGGCATTTTGTATTTAACAAAGTCGCCCAAGAACTTTTCCCAGTCCAGTTTCGCACAGCCACGTATTAAATTGTGCAATGCTGTTTTTTCATGAGGTTTTAGTGAAGTGACGTTACGAAATAATAAGCTGTTTGAAAAGATGCCGTAACCGTTTGTCGCGCAGTTAACATTAAACAACGTGACCCCATCAATCGATGCAAATGCAATATATTCATTATCTCCAGTATTTCTGAAGAATAAATGCAGGCGCACTTGATTATCTAAAAGTATGTAGTAGCCATCAGAAGAGAATAAGTCTTCTTTTAACCGTAAATTTGGATGAGCGCACAGAAGTAAAAGGGATTCTGCGGAAATAGACATTTCTGATTCAAAGGCGTATTTCTTCACTTTTACGAGCTTTAAGCAGCCGTTTTTTAATGTTGAGCGATGCATGCCTTTTTCAGCAGAAGCTTCTTTTAAGTTGTACGCGTTCCTGGGATTTCACTGTCATGCATCGCGGATGTCGCAGTTGCTACGCCTACAATGTGCTGTTTGCGGTGCATAAAGACAATATCGCCGAGAGATACTTTTTTCAGCTGCTCCCATCCTGGTCTTTTAAAAGTAATCCCATCTTTACGCACACCGAGTTTTGGTGCCTATAAAAACCTTCCGTCTACGACTTCCTTGTAGCTGCTGTTTACATTAACCCAAAACACTCTTTTCATCACATTTCCTGCTTACTTAAAATCAAAGTTCGATTAGCCGACACACGCGGCGATTAATGACAGTTTGTAGCTTCTTGACTGTCTGTTCTTAAAAGCCGTCAAAGTCACTAACCCGTGCCAAACTATGGCAAAAGCTTGATAATCTGGATGATTCAGATTGTGTCAAATCTGCGGGCAATGCAATGTCAATGGGTGTTCGCGCGTCTAAATAAAACGTTAAATCAATTTCGTCTGCGCTCAATTCATCTGGTTCATCGTCTTCAGACATAACCGCAGAGTTTATTAAGTCAGAGAGTCTTCTTGCTTGCGATTCGGTAAATTTAAACGGTAACTCGATATTGAAGTCATAGTGACGCCTTAAAAGGAGAGAATGACTGTACCAGTCGTTGTCATGCACATCGTCGGTTTCAAATGTCGGCTCTTGTGATGTTTCGGCTTGCACATCACGATACGAATCTTCGTGGCTTTGGTTGTCAGGGTAAAGTGCTGTCTCAGCTAAATCCAGCATGTCGTAAAAAACTTAAATCTTGCTACATTGCTCCGCGAGCCTTTAATGCGTTTACCACAGTTGCATCCTTCTAGTTTGCCAAGCGCTTTCCAAAGTGAGCGGTTAGTGGGCTCATTGTAAAGTCCTCTGGCATTCATGTATTTGGCAATATTCTGTAGCGTGATTTCAGAGCGATTTGAATCGACACCAATAATCTAGACACTTCTCAGCCGTTCTTGATATCGCTTTTCATACTCTACTGGCGAAAGCAGATCATTGGAACCATGTTTTCGCTTTACTCGCTCACGTTTCAGCAGTTGGAAGAAGCTCTCAGCTACCGCATTATCATGGCAGTTACCGCGTCTGCTCATGCTGCCTTCAAGGCCATTCACTTTAAGGAAGTGTTGCCAATCATGACTCGTATATTGGCTTCCTTGATCTGAATGAACTGTCACCATTTTCTTAGGATTACGCCGCCATACCGCCATTAATAAGGCATCTAGCACAATTTCCTTAGTGATCCGTGATTGCATTGACCAGCCAATGACTTTACGTGAGAACAAATCGACAACCACAGCCAAGTAAAGCCACCCCTCATGAGTGCGGATATGGGGGATGTCGGTCACCCAAGATTCATCTGGCGACTCAGGATTGAATTGGCGCTGTAATCGATTAGGTACAACGATATGGTTTTCTCCGCTACGATGACGAGGCTTTCGGTACCCAACTTGAGCTTTCAGTCCTTCATCTCGCATCAGCCGATAAACGCGATTCACACCGCACTTTTCACCAATATCTCGCAAGTCAGAATGGACTTTTCGATAACCGTAAACGCCGCCTGACTCTAACCAGAACTGCTTAATCAAACCTGTAAGACGTTGATTGGCTTTAGCTCGGTTAGAATGAGGGCGTTTGTTCCATGCGTAATAACCACTTGGGTGAACATCGAACATTTTGCACAACCAGCGAACAGGCCAACTGTCCGAGTTTTCTTTGATAAAGGCATACCTCAGTCGGACTGCTTTGCGAAGTATGCCGCGGCTTTTTTCAACAGATCACGTTCTTCTGTTGTTCGCTTTAACTCTTTTTGCAACCGTCTAATTTCAGCCTGAGCATCGCTTAATTCGTTGTGCTGTTTAGAATCAGGACCGTATTTTTTAACCCACGCATAAAGACTGTGCGTTGTGACATCTAATCGTTTGGCAACGTCAGATATTGCATGGCCGCGATCAACCACTTGTTTAACCGCTTCAATTTTGAATTCTTCTGGGTAGCGCTTGCCGCTCATATGCACCTCTATATTTTTAGTTAGTTTATCTAACTAAGAGGCGTCTAGGAAATTAGTGTCGATTCACAATCTCTAACTTGCTTGTTTGCTTGTTTGCTTGTTAAGTGCGCCAACTCGATTAGATATTTGACGTTCGTTGATTTTGAGTTTCTTTTCCTTATACCAGTGTTTGATATCTGAAAAGCTTGCATAGGAATACACATCCTCACGTTGAGCGTACTCTTTGGCTGTACTCAGAACAGCGACAATTAGCAAAATTCCATGCTGATTAAACTGTTTCATCGCGTTTACGATTTTTTGCTTTTTCTTATCGTCATCAATATTGAGACTCACTGAAGTAGCTTGCGATCCAGAGTTCTCTGCTGGTAAAGCCGATGTATTAAAAACTTTCTGATAAAAGAGGGCGACCTCATCAGCATCGCCAGTGACTTAGATAGTCATTTTTGCGGTTATTGCCACGTAATTAGACTTCTTTATTCCACGTTTTTATTTAACGAAGTTTACAGAGGTGAATATACACCAATAAAACAATATTGAAGACATATTTGTATTCAATGTTGTTTTATTGTGTTTGATTTCGCTGTGTGAAATTATATATCCACTGATAGGTGGGATAAGACATTTAAGCTGGTAGTCATACAAAGATATGTCAATTGAGTTGGTGGTTGAGTTGTATTTTGAATGCGGCTGTTCTATAAAGCTATAAGCTCACCAAGCCATTTTTTTCTGATTACAAAAATATCTTCTGACGTAAAGTTATATGGTTTCGATGGCCCAGGGTTTCTAGAGCTGTCAATAGTAAGTTCGTAAAGTGGAATGATACTTTTTTCGTTATCGGAATCGAGCATATGTAAGCCTTTGTCAGAAACCTTCTTAACAACTGACCAATGGCCTCCCGTCTGATGGTCGTAGCCGACAATGCAAACACAGTTTTTTGCATTATCCGCTTGAGCTATCTGCTCAAGTACTTGTTTTCTATTACGTGACGTGTCGTTCAACCAATATGGAATAGAAAATTCAAATTCATAAAGTTCTTGGGTTCTATCGTGGTACATATCGAAATGAGAATTGAGATAGTCTAGCACTCGACTTAGAGTATTCTTTATGGTCCCCCGTTTTGTACCATTAAAATAACTCATATAGTCGCCATCTCTTAGGAAAGCGGCCAATACTTGACTAAAAAGTTCAGGCTTATCAAGGCTGGGTTCAAGTGCGTGGATAGCGTTAACAATGGCATAGAAGCCGCAGGCACCATCTAGCTCTCCTTGCTTGGCTGGTTTTATTCTTTGTAAGCTCATAAGTACACATCCTTATTTCGATAGAAAACTGACTTTAACTGTATAGGCCTCTGCAAGGCTTTAGGTAGAACCATCATTGCCATATTGTACTTTTATATATAGCTCAGAGACTTAACGCTTTAATGTTATACTTTAGTCTAGTATAAAAATGGCTGTTAAATTATAATTTAGTTAAATCAAAGAAATTGAACTCCTAATTTTTCAATAGTATTCAAATTTTATCGAGTCATTCTGCAAGTGCGTGAAACCAGGGATGGAGTTGTATGACGGATTATAGTAAAGCGAGACAGAGCTTAGTTAGCTGGGTAAAAGATACACTAACGGGCAATGTTTTGAAGGATAACACCTTATGGGAGTCTAATCCTTTTAATTGTTATACAACCGGAATTCTCTACCCAGTGGGTACAGTTTATGAATCAGATGACGATGAGCAGTCTGAAGATGATGACAGTGAAGCCTCAATGGCAAGCGGTGCTAAAAAAGTCCGCTATCAACCCCCATCTTCTATGGGCTTTTCTTTTTATGTAGATCAATTAACTCAATCAATCCGTGTTTTTTACAGCGGTTTCTCCTTTACTAAAGCCGGAAAACAAAACAACCGTCAGGCGTGGGAGAAAAATTCAGTGGTCTCTAATGAGGGAGAAGAAATAGAGGTAGCCCTAGCTGAATCTTCACGCTTCACTGTAATGAACTCAAGAGCCCTTGTAGATGTGAAGATAAGGCCTCACGGAATAGGAAAAATAGTCACTGTTTCATTAAGCAATATCAGCTCCCAAGCAAAGGAAGAACAAGAATCGGAAAGAGATGCGACAGCGAAAAATTCGATTTTTCAAGCTGAGCTTAAGTGTTTCATAAGTAGTAATTCTCTCAAAGATTACCCTAGGGTTAGCCATGCATTACTGAGTGAAGAAGAGCAAGAGTTAGAGCTACGTTATAAGGATGAACGCGTATATGCAATTGGTCATGGTGTTGCAGTAGATTGGCGAGTAGGGGAGAAAACGACAGAGTTTTTTAGTGACTTCATGCCAACCGTCGAAGTTCCACAGGTTACTGCCAACGCAGGTAAAGCTAACAAAGTACTAAGCTTTTCATTCTTAAAGTCTATCGAGTCTGATAAGTCGGTTTTTAACCAACTAAGCGACTTTATCGATAACTACGAAGACTGGATAGATAGTCAAATTGAATTAGCCAAAACAGGGACAAGTGAAGAAGTAAAGGTCGCTAACCGCATTGTTGAGCGTATGGACGAAGCTAAACAGCGTATGAGAAGCGGTGTATCGAGACTCCGTAACGATAACTACGCTCAAAAAGCATTTGCGCAAGCAAATAGAGCAATGCTTATGCAAATGGAGCTAAATGGCCCACCAAAGAATGGCGAACCTTATTCGTGGCGGCCATTCCAGTTAGCATTTGTTTTGTTAGCGCTTGAGTCCTCCATTGATGAAGATAATGACTTTAGAGACTGTGTTGACGTGATATGGTTTCCAACCGGTGGGGGAAAGACTGAAGCATACTTAGGCGTCATGGCGTTGGTTTTTGTTTACCGACGCCTCAGGTACAAAAATAGTGGTGGAGGCACGGCCGCTATTATGCGCTATACGTTGCGATTACTAACTTCCCAGCAATTCATACGCGCATGTAAGGTGGTATCCGCTTTAGAAATTATACGTACCGAGTCAGGTGAGTTAGGCGAAGAGCCTTTCAGTGTAGGTCTTTGGCTTGGCAGTGCTTCATCACCGAATACCTTTAAGCAATCTTTAGAAGTTCTGGATAATCGGAACTATAGCAAGTTTGTTCTACAGGAATGCCCGTGGTGCTCTACACCATTCTCACATGATAGTTTCAGCATTTCAGAAAGCAGCTTCTCATTTGAGTGTCACCACGAAGGTTGCGAGTTGGCAAACGCTACAGGAAATACTCTTCCTTTCAATGTGGTCGATGAAGCGCTGTATAGCTCTCCTCCAACCTTACTGATTGCAACGGTAGACAAGTTTGCTCGACTACCTTGGGAAGACAGAGCTGTTTCCTTTTTTGGAGGGGCCACAAATAGGCCGCCCGAACTAGTAATTCAGGATGAGCTACATCTTATTTCTGGGGCGCTCGGATCTATAGTAGGTTTATATGAAGTTGGTTTTGAAACCATCTTGGTATCGCGAGGTGTTTATCCAAAATTTATAGCCTCTACAGCGACAATCAGACAAGCCAAAGAACAGGTGCAAGCCCTATTTGGAAGGGAGAAGTCGGCTGTGTTTCCTCCTGTAGGAATTAGGCAGAAAGATTCTTATTTTGCAAAAGAAGTTCCAATAGCAGAAAAGCCTGGAAGGCTTTACGTGGGGTATATGGCATTCGGGCAAACGCGCACTAGCTGTCTTGAGCATCTGGCTGCTGCACTTGTATCAGCACCTAACGCCTGCTTTGAAGATCCTGAACTTAAAGACGCGTGGTGGACCCAAATGGTCTATCACGGTAGTTTAAAAGGCGTGGGAAACAGCAGAACGAACTTTCAAAGTGGTGTACCAAAAGTTCAGAGCAGCATGTTGTTTAACGAATTTATGAAGCAACTTGAGCAAACAGATCTCTCTGCTGCGAATAGCTTAAGGGATGACAAAAGTGCCAGAAGTAGCGCGTTTTTTAACGGTGTAGTTCCAAAAACTTTGCTAGACAATAAAGACAATGTGGAGCTTTTTCAACGATTCTTTCCCGCTAGGCAGTTGAGAGTGAAATCGTTGACTAGCAACCAAACAGCGGAAGAGAATGCTCAAGTTTTCCAAGATCTCAAAGCAAGTTATGAACACAAAGCACATTCTATAGATTCTGTATTAGCTACAAATATGGTGTCGGTAGGCTTAGATGAACCAAGGCTAGCGTTAATGGTAATAAATGGCCAACCATTGACGACTGCCGAATATATTCAGGCCAGCAGTCGCGTAGGTAGAGGTAATACACCAGGAATTGTTTTCACAAACTATTATAAAACCCAAGCCCGAAGTCTCTCTCATTATGAAAATTTTAGGGCTTACCATAAGTCGTTTTATCGTTATGTAGAGGCGTCAAGCATTACTCCTTTTACACATCAAGTTAGAAAAAGAGCACTTCATGCGTCTTTAGTATCGGCATTTCGACATGCCGAAGGTGGCTTGCTAAAAAACTCTGATGCGCAAGAACTTACTTATGATACCCCCTTAACACAAACAATTATTCGATTGATGAAAACTAGAATTAAAAGTGCATTAGTAGGGGATAAAACCGAAACAAAACTGTTGTTGGAAGAGTGCGAGGAGCACATCGCTCGTCTTATTCGAGAATGGAATAAAGAGGCATCCTCAGCAACGAACTTAAGATACCTCGCTAAGGACAAGTCTGCTGAAAGTTTATTGGTGTCTTTTGATGATGTTAAAACCAAAACTGGGCTTTGGGAGACGTTAAACTCCATGAGAAATGTAGAAAAAACAGGTCTCTTTGAGGTGGATGGGGGGCTTGATTTTTGAAAAATAAACAATGGTTTACGCCTGTAAGGTTTTCTCACCTCACAGGGCACGCTGGTGTAGGTTCAATTGTACGAGATCAAAATGACTATCTACTGTTTGTTAAAGACACATCGACTTGGCCTGTAAAAAATTTAAGCAAACTTCACGCGGTTGAAAGAGTAAAACGACATCTGGAAGTATCCAGCAATTTAGTTTTGCCGCCTGAGGCATCGATTGATGAGACCGCCAACCTAAGGATCTCTGGTGGCGCGATTCCTACAGTACGCTTTCCGAACTGGGCTTTATGTAATTTATGCAACACATTGCATCTCGCACCTTGGAAGAATAGCAGTGTTGAAATAAGCCAAAAGCTGAAATGCCCGACGTGTAACAAAGGAACACTGAGTCAGGTGACATGGTGTGCTGTAAGTAGTTATGGTGATTTAATTGATGTTCCTTGGCATAAACTCAGTCACCGTAATCCAAAAAACGATGCTCAAACACATTGTCGTTCCAGCTCGAACGAGAGTTATCTAAAGCTAGAGCTTAATGAAAGAGGGCGATGGGAAGTTCAGTGCAAGAAGTGTGGTGCTAAGAATTCGTTAGAGATGACGGATTTTCAAAGAAATGTACACAAACAGCCTGGTTATCG
Organism: Alteromonas sp. ABE4_545; assembly: GCF_056161325.1. Lineage (NCBI taxonomy): Bacteria > Pseudomonadati > Pseudomonadota > Gammaproteobacteria > Alteromonadales > Alteromonadaceae > Alteromonas > Alteromonas sp. ABE4_545. The sequence goes on from NZ_JBSWYY010000001.1 coordinate 201,895, forward strand.
TGAACGAAAATCTTTAAATAGCGAGGCTATTACATATACCGTTATGGAAGTGAACGACCCACGGGTGTTTTCCTCAGTTAGCGAAAGGACGTTAGTCATACCGCCAGAGTCAAATATTGATAAAGCTTCGTTGTTTTTCAGATTAACTCAGCAATCACAGCTGGTTGCTGGCATAAAAGACGCAAAGAGGCGACTGCAAAAAAAACGAGCAGAAAAGAAAGTGATGAGGGAGCTCAAGTGTTCAGAAGAAGAGTTGTTCGCAGTATTGGAACAGATTGACAGAGGTGATTCAAAGGATGCATTAGACTTTAGCAGCGTTACGCCCGATGACATGATGTTTGATGAATTCGAGGCGCTAACTAGAATCCAAAAATTCAATAGTAACGCTGACTTTATAACTACTCACTTAACTAGCGAATGGGCTGACTATCTAGGTTCACTCAGCGAAAGCAGTGATATCAGACCAGAGATTAACGTTATCGACAAGTTAAGTGCCGTAAACCGTCTGAGGGTTATTGAGGTTTATAAAGGTTTTCAACGTGCCGCTAGCGATGCAGAAGATTTCGACCCCACACCAATAGTAGCTCCAGATTTTACCGGTAATCTTGACTGGTTACCCGCTATAGAGCTTTTTGGCGAGGGCATGTTTTTTACACTTGATAATGAAATCATTGAAAAATGGGAGCATCACCCTCTCATTAGGCAGCGCGCTTCAGAAATAGAAACGAGATATCAAGATTCCGAAATAATTTTGCTAGATAAGACTATTCCTACTCCTAGGTTCATTCTTTTACATACGTTGGCACATGCACTTATAAGAGAGCTGGAATCGATGGCGGGCTATCCCGCTGCGTCTCTTCAGGAACGAATCTATAGTTCTGCAGATAAAAAAATGGCCGGTGTTCTTATTTACACTGCTGTTCCTGATATTGCAGGTTCGCTTGGTGGAATAATTGAGCAGGCGAAACCACGTCGATTCATCAAACTATTGGATTCTGTATTCAAGCAACTTGAATGGTGCTCAATGGACCCCGTGTGCGGTGACATGGAAGGGCAGGGGCCATCTTGGTTAAATCGTGCAGCCTGTCATGGCTGTGTCCTTTTGCCAGAAACTTCATGCAGTTATAACAATGTATTTCTAGATAGAGTTTTTATTAAAGGTAAGCCAGATGAAGGTATACCGTCACTGAAGGAGTTTGTGAAAAAATAATGGCCGCACGTGTTTTTGAGTTACCTAAAGAACATGAATTAACAAAAGATCAGAGAATGGCGATTCGACTACCTGCGGATGGGCAATACTTGGTTGTTGGTGCTCCTGGGACCGGGAAATCTGTAGTTGCGCTCATGCGCCTTAGAAAATACGCGACAACAAATGAAACGCTATTCTTGTCGTATAACCATGTACTAAACCATGCAAATAAATTATTAGCTGGGGCTGATGAAAATTTTCATATGAATACTGCTATGTCTTGGCTTTATGATTTTCAATACAAAGTAGCGGGTGGCTCGCAGGCAAATTTTGAACAAGCGAAGATGCCTGAAATTGATAACCACAAACCGGACTATGAAGCGTTGATTAATCGTTTTGAAGATCTAGGCGCATCGTGTCCATCAACGAACTTTATTATTGATGAAGGTCAGGATTTACCGCCAGAATGGTACGAAGCGGTCGAGGCTCTTAATGTCGAAAATTTCTTTATCGTTGCTGATCAAAATCAGCAGATTACCGAAGAGAACTCATCGCAGGCAGATTTACTGGATGCATTGGGTCTAGAAAAAGACGACTTATTCCACCTGAAAGAAAACTGGCGAAACACCACGCCGATTTCTGCCTTTGCTAATTATTTCTATACTGACAAATCGAGTGAAAAGCCAGCGCTTCCGAAAAAGCCATCGGCACACGTTCCTATATTGTATGAATATAAGATGCTTGAAAGTGTAAAGGAACTCATTTTAAGTTCTTATGATAATGACCCATCAAAGTTGATAGGTTTGTTTGTCGCGAATGAAAATAAAAGAGGGTATTGGGCGAAATACCTAAAAAATGACCATAAGCAAAGGCGAGAAGCTGCCCCTATTGTTAGTACCTACTATTCCGATCAAAAAGGCTCAGTAAACATCGACTTCTCACAGGGCGGAATTGTTGTTTTAAATGATAAATCTGTGAAAGGCATAGAGTTTGACGAAGTGTTTATTATCATTGACGGCTTTAAAGCAATAGGTAGTGACATCGAATCGTTAATGAAGCGAATGTATGTCATGGCGTCGCGTGCGCGAGACAGACTGTTTTTGTTAAAAAGTGAAGTACAAGAAAGTATATTTGAAGACATTCTTCCGCCCTTAGGCGAAATGATTGAAATTGAGCGAAATGGCCACGTTGAAAAACATGAACTCCTCAAGAGAATTAAAATATGAGCGCTAACAAATGGTTTTTGGTAACCAATACAGAAAATCTTAAATATTACTTCGACTGTAATATGATTGTAGAAATGCAGGCGTTTGAAGGTAATGCGTATCTTCGAGATATTCAGGTAGAAAGGCCTAAAGGGTACATTACTCTAAATGATCAAACTAACTTAACTGACGCGCTTGAACTTTCTGTTTCGGAAGATCCTAATCTTGAAAGTTGTATAGTTGAAGTAGACCTAAATGGGCTTGAGTCGCCAAGCGTTTATGGTAGGGCTTCTGAACAGCAGTATGAGTTCGGTAGTCTTGACCAGATATTACGTTCTGATGTCGACGAAATTTTAATACCAGCGCCGCTACCTATTAGCATTATAAAAACTGTATTTCTAAAAAATGCCAAGGCCAGTGACTTATTAAAAAGCGAGCTTACACGTCAACATGGTGGATTTCCTCCAAAATACATTACGCAAAATGCAAAACTGTTTAAATCTGGGAAGCAAGGCAATTTGCCTTCTGAGCTAGACGTAGACTTATCAGTGGGCTGTATGAGTTTGGCAGACATTGCCGATATTACTATTGATTATAAAAAAGCAGAGGCACTTGGTGGTGCTTTATCACTGGCATATTACCAAACAAAAAATGGTCGCCTTTCTTGTGAACTTTATAACAAATTTGTAGGGAAACGTTCTGAAGAGCTGACCAGTGAGGCTATTATTGCCTTCCAAAATTGGCTAACTGATGCCAACTCAGTAAGTGAACTCGATTCTTTCTATAAGAGAGTGCTTGATATAGCCTCAAGTGAATCTGACTTTGGCACTATTCAGCACGATTTGCTTAATTCGTTTGAAAGCAAAGATGGTATACCAGACGCTTACACAAAGGTTGCGGGCCTTGCTAAGCGATTAAGGCAACTCGTTGATAGAACGTATGAAGGCGACCTAGACACGTACTTCGCTAAGCTTATTAATCATTATGAGAGTGAAGAAGAGGGGGGCTCAAAACCCTTTTTGTTGATCTCAATGATTTTTGTACGTGACCACACAGAAACTGCTTTAAAGTTCTATCATGAAAGCTTTACTGAAGAAGATTACTTTCTGGTAGCCGCTTTCTATGGTCTTTTCCAAGGTATAAAGCGAGTGCCTGAACGAGTTCGCAGTGTAAGCGGTCTTCGAAATTGGGTGTCGCATCACATGGTCGCTTTGTCGCATAAAGCGACTGGGGCTCGCGTTACTGTGCAAAAAGCGCCAGTTCAACCGCCGCTGATGTTCCAAAAGTATATAAAAGATACAACGAATTCTAAGGCGCAAGATAATCTACAGAAGTTTATTTTATTTATGGAAATGGATGAACAAGATGTACTTTCTTGGGAGCTAAACACTAAAGAAGAGTATCGGGTAAAAGGAGGCGCCATTACTTTTTCTACTCGCCCTAAGCTTATGTCAAAGGTGTTGTCTTCAAACTTTGAAGAGTCAATGCGGCTTAAAACAATAAAAGACGCTGATGAATTGTTCGACATGAACAAAGCGCTCGATTTATTCAAGGCGTAAAATGTGAAGTTGATACCAGGGAAGCCTCATAACACGACGAGCAAAGCAGAGTTAAAAGTTTTTGAAAAACTCTCAGACTCTGAATTTGCCGATCATCATCCAGTAGGCTTCCATTCGCTATTACTTACAAAACACGATTACAAACGGGTCGGTGAAGCAGATTTTGTCATAGTCTCCATTTACGGCTTATTTGTCTTAGAAGTTAAAGGCGGAAAAATCTCCTATGTAGATGGTAAGTGGTCTACAGAGGGAAGAAATGGCAAAGACCAAATTCAAGACCCTTTTCATCAGGCAAATACGGCTGTACATGCGATAGTTAGGAAAATTGATGATTATTTAGGTCAACACAAAGTTCGTTTTCCTATCGGGTATGGCGTGGTATGCCCTGACTCGCTTTGGCGATCTGATGGTGGAGAGTGGGACAGAGAAATGATATGCGACAGCCGTGATTTTAGTAATTTCAATCATTGGCTTAAAGCGTTATTTGACTATTGGACGCTAGAAAGGCCTAACAACGATCAATTAATCAGCCAAGCTGATGTTGAAGCCATAGCAGCATATTTGCGGCCCGATTTTGAGACTATTCAACCGCTATTTGACCATGTAAAACAAGTAGAGCAGTCATCGGTAAGATTAACCGAAGAACAGTATAAATTTGTCGACATTGCTGAGATTAATAAACGCGTAATTTGCCAGGGAGGGGCAGGTACAGGTAAAACATTCTTAGCCGCTGAACTATCCAGAAGGTTTATCGCAAAGGGGCTTAATACGCTTTTCGTCTGCAAGTCTTCATGGCTTAGGCATTACTTAACAACGCGAATTCAAAACGACCGTCTAGTTATAGCAACCATATCGTCAGTGGGCAACGCATTACGCCGCTCTGGTCTCGATGTTTTCGACTCACTCATCGTTGATGAAGGGCAAGATTTGCTGAATTTTCAAGACTTGCAGCTACTAGACTCATTAATAGCTGGTGGTCTTGACAATGGACAGTGGTATTTTTTTCACGATGCCAATAACCAAGCTAATTTATTAGATACATTGGACGTAGAAGCCTTCAACTGGTTAAAAAACAGGAACAACCCAACGCTTCTTCCACTTAGCGTAAATTGCAGAAACACTTCTAATATTCTTAAGTCGGTTCAAAAAGAACTTACGTGTGATGTGGGTACGCCAACCCTTGCCGATGGTCCCGAAGTTATTGAATATCACGGTAATGAAAGTGAGCTGGTAGGCAAACTAGATAAACTCATTACTGAACTAGCAAATTCAGAGTTGATGCCTAGCTCAGTTACAATACTTTCACCAATAAGTATACGCAAGTCTATTATCAAAAAGCTACCCGCAGCAACACGAGAACTCATATCAGAACTTGATGACTATGTAGTAAGGAAATTACCGTTTGAGGGAATAAACTTTTCGAAAATCCAAGACTTCAAAGGGTTAGAGAATGATGTGATTATTTTGGTAGATTTAGTACACCCCTCAAAATTAAGTGATGATGAAAGTAAAGCATTGCACTATGTGGGTATGACCAGAGCTAGGGCAATGCTCTACTGTTTGTGGTGTTAGCAAACTCGGTTTTTACTACTCCTTTATTTGCTGCCTTAATATTTAAGCCGGCAAGTTGAGATTTACGCAATGCTTTCGCGTTTCTTTATTTCTTTCCAGAGTTACGAGACCCTCATATCTTTGGAGTCCGAACTTTTCGGTGAACGAAGCCTATTTAGCGGTATTGCTACATAGAAATGAAATGTTAGGTTTTCGTGACTACTTTCATTGGCTGGTGATGAATATTGGGTAGTTCACATGCAGATATAAAACTAATAAGAACAACTGAAAAGATGGAAGTGGAGTTCGCAAGACGCGTCTGCGAGCAAAATAAGTTTTAAGATATTGTAATTAGTTGATAACTGAAAAAAGCGGCACTGCAATAAAATCACGTGCCGCCTTACAGGTTGTGGTTGTATTAAGGAATGATCTTTTCAATACGCAAGCGGTTGAATAAGTCAAAAAAAGCCGACCGTGTTTCGCTAAAGTCAGTAAAGCCAAACTGCCTCGATTTAGTGAGGTCATTGACGCATTCTACTTCTCGCCCAAGGTCAGCATCGGTGTGCCACCACGACGCTAAATTATTTACCTCTGGCTCAACGAGATCATGCTGTTTGGCGATATCGCGCCATACGGGTTCGCAACCTGCCATCTGTTGTTCCAGCGGCTTTGGCGTCTCTGGGCAGTCAGCTACATCAACACCAAAATAGTCGCCTATTTCTCGCCACATTCTACGCCAACGAAACGTATCGCCATTCACAGTATTAAACGCTTGATTCGCTGCACCTGGCATTGTTGCAGCCCATTCCATTTGTCTGGCTAGTAAGGTTGCATCTGTCATGTCTGTCAGCGCATTCCATTGAGTTTGTGAACCGGGAAAAACAAATGGTTGCCCGGTCGACTTACAAATAGAGGCGTAAACCGCAAGTGTTGTACCCATATTCATGGCGTTGCCTCTCGCATAGCCAATAACCGTGTGTGGTCGATGTACATTCCACGAAAAGCCAAACTGTTTGGCGTTTTCAAAAAGAATATCTTCTAAGACGTAGTAGAAATTATCACCAGGCACTCGCGGCTCTGATTCGCGAAACGGCGTTTCTGTTTGGCCACTACCATAAGCTTCAAAAGACCCAAGATATTGTTTTGTGCCTGTTACCAGCGATACGTGTTTGAGCTTGTCACAATCGAGCGCAGTAAACAGGTTGCGCATCATTGTATTGTTCGCCTCAATGTTCGCTTTTTCATTATCTCTTTTAACCCATGTGCAATAGAAAACATGCGTAATTGATAGTGTTTCAAGCGCTCGTTGTGTGGCGGCTAGATTTAGTAAATCTGCTGCGACAGGGACAACACCGTATTGTGATGAACCACTGCGAGATAGCCCATATACGCTCCAACCTTTAGCCACTAAGTTGGTAGCAAGATTACCACCGGTTATACCTGTCGCTCCTACTATCAGTGCATTGCCTTTTCTCATTACTCACCTCCTCTAGATGAACTTAGCCCGGACTGAGATACCGGAATTGAGGAGACAGGGTAAATACCACTCAAAGTTGCTACAATAGCAGTTATTGCAAATGTTTATTGCGTGAGATGCAACTTCATGGATTTCAATACGATAGATTTAAACGCCCTGAGAGTTTTTGAGCGAGTAGCGGCCACAGGGAGTTTTACTGCCGCCGCTCGACATTTCCACCGGGCGGTATCTTCTATTTCTCGTCAAATTAGTGCATTGGAGGAATCGGTTGGCCAGTCTCTGCTTTACCGTCATACCCGTGCTGTAGCCCTGACCGAGGCTGGATGGCGTTACTATGAAGAAGTGCGCGAGATTTTGGAACGGTTAGACCTTGCTACAGAAGCGCTTGCATACCCTAATCCAGAACCCAGTGGTGTGTTGCGGATCAATGCTCCGACTGCGTTCGGACGACGACAAATCATTCCACTACTTAATGAATTCCAACGGCGTTATTCTGCTATTAGAGCAGAGTTAACACTTAGCGACCAAGTCATTGATCCCGTGAGGGAAGGCCATGATGTGACCTTTCGCGTGGGCGAGTTAACCGACTCGTCTCTGGTTGGCAGACGCCTTGCGCAAATGAATTACGTTGTGGCAGCTGCACCGAGTTATTTAGCTGCACACCAAGCCCCGTTAACACCGAACGATCTTACGCACCACAACTGCTTAATTTACAGGGGGGAGTTAGGTAGGCAACGTTGGTATTTTCAAGGGGCTGAGCAGCGAGAGCCTAGGTCATTAGAAGTGACGGGAAACCTCTACAGCAACGACCCGGAAAGCTTGGTTAAAGCGGCGCTTTTAGGTCAGGGTGTTGTGTTATTTCCGACATGGCTGATTGCTTCAGAACTAGCAGAGGGAGCCCTTTTGCCGTTGTTGGAATCTTGGCGCGCAGAAGTGACACATGGTTACCGGAATCTTTATGTGTTAACCCCACAACGACATCTTGGGGTGCTCAAAGTGAGTACTTTCATTAAGTATTTGTTTGACACACTTACACCAACACCGAGTTGGGATCGCTGGAAAGAGCAGCGAGTAATCAATAAAACCTAATGCCTTCGTGGCATGCCCACTTATTGTTATGGGCTTTTATACGTATTTAGCCATAGAAACACAGCATTTGTCGCGTATGATTATTCAATACTCAAAATATCGACTAAAGTATATATAGGCATTTGCTTTTATTTTTCCAGGGATGATGGGAGAGACTATTTTGGTTGAGGTATGGCCGGTGAACCGTTCCGATTTAACGGTATATGAAGCGACATTTGAACACTGTGCTGTTGGCCTAGCACACGTAGCGGCAGATGGCCGCTTTCTTAATGTAAACAGCGCATTCTGCGATTTTCTCGGTTACTCGAAGTCTCAAATTCTCAAATTAAGTTTTCAGCAGTTAACACCCGGTGAGCACCTAGCGAGCGATGAAGTGCACGTTAATGCGCTATTAGCCGGAGAGGAAGATATTTATACCATTGAGAAGCCGTATATTCATCGCGATGGGCATTGGGTGTGGGCGAGGTTAACCGTATCTCTTGTGAGAACAGAGCGTGGAGAGCCTGATTTTTTCATATCTGTTATAGAAGACATCGACGATCGAAAGCGCATTGAAACACGACTTCACGAGTCTGAAGAGCTATTCCGTCAGATTATCCTCTCTCTTTCAGACCGGATGTTAGTTTGGGTTGCTGAGCCTAATCTCAAAAGTATGCGATACGTGAATGGCGGCTATGCGGAAATTTGGGGGCGACCAGTGATGGAGCTGTATCAAAACCCCATGAGCTTTATTCATCATATTCACGCGGCTGATCGACAGCGCATTTTGGCGCATTATGGCGGGCTGATAGAAGAAGATTGGCAACATGAATATCGCGTGATGCGTGATGACGGTGAACTGCGTTACATTCGGGAAAAAGGTATTGTTGTTCGAGATGTAAATGGCGACAGTGTGTTTATTGTGGGTTGTGCTGATGACATTACTAAAGACAAAGGGATGAATTCAGCATTGCTTGAGGCCAATATGCGGCTTGAACGCTTGTCTCGTACCGACGATTTAACCGGTGTGTATAACCGCAGAGAAATCGAGCATATTGTACAAAGAGAGCTGTCTCGCCTAAAGCGTCAGGAAGGCAAGGCGGTGTTACTGTTTCTCGACTTAGACGATTTTAAATCGGTTAACGATACCTATGGTCACAGTGTTGGTGATAGGGCGTTAAAAGCGTTCTGTGACGCCATTTCTGGGCAAATTCGCGACTCAGACAGTTTAGGGCGTTATGGCGGCGATGAGTTTTTGCTCATGCTATATAACACCGACTTTTCTGAAGCAGAGCAGTTTTGTCAACGTTTGCGGTCAACGCCGATTGAGGTCTCGGTGAGTCCTGGTAAATCCTTCTCGGTGGCGTATTCGATTGGTATGTGCCAATGGGAGCCAACGCTAGAAAACCCAGACCAATGGATAGAACACGCAGACAGCCAAATGTACGGGGATAAACGTCAACCCTAAGCAAGATATGGGCTACGAAAGCCACACTGTGAAAGCCGCACAATTGAGCTAGTAGTCGTGTTACACTCATTGTCACGTTCAGATTTCTACAGGCTTGTTATCACTTATGGCAAATAATCACTCGGCATTTATCGGTTTAATGCAACGAGCTCGCAATGTTAAGCGTTGGCCCCTCATGGCACAATTTCAGGAAGAAATGCTCTCGACCCATATATATGAGGCGGCTGTCGTTGCGCATATGTTAGGGGCGATTGCAGCCGATGTGTACGGTGAAGAAGTGAACCCAGACAAGGTTGCCACGTTAGCGATATTTCACGAAGGAAGTGAAATTGCTGGCATGAGTGATATTCCTAGCCCTGTTAAATATCATGACCCAGAAACCACCCAAGCGATTAAAAAGCTTGAGCGTCGGTTTGAGGCCATGTTGCTAAAGACCTTACCTGAGCCGCTTCAGGCGCGTTATCAGCCTCTTATTGAGCAAGACAAAGACGATATTCACGTGCGTTTGGCAAAAGCCAGCGATGTGTTATGTGCGTATCTCAAATGTGATTATGAGCTGTCTAAATCTAACTCTGAGTTTTCCAATGCAATGGAAGAAATGGAGATGCAATTGAAAAAGTATCGACAGATGTATCCTTGTGTCGATTATTTTTGCAAGATTTTTCTGGAAGACGCAAAGGGGACGTTAGACGAGCAAACACGTGACCTCGACTGGGTTAAGCACGCTAACGATACCCATTTAACTAAATAAGCTCACACTAAGCCACAAGCCGTCGGCATATTCATCGACTGGTATCGCAGCTCGCCAATAAACGCGCGCGCCGCTGGCCCCAAGCGGTCGCCGTCTGAAAAGCACAAATGCATCAGTGTACGTCGAACGCCCCCTTCTTTTAATGGCAGCGGGGCCAATATGCCGTCGTTGAGTTGTGAACGAATAATCGCTACGGGCAACCACGCGAAACCTAGCCCTTTACTGATAATGTCTACCGAAGTACGAACATGGCTTACGGTCCAGCGTTGTTCCGCGCCTAACCACCCAGACTCTGCTTTGCGATCGCTGGCCGAGTCGCGTACAACGATTTGCCGGTGTGACTTTAAATCTTCTAAATTCAACTCTCTGTCGAGCTGATGCAGAGGGTGAGAAGGGTGTGCTACGGCAACAAATTCAATACCGCAGAGGTCTTCACTAAAGCCATTTTCAATTGGAAAGGGTGATATTGCCAAATCAACATCGCCCTTTTTCAGTAGCGTGTTGGCACCATTGAGCACGGTTTCCATGATTTCAATTCGCAACATGGGGTACTCTTGCGACACTTTGTTCAACACGTTGTAAAGCAATTCAGGTGGGAAAATAATATCCACCGCGATATTGAGAAAGCTCTCTACGCCCCCGCTCAATGAGCGTGCGACCAGCTCTACTTTTTCTGCTTCGTCTAACAGAAACGTTGCGCGGCGAAGCATAAGTTCACCCACTTCGGTTAGAGTAACTTTGCGACCCGTATTTTCGAACAGCGCCACACCTAATGATGCTTCTAATTTTTGCACCGCGTGATGGACACTGGATTGGCTTTTATGCACGACATTTGCTGCTTGATTAAAGCCGCCTGCGTCGACCACAGCTTTAAACATTCTCCATTGTTCGAGAGTGGCTTTCATATATCACCAGTTTGGTATTATCGAATGTACGTTACATAATATACCACTATCTATCAGTCTTAATAGAATATTGGTGATTGAAAGATGAGAATATTCATGGATTGACTATCCTTTATCAGACATTGGTCGCACACTTTGTGCGCGTGGTATCAAAACGCTTGCGCAATCGATAGCATTTTCTTTAAATGTTAAGCCCGAGTCAGATAGTAGATAACAACAATGAATGCTGATGAGATGTTAGCGCATGCACAAGATGCAGAGCGTTATTTAAAGCAACTAGCGAACAAAACGAGACTCATGGTGATGTGCTCACTGATTGACAAGGAATTGTCTGTTACTGAATTGCTGGCGCTAGTGCCGGTAACTCAACCTGTTCTATCGCAGCATCTAGCGTTGTTGCGAGAAGCAGATATGGTAACCACGCGCCGGGAAGGGCAGACCATCTATTATAAGCTGGCTGATGAGCGTATCAAACAAACTATGGGGTTACTGTATGGCTTTTTCTGCGAGAAATAGCTGTCGGTTCGACCGTTTAGAACAAAGTAAAGCTGACGTTTCTGCGTCAGCTTTTTTGTTTGCGCAATGAAAAAACAGTCTTAACTGACGCTTTTTTCGTTACGCGACATCAAATTCTTCGTCTGAGTAATCTTCGTCAAAGTCAGACTGGTTGCTCGCTGAACTGTGCAACGTGTAAAAATGACGCTTGCCTCGTGCCAATCTCACGTATTTTGCCCATGTTTTTTCAAGGTTGCTCGTAGGAGGCACTTGACCTTGAATCATCGCCACGAAGTGTTTTTCATCCTCGGTTTCAGGCGCGATTTCACTGGCTTCTAAACTCAATAGTGTTTTACCGAATTTAGTGAGTAAGTCAGCTTCAGAAATACTGAAGTCTCCAGACTTACGAAAACCATACGGGAAATGTTGACGATCAATAAACTGTTTTGCTGGTAAACGAATATCTGGCGCTTTCATGGTGTGTACCCCATAAAAAATTAACGGTCTTAATTGGGTGCACTTTTAAGGGAAAAATGGGGAAATGAAAAACAAAAATTTTTTTTCTTCACAATAAAAAAAACTGTTCAAATTGACTGAAAGAATGAGCGCACCGGTGATAGCGCCGCAGTGAGTACTATCTATGGGGGCTTCAAGAGGATTGCCGCTATTCGATGCAGAAGTATATATGAAGTTTCAATGACTAAATTTAAAGCATTTTTATCGTCACGATAAAAATGATTCACTTTCCATTTTTGCCCGAAGATTAATAATAAATCTGTGACATTTTTTCCACGAACAGTAAGAGAAGGCAATGAGTAAAGACTATCGTTACCAGCGAGATGAATGGGACTCGGTAGATGATGTTGATTACGAAGATTCTGCTAAGAAAGGCAGTCAGCGTCGTCATCATGAAGCAAAAACCCAACAAAAGCGAGACATGCAACGGCGCGAAAAGCAACGCCGAACTCATTTCGACGAATATTAGTCGTCTCGGTTTGTAGTGAATAAAAACGGCGTATCTGCAGGATACGCCGAGATAATCTATATTTTTTATTTACTTCCTTTACATCTTGTGACAGCGTAGGCGGTATCGGTTTTTTATGTTATTCCCGCCATGGACACGCGTTTTCTTACCACCTTTATTGAAGTTGTCAAAACTCGACATTTTGGCAAAGCCGCCGAAAATCTTTATCTCACGCAATCTGCTGTTAGTGCGCGGATTAAACAATTGGAAGAGTATTTTCATACAACGTTGTTTATTCGTCACCGAAACAGTATTCAGTTGACGCCGGCAGGCGAAAAGCTCTTGCCTTATGCTGAATCTCTGTGTGCTACTTTAAAGCAAGCAAAAAACGCATTGCAGGTGCAAAGTGCGGAGTATGTGGTATGCGGTTCGACACAGCTGATCAGTGAATTTTCGGTGCCTGATGTGTTACACGATTTGCATGCACAATTCCCTGAATGGTCAGTAAAAGCAGAGATTATGTCGCTTGATCAACTGTCTAGGCAGCTACACGAACGCACAGTAGATGTTGCATTTTCTCACGAGCCTTTGAAGTCAGAAGAATTTGTTAGTTTGCGCTATCACCAACAGCCGCTGGGCTTGTATCGGGTTAACAGTACAAGTGAAGCTGTGAATGCGTTGGAATTTGTTGCGATTGATTGGGGCAGTAAAGCCCGCGATGTGTTACTTGCACACTATCCGGTGTGCCGTGACGCGAAGTTGCGTACTAACTCGCTGCGTTTGGCTATGACTACGTTGCAACGAGATGGAGGCTATGCGGTATTACCTCAGTCGGTCAACTGGGCCATGTGGGGTATTCAGCACGTTGAACTTATCGAAACCTTACCTAATGTAAACGCAACGGTTTATATTAATTATATGAAGTCGATACGCCGCGTGGGCTTAGAGTCTATCATTGATCACATGGCATCAATGTGTCGGGCAACACAAAACACGTAATTGCGACACAAATTGATGTACTTGGGTCTTCTTTCATGTTCAGATCGCCCAATCAAGTAAGCGATGAGGAATTTTCATGACTGATGTAGACGCGTTTTTAGCCAAAAATTTAGACCAGCGCACTCAGCAATTTTTTAACGACGTAAAAGCCAATGGTGAGTTGTTTATTCTCACCGACGACGACGGCTGTGTAATGTTAACCACAGACGAAGAAGACGGCGTTCCAGTGTGGTCAAGTGCAACACTAGCCACCTTGTGGGCCACCGACGAATGGGCGCATTGCGTACCTAAAGCCATTAGCGTTGAAACGTGGAAAACCCGTTGGACGTCGGGCTTGAATGGCGACATGCTCGTGGTGATGGTCGCGCCAGTGCCCGGCGAAGATGGCGACGTGATTATGCCTGATGAGTTTGATGCCAAATTATAAATACGCGCATGCCGAGTGTCGTTGACATTCGGCTTCTTGCTTACTATGCCTAATCTAACTTCTTCTAACCGCTCTTTTTATTCTCAAAAATTAGCCCTTGGCGCAGGTTTCTTTTCAATGTTATTTGCTTCGCAAGTGGGGCAAGTTATGGCGGTGCCTTACTATCAGATGACATTGGGCGTAGACCCTTTTTTGCTATCGCTCGCGCTGGCTTTTCCGGTCTTGGTCGCCACACTTATTGCTCCTCTTGTGGGTCACTTTAGCGATAGCCTGCACTGTCGTTGGGGGCGAAGAAGGCCTCTTATCGCACTAGGGGTAATGGCCGCGTCGGTGAGTTTTGGCTTACTTTGGATGGTGCCAGTTAACTGGCAAACTCAATCACAACTGGCTTATTTTAGCGGGCTTTATTTGGTGTTCTTTCTCTGCGTTACCGTGGCTAATGTGCCAATGACAAGTTTGAGTTACGAACTGAGCCACTGTGAGCATGAACGCCAAAGCATTATGGTGATCAACACCTATTTTATTAAAGTTGCGTCGGTACTGTATCAGTGGAGTTTTCCTCTTGCGGGCTTGGCAATATTTGGCGGAATTGCCGCTGGTATTAAAGTTACTGGGTGGATGATTGCTATCGTGGCAATAGGCTTGATGGGCTTGTTGCCAGTGTTCATTTGCCGAGAACAAGTGACGGTGAAGACGCCACCCACTCCAACTCGGCTACGTACCTGTTTGCATTTACTCACGCACCCTGGCGTGGGGTGGTTAATGGTACTTTGCCTATTGCAGCTGGGAGGAAGCGTGATGGCTGCCAGCATGGACTATTATTTGTTGGTGTATGCGGTTAGCCAAGGCGATGTATCACAAGGCGCAGTATTAAAAGGCGTGTTGTCTACCAGCTATGCCGTGGTGGGGCTACTCAGCGTGCCGTTAGTCAGTGGTTTGGTCACGCGTTATGGCAAAGAGAGCGCCTTGCAGATAGTGTTGTGGTTAACCTTATTTGGCGGTGTGATTAAGTGGTTTTTATTTGTGCCTGGAGCCGGTTATTGGGTCGCGCTAGACGCGTTTTTTTGCTGCGCGATCTGGACTGCAATGTCGACCGTTGTTCCTATGTGTAATGCGCAACTGAGTGACCGGCACACGGCTCTCACAGGGAAGCAGGAAGCCGGTATGTTTTCTGCAATTTTTCATTCCACTGTTTCATTGGCGGGTATCGTAGCGCTAGTGGGCAGTGGCGCATTGTTGAATGCGATCCAGTTTGACGCACAACGCGGGGCTGCTCAAACTACGACAACAATATTGATGATGCGCTTGATACTGTCTGGCGGCACTGTACTGGTAGGCGTGCTATCTCTGTTATGTTTGCGTTATTATCGTCGAGCGGTATACAAGAATCATTGTAGCCAAGCGCAATAGGGAAAGAATAATAAATATGGTCACAATTAAAGATGTTGCACGTGTTGCGGGTGTGTCTACTGCCACCGTATCTCGCGTTATTCGCAATGGTGGGCAAGTGGGTGATGCTTGCCGTGCTCGAGTTAAAAAGGTGATTAAAGAGCTCGGTTATCGGCCAAACACTAATGCGCAAGCGTTGGTTAGTCGTGTGAATCATTCAATAGGCGTAGTAACACCCAAGCTCTCTATGTCGTTTTTTGGCACTTTAGCCAGTGGTGTTGAAAATACGGCGCGTGAAAGGGGGTACAAACTGTTAATGAGTAACTCCTTGTACGAAACTGAGTCAGAAATGGACGCCATTGACTCTTTACGCACCCACAATTGCCAAGCATTGATCTTGCACAGTGAATATTCTGATGAAGATACGCTAGTGGCATTAGCCAATGAAATTCCCGGCTTGGTATTGATAAACCGCTATATTCCGGCCATTGCTAACCGCTGTGTGTGGTTAGACAATGTGACGGGTGCACAGCGTGCCACTGACTATTTACTTGCCCATGGTCATAAACGCATAGCTGTTGTTACCAGTATTTACCAAAACCGCGACCCCAATATGCGAGTGCAAGGTGTAAAAGACAGCTTGGAGAAAGCAGACTTGACGTTGGATGAATCACTTATTGCCGAAGCCGGTGCCAACATCGATGGTGGTGAGCAAGCAGCAAGAGAATTATTGGCGACAGGGAAGGCCTTTACCGCAATTGTGGCGTATAACGACCTAATGGCGATTGGCGCGATGCATGCGCTACTTGATGCAGGCATTAAAGTGCCTGAGCAGGTATCAGTGATTGGATTTGACGATTTGTCGGCGGCTAAAGCGTGTCGCCCTCGATTAACGACAATGCATTATCCTATTGAAGAAATGGCAGCGTATGCCGCTGATCTGGCTATTAAGTTAACCGATCCCAATAACAAAACATCTAGTCAGACACATTTGTTTATTCCTGAACTAGTTGCACGAGACTCGGTCGCCACTGCGCCGTCCGAGCCTCTGAGTGATTAAACGACAGTGAAGCGCGCTAGCTGTTTTTAGCGCGCTTCGAGTGTAATCGAAGAGGGGGTTAGCCCTTCTCCACTCACGGTTAAGGTAATTTCGCCACTTTGACCAGCAATAGAACGCAGAATGACTTGGGCTTGCCCTCGAAAAGTACGTCGGGTCGTAACGTCGAACGGGCTAGTACTATCGGGTTCGCCATTACCCACTGCGTAGATATCTGCCGCTCCAGAGATACTTAACGACAAGTTTTTATCGTCGCCCCACCAATACACAGGGTTACCTTCCACATCGACCAAAGCAATATTCACATAAGCAAGGTCTTGGCCGTTGTTGTCGAGAACTAATTTGTTGCTCGTTAATGTGGTAGCACGTGGTTTTGTGCTTGTCACAAGTTGTTTTCGATTGAGGACTTCGCCTTGGTCATTGGCGCTTTCAACCGTTAATTCACCTGGCACATAGGGCACGGTAAAACTGAAGATGAAGTCAGTCGCTTGTTGTTGTGTTTGGGTAGCAATGGATTGACCGTTTAAGCGCAGCGTTACCTGCGGTGCGCGAGAATAAACTTCAACCGTCATTGGCGTGTTTTCTTCATTCGGCCAGGTCCAACTGGGGTGTAAATCACGCTGTACCCACATTAAATACCAATCGGGATCTTGCTGGGGCAACAATGATGGTGCGGGGCTTTTTACGTAAACATATAATCCGTTTTGTTCAGTTTGCCATAACACTTTACGATAGTTGGCTGCCGCTCTTGGTTGCCCTAGTACGTCAATTTCACCGCAGTAGGCAAGGTGCCAAGGATAAGGAGCTAATCCTGCCCATTCGGGGGCGTAGCCCGTCCAACCAATCGACGCTTCGCCGATATAATCCCAACCCGTCCACACGAAATCGCCAATGATAAAGGGATATTGCTCAACAAATTGCCAGTATTCAGCGGCTTTGTTGGCGTAGGTTTCAGAGCCATACATAATACGTTGCGGGAAACGCTCATGGTCATTGAGGTAATTGTGCTCTTGATAATTGTAACCCACCACATCGAATTCATTGAGGTACGCGTCGCCACTTTCGCCAGAGATATTTGCTCCTACTGTAATTGGCCGGGTGGTATCGAGAGTTTTCGCAAATTGCACAAGTTGACGAGCAGTGTCTGCGCCAAGAGGTTTGAATTGCTCTGGTATTTCGTTGCCCATACTCCACATAATGATGCTTGGATGGTATTGGTCTCGCTTGATCATGGCGGTGAGGTCTTGTTGCCAATTGTCGGCAAAGTATCTCGCGTAATCATTCACGTTTTGCCACTTATGCTCGTTCCACGCGTCAAAAGCTTCGTTAATAACCAATATACCAAGCTGATCAGCGGCATTCAGTAAGGCGGTTGATGGCGGGTTGTGAGACAGCCGTATCGCGTTATAGCCTTGCTGTTTGATAATCGACAGCTTTCTGTATTCTGCCGCAGGGTAGGCTTCTGCGCCAATCTGATAATTGTCGTGGTGAATATTCATGCCTCTGAGCAACACGCTCTCGCCGTTCAGCAAAAAGCCTTTCGACGACGAGAAGGCCAGGGTACGGATACCCACAGGCGTGATTTTCACTTGTTGCTCGCCATTGGCATTTTCGATGGTTTGACGCAATTGATACAAATACGGAGTTTTTGTCGACCACAAACGAGGTGAGGCAATTTTAAAATGTGTGGTGATACTTGGTGTGGCCCGAGTAATGTTGACAGGCGCTGCTTCGGCAACAACTTTACCGCTGTGATCAAGAATCTGTTGTGTTAGTGTACTGGTGCCATTTTCGGAGTGAAATGCAAGTTCACTGACTACATTGACATTGGCATACTGGTGGTGATTTTGTTGGGTGATTTCGCTGGAAATATGTGGCTTGTACACACCCAAATGATCTGCCGGAAGCCAATATAAAGCGGCTTGTCGGTATATGCCAGAGCCTGAATACCAGCGACTGTTTTTGTCTTCATTGTTAACGCGCACAGCGATCACATTATCGCTATTAGCGTGCAATCTATCAGTGATATCAACAGAAAATGGTGTATACCCATAATGATGCGTAATGAGCTTCTCACCGTTAACGAAAACCTGTGCATTCATATACACGCCATCAAAATATAATACTGCTCTGCGATTAATCTCACCGAGTTTGAGCGTTTTGCGATACCAGCCAATTCCCCCTTGAGTATACCCAGTGTCGTATTGGTTAATGGCATCGGGGAAAAAAGGGCCAACGCGGGTCGTTTTTCCCTGTTTTTCTATTAAGCGCGATTTTATCGACCAGTCATGGGGAAGTGTCACAGTCTCCCACTTGGCATCTGGCCACTTAGCCTGCGCAAAATGCGGGTTGTCTTGTAAAGTGAAATGCCAGTTTAGGTTAAAATCTGGCTGTTGTTGAACAGGTGGACTGGCGTAACATTTGGAGGTGGCAAGTAACAAAGTGACTAGGGCGACTAGCCACGCGTTTAATTTTAGGTACATAAAGTCCACTCACAGCAATTTAACAAAAATCACCGTGAGTGTAACGTTTAGGGTAAACGTTTACCACCTTAATTTATCCGCATTGTAACGGTACGCCCGCGGCAGCAATTTCAACAATGAAGCCCGCTTGGTTAAAAGCGATTTGAAGGGCGTCACCAGGTTTAGCTTGTGCGGGTAGTCGGTGTTGGTTTAACAGTTTGGTGATCAATTGAGGCGATATTTTTATCAAGTTTTGATGACAATCTTGAAGCACCCAGTCGTTGTCCGCTTTTACTAATGTCGCCATATTGTTATGAATGATCGTACTCGCCAACTGTTGTTGCTGATAGGCTTGCCACCCTAGCGCTTGTTTGGCGCGTAAATCGCTTTCTGTTGAGTCTGCCAAAGCGTCATTGTCTGTATAGCCGTGCATCACAGTGGTTACTTCTAACGAGGTTGAGGGTTGCCAAATGTGTTGGGACCAATGATGAAACCCGAGCACTCCGACCAGTAATGCGATGGCGAATGTGGCGGCATAAGCTGTTGCCCAATCGTACCAAGAGCGCGTTTTTGCCGATTTTTGGTTGCGTCTTGTATTCGACGACAGAATGGCAGTCTTGATGCTATGGGGGGCCGGGTTTGCTTTTTTATGAGCGTTATAGGCCTTGTTAAGTGACTCATCTGAATCATGCATGGTGAGACTCCAAACTTTCTTTTAACTTGGTTTTGGCGTAGCGCAATCGGGTTTTAATGGTTTCTACTGGGGTATCACACAACTGTGCAATTTCTTGTAGGCCAAAGCCTTCCTGTTGCAGTGAGAAGGCCTCTCGCTGTAAAAAAGGAAGGGCTTGCATGGCGTTTACAAATGCGTCTGCTATTTTGGTTTTGTCAACTAAATCACTGTCATTATGGGCGGGAACCCACGAATCGAGATCTCTTTGATCACTCAGTTGGTATTTTGATGAGCGTCTAAATTCATCGATTAGCGTACGACGCGCCATGGTAAATAGCCAAGCGTCGAAACGCCCTGTTGAAGTGAATAAATGGCGCTTTTCGATCACTTTAACAAAGGTTTTTTGCACTACATCAGCGGCAGTGTCAGGGTCGCTGAGTACGAGTAAATAGTGGTACAGATTCTGACTGGTTTGGTCGTATAGGCGGCTCAGCCACTTGTTTTCGCCTGATGCTGCGTATTGCAACATCAGGTCTTCGTTGGTCTGTGGCTTACCTAACCATGCTCGCATAGATAAAACCATACTCATAAATGTCGCTACTCCCTGTTATGCGCGGGTTCACGCTTAGAATTATTGTGCTAGCGTGAAGCTCAATAGTACACGCATTCCGGGTTGGCTCACAGCGCGACCGTCAACCAATTTGGGTTGATAGCGCCATTTGGACAATGCCCGTCGTGCCGCTCGGTTAAATATACGTGCCGGTTCCGCATTCATCACCGTAATATCTTGTGTCGTGCCGTTAGGCGCAATAGTAAAACTCAGCTCTACCCAGCCTTCAATGCCATCTCGGGCCGCATCAACAGGGTAATTGGGTTCAATTTGTACCACCGGCCGCGCACTTTGGTCGGTGTTGCCCAATGATATATTTTTGCCGATATCTATTGGCCCAATCTGGTTCCCGATGTTGTTTAAACTAATAAGCCCGTCGTCGATGTCTGGCGTTTGCGGTTCCATTTTAGGCGTTTCGGGAGCCTTGATAACTTCCTGTTTGGGCGGTAACGGTTGTTTCTTGATCACGTCGGGTTCTTCAATATCCAGGATAACTGGACCTATGGGTGTGAGTGGTGCAACGTGCTGAACAATTTGATCGTTTTCAATGAGCTTGGCCATCACAATGAACAGAGCAAATGCAGCCGTTGCGCCTAGTGTGATGCTGCCAACTAAACGCTTGTAATCAATAGCAATGGGTTGGTAAGAAACGAATTGCATGGGCTTTCTCCTTGTTAGTTATTAGATTAACGATGGAGAAAGCCAAACAGGGTGAAAAAAGATGTGTTTTATTTATCTGTTAGCGCATCGACCCGATTCAATAAGGTCGCCACTAAACTTTTTAGCGTTTTTACCTCATTTTCTAACGCGGTAATTCTGTCGTTATTGTCAATGTGGGGAGCATCCACGGCCGGGGCTTCAGGGGCTGCTTGGTTGTGCTCGCCATCGGTGTCACTAAAGCAATGTTGGTATCTCGCTTCCCGTTTTCCCGGTTCACGTTCAAGCCGACGAACTAATGGGTAAGGTTGGTAAGCTTGTAGGCTTGCTAGTGCAGACTCAACTTCCGATACGTCTTTAAGCGTTGCCATACGTTGGCTTCGGCCGCGTAACTCGCCGGGGGTTTGCGGCCCTCTAAGCATTAATTCGGTAATCAGTGCCGTGTGCTCGTCGGTAAGTTTTATATCGCTAAACTCAGTATTGCAAAAGCGATGTGCGTACTTATCGACTCGGCTACCAAACCCGGTCATGACTTGCACTAACCGTTTGCTTTGTAGAGTGTCGAGAATATCGCTGACTTGGGCTTCGGTAAGTGACATCACGGGTACGCGATTGCTTTTTTGGTTACACCCATTAGTAAGCGCATTTAAGCTCAAGGGGTATTGTTCCGGTGTCGTCATCGATTTTTCAAGCAAAACACCGATAACGCGGCATTCAAGCTCATTCAATGTAGTTCTCATGGCAGTCCTTGTTCGACTTAGAGAGTGAGGTTGATCATGGTTTTACGCAGAAAAACAACACTCTGCAGGTTGGTCTTGTACCTAATAAAGTGGGTTAGCGAGGCTTATTATTATACGTGGGTTCAACGTTGCTAACTCAACAATGCCTTATTAGGAGTCTAGAGAAAAAGCGTGTAATATCAAACTGTCGATAGTAAGAATTTATCAGTAAGGAATAGGTAATGTCACGACGTTTCTTGGCTGCAATGGCAGGAATGGCTTGTATATCAATAGCGCCAACATGGGCAAAAGAGGGCATGTACACGCCTGAACAATTGCCAATGATTCAACAAGAGCTTCGCGATGCGGGTATTGCTATTTCTCCGCAAACCTTAACCAATCTATCGGGCTTTCCCATGGGCGCTGTGGTGTCTTTAGGTGGGTGTTCGGCTTCCTTTGTGTCGCCAAAAGGATTAGTGCTCACCAATCATCATTGTGTGAGAGGGTCGTTGCAATACAACACCGATGAGCAAAATAATTACCTCGAAGCTGGCTTTTTAGCGCGCCAAATTGGTGACGAATTACCCGCCGCCCCCGGTACTCATGTATACGTTACGGTTGACTTTCGCGATGTTACGCCACAAATAGTTGCCGCTATTCCCCCTATGGCAGGCGGATTGGAGCGGTTTGACGCCATTGATATGGCAAGTAAAAACATGATTTCAGACTGTGAGGCAGAAGCGGGGTACCGCTGTGACGTAAAATCTTTCTATGGTGACAAAGAATATAAACTTATCAAGCAACTAGAAATTCGCGACGTACGTATTGCTTACGCCCCAAGCGACGCTATTGGACGGTTTGGCGGTGACGAAGACAACTGGATGTGGCCTCGGCACACGGGAGACTTTGCGTTTTACCGTGCTTATGTGGGGCCAGACGGCAAGCCCGCCGACTTTAGTGAAAACAATGTGCCTTACAACCCCGCCCATTATTTGGAAGTGGCAGCAAATGACCTAGAAGATAATGACTTTGTGATGGTGGCGGGTTACCCCGGGAAAACCAACCGGTATGCACGTGCCGTAGCGGTAGAACATGTGTTTGACTGGTTGTACCCAACGTATTTGTCTTTGGTTTCAGACTGGATAAAAACCATTGAAACTGCGGCTCCTGCCAAGAGCGAAAAACGGGTAAAATACGCGTCGCTGGTTAATAGCCTGAGCAATTTTCTGAAAAATACGCAGGGCCAACTCAATGGTGCAAAGCGGGCGCATTTGGTGGAGAACCGGCGTTTGGCTGAGCAACAACTGAACGATTGGTTGATGCTATCTCCGGCAAATCGTCAGTATGCCGCACCCATTCGGGCGTTAGATGCGCTGGCGCGGGAGCAGGCTCAGATACAAAAACAGAATTTTTGGTATACCAATATTACACGGGCACAACTGTTGTCGGCGGCTCAGCTCATTTATCGCTTTGCGGTGGAAAAAGAAAAGCCAGATGCCCAACGAGCCAGAGGTTTTCAGGAACGCGACCGCACGCGCTTAGAGCAGCGACTCACCAGAATTGACCGCCGCTTTGATACCGACGTAGACAGCGCCGTTTGGCAAATGTTTATTAATGAATACCGTCGCCAACCAGAACAACAGCACGTTGCTGCGTTTGATGACGCTTTGTCTCTCAATTTGTTACAAACTGATGAGGCGGTAAAAGCGGCAGTGGCGCGTTTTTACTCGCGCACGCAACTGGACAACCTCGACACTCGCCTACAACTCATGGCGGCAAGTCGAGAAGCCCTTGAGCAAAGCCAAGACCCGTTTATGCAGTTAGCCGTGGCGCTTCACGCGACTGAAATGAGATTAGAAGATCAGCAAAAGCAGATAAAGGGTGATATTGACGCCATTCAACCTGATTACATGAAAGGGGTATTGGCGTGGAAAGCCTCACAAGGGCAGCTAGCTTATCCCGATGCGAATGGTACGCTGCGAGTGACGTATGGCAAAGTTAAAGGCGGCTCTCCCCGTGATGGTTTAATTTATGAGCCATTTACCCGCTTAGTTGGGATTGCTGAAAAGCACACGGGTATGTCGCCATTTAACGCACCAGCAGTATTACTCGACAAAATAGCAACCGCAGATGCGGGCACCTATTCTTCACCTGTGCTAGGTACGGTTCCGGTGAATTTTTTGACCGACACAGATTCAACCGGTGGAAACTCTGGCTCTCCGACCTTGAACGACAAAGGGCAATTGGTTGGTATATTGTTTGACGGAACATTTGAAAGCGTGAATTCTGATTGGAATTTTAACGCCAAGGCAACACGTTCTATTCATGTTGATGCGCGGTATATGCTGTGGCTAATGCAACAGGTTGACAACGCCAGTTACTTAGTTGACGAAATGACAGTTGTGCCTGCACAGCACTAACTTCTGTTTGAGACTTGATGTAAATCACACAGTGGGTTTTCTGTCTGATTTACATTGCTGTTTGGAAACGCGGTTGTCATCAATGAACAAGGATTCACTCACGCCATTATGATCCCCACACATGAAGACTTATGGTTCGTGCCACTTGGTGGCACGGGTGAAATCGGCATGAATTTAAATTTGTACGGTCACGACGGCAAATGGTTGATGGTGGACTGTGGGGTGAGTTTTAGTGAGCCTTTAGTGCCAGCCTACCGCGAGGGGAAAATAGCCGAGGGCCAGTGTTTCGATGTGGTGGCACCTGACCCCAAATTTATCAGTGAAAACAAAGCCAATTTGGCGGGGATTGTTATAACCCACGCCCATGAAGATCACGTTGGCGCTTTACCTTACTTGTGGCAGCGTTTTTCGTGCCCTGTTTACGCCACACCTTTTACTTGCGCCGTGTTACGCCGCAAGCTGGCGCAAGTGGGGCTAGCTGGCAAAGTGCCAATTGTTGAAGTAAGCCCAGGCGCGGTGAAACAAATTGGCCCCTTTACATTAACTTGGTTGGCGTTAACCCATTCTATCCCTGAGCCTTTTGCTTTGTTTATCGAGACTGAAGCGGGCAACGTATTACATACTGCAGATTGGAAAATTGATGCCCAACCCATCACTGGGCCTGCTTTTTCACCGACCCAATTTCAAGCATTGGCAAACCACAACGTGCTGGCGATGGTGGGCGATTCAACTAATGCGCTGAAACCTGGCTTTTCTGTTTCTGAAAGAAACTGCTACGACGGGTTGTTGAGCACTATTAGACCGTTAAAAGGGCGTGTTGTTGTGGGCTGTTTTGGCAGTAACATTGCACGGTTAATTTCGTTAGCCCGTATTGCTGAGAAAACGGGGCGATATATGGCGTTGTTTGGTCGATCGCTCATCAATATGTATTCAATCGCAAAACAAACTGGATATTGGCCCGAGGATTTAACCTTGGTTGACCCCGAGCACATAGGGTATTTGCCGCCAGAAGAAGTATTGATTGTTGCCACCGGAAGTCAGGGAGAGCGCAATGCCGCCCTCACTCGAATGGCACAGGAAAGGCATCATCAGGTCGTTTTGCAAAAGGGCGATACGGTTATTTTTTCAACCATTGTTATTCCGGGCAATGAAAAGCCAGTAGCGCGATTGGTCGAACAATTTGTTGCTAAAGGTGTCCATGTTATTGAGTCAGCCAATAGCGTACTCCCCATCCATGCCAGTGGTCATCCGTGCAGTGAAGAACTAAAGCTCATGTATCATTGGGTTAAACCTGACATTGCCATTCCTGTTCACGGTGAGCCGGCGCACCTCGCAGCACATGCCGACGTTGCAAAAGAGGCGGGAGTACGAAAGCGTTATGTCGGCTTAAATGGCGACTTGTACAAGTTGGCGCCGCAATCGGGTATTCGCAGGCAAGTCATTCACGCTGGCCGAATACCAATAGAGCAGCGGCGTTAAAGCGATGTTGTGTCGAAGCTTTCGCGTGTAATTTACACTCATGCACAAACTTTATGCATTTTTTGTCAGTTAATCAGGTGCATAGGTTATAATTATCAGGTAAGGCATAGTTAAATGTCTCATCTGCGATTAAATAGATAAATGGAGTCGTCTTAAGTGCTTAGGTTGTTTACCTATCTCATAGCTATATTGTACTGCGGAGCGGTATTAGGCGAGCCGTTGCAGTCACGTCCTTATTTCACGTCTTTGTCCACAAAAGACGGGCTTAGCCAAGACACAGTTAACCAGTTAATGATCGACCATGCAGGCTTTTTATGGATAGCCAGCGAAGGTGGGTTAGAACGTTGGGATGGTTATCAACTTAACCGCATTGAAGGCAAGCAGAAACAACTTGTCGACGCCCCCATTTACTCCATATTTCAAGACAGTCGTCAAACAGTTTGGATTGGTACCGCCAGTGACGGCGTGTATACCTATAACTTAGACACCTTGGCGTTAACACCTCTCATCAGGAAAAATTTTGCAGGGCAAGACGATTGGGTGCAATACGCGAGCAACTTTTTTGAAGAGCCCGACGGGGCGATTTTAATCTCGCTAAACGAAGAAGTCGGGCGTTATAACCCTGATACACGAACCTATGCCACACTGGCGAGCCTCAGTGAAACGCAAATTGAAGCCGGTGAAAGTATTCGGTATGTGTATCGGTTTAAAGACGAGATCCTCGTGGCATCAAATTATGCGCTTTATGCCATAGTGAGTGATAACGATAACGGCGCTCTGGTGAAAATTAACCACTTGCAGGGCAACACTGTTAGTCGTGATAACGTTAATGTAAAAATGCTTCACGCTGACCGAGCGGGAAATTTGTGGGTTGGCACGGTAGAAGGTTTATATCGCTTAGACACAAGCGCGGTTGAGCGTTTTATTCATGGTGAAAGGCGTTCGCCGGTTGCCAGTGAAGAAGTATTAGCGAATCGCAATATTTGGCAAATTGTGCCAGAAGACGACGGCAGTTTTTGGTTAGGTACAGATATAGGTCTAATGCGCCTTACACGGCGTGATGGCCGTTGGCAAACCGAGCATATTCTTGAGCCTACAGATGGCCGAGAAGAGTTTTCACGCAAAGACTTGCTCTCTATTGTGCGCGACAGAAATAAAAATTTATGGATGGGAACAATGGTAGGCGGGGCTTTGTATTGGTCACCACAAAGCCTGCATTTTTCTATGGTACAAAACCTCACCGGCCAACCGAAAAAGCTAAGCAATAACACGGTGTGGAGCATACAACAGACCGACGATGATCACCTTTGGATTGGTACCGAAAACGGCTTGAACTACTACAGTTTCGACACCGGTACGAGCGAGAGCTTTATGGAGGTGCATGAAAAATCTCTCAAGGCATTAGACATGTCAACGGTGATTAATATTATTCCTGGCCCACAGAACAAACTGTATCTGGAAACCTATGATGGCTTGAAAGAGTTTGATAGGCAAAGCCATGAACTGGGTGCATTTAGTCTGGCTAATGAGGCCGATAAAGACAAATTTGACGGGTTTAATTATGGCTCGGCGAGAGACAATAGTGGGCGTGTTTATTTTATCGAAGATGGTTTTTATCGCTACAACCCGGTCGATAAGCGCATAGTTCAACTGCCACTTCCCGATAACGTTTTTGTGCCGAATATGTCAGCTTCTTTTATCGATAGTGTGCCATTTTATCCTCACCACATTTTTCTATCGACATTTGGCACATTGTGGATGATCGATGTCGAAACCTTTGAATACAAAAAGCTCTTTTCCCTTCCCAGTGAATATCACGCGCAGCGGTTTAGCCCCACATCGCTGGTGGTGAACAATGGCACACTATGGGTCGCCTTTCCGGGTTATGGCATTGTGGGGTTAAATGCCGACACCTTTGAAAAACAATTTCATTTCGATAAATCGGTCTTGCTTCAATCCAACGTTATTTACGGTTTGCAATTGGATAAAAACGGCAATATTTGGTTTACGTCTCACTCTGGTTTACACCGCTTTAGCCCTGAACAGGAAATAGTGAGTCATTATCGATACGGCCTGGAAATTGGCGTGGCTGAGTTTAACCAAGGGGCAGAGCTCACTTTGCGCGATGGGCGAATGGCCTATGGCTCACCACGAGGCGTGATTTTATTTTCTCCCGATAAATTGTTGTCTGCGTCTGAAACCTCTTTAATGGCGGGAAACAGAATGATGGCCATTACTGGGATCACGCTAGATTCAAGACCACTTAAAATGCCAATGGACAATTTGGCTGGGCGTCATTTAGATCTGCAATACGATGATTATGGCCTAACCATTTACTATTCGCCGCTTCAATATACCGTTACCAAAGACGTGAGTTATCGGCATGTATTAATGAAAAATAACGAAGTGCTGAGCGACTCGGTATCGACCGACTCCAGGGTGATTTTGCCAGTGCTTGCACCGGGGAAATATCGTTTCGAGGTATATCCCATCGGGCAAAGTGCAGATCGTATTATGTTACCCGCGCACATTACGATTTCGGTGCCGTACCCACCTTTTCGATCGCCGTTAGCTTATACGACCTATGGCATTTTGTTTATCGTCGGGTCGTGGTGGTTTTTTTATCGCCGACAGCGTCAAATACACCGTTTACACAAAGCCGAATATCAAGTGCGGTTATTTGGTAATGCCTTTAGGCAAACCCGAGATTGGGTGATTATTTTTGATAAAGATAAACACGCCGTTGCCGCTAACCCCGCATTTGAAAATGCCTTTGGCTTGTACCGCAATGAGGCGTTAGAGCCACAATTGACCTTGTTGTATCGCCGTTACCCCAAATTGCAGGAGCAATTGCAGGGGCGTTTGTCCAACATTCGCCCCGGTGAATTTTGGAAAGACGAAGACAGTATTGTTATGGCCGACGGCCATCAGTACGACGTGCTAATCGATATTACAGCCATTCAAGATAGTCGTGCAGAAGCGTCGTTACATTACTTGGTGGTGATGTCTGACATTAGTGAGCAAAAAACAGCAGAACGCAAGTTACTGAAAATTGCCAACTATGACAGTTTAACCGGGCTGGTAAATCGCAATTTGTTGCTCGACCGGCTAGACCACGCAATTGCGAACGCCGAACGTCACGACACGAAAGTTGCCGTATTGTTTGTCGATTTAGATCGTTTCAAAGGCATCAATGATTCATTGGGGCACGATTTTGGCGATAAGCTATTGCGTGTTGTGGCCAACCGCATGTTAAATCTCGCGTCGTCTACCGATACTGTGGCGAGGCTAGGCGGCGATGAATTTGTGATTGTCATGGAGGAAGTGCCAGATCCTGATCGTCTGTCGTCGTTTGTGTCGCAATTGATAGAGAATATCGAAACACCGATTTCCCTCGGCAATGAAATTTTGCGAATTTCCTGCAGTATTGGCGTGTCTTTTTATCCTGATGACGCAACCGCGCCTTCTGAATTATTGAAGCAAGCCGATGTGGCCATGTATACAGCGAAAAAAGACAACTTAAACGCTTTTACGTATTTCACAGAGGAAATGAACACACGGGCAAGAGAGCGACTCACAATCGAAAATGTGGTTAAAAATGCTTATCGAGAAAGCCTTTTTTATAATCATTATCAGCCAATAGTGAATGTGCAGACCGGTGAACTTGAAGGCGTTGAGCTACTGTTGCGCCTCGATGACCATGTTCATCCAATGTCACCGGCTTTGTTTATCCCTATTCTTGAAGAGTTGCGCTACATTCGGGAAGTCACGCAGCACGCGGTTCGCCGAGCAGTAGAAGACTTGGTCATTTGGTACAAAGCTGGTTTTAAAGGTTATGTGTCAGTTAATTTATCTGCGCTGCACTTTAAAACTGAATTAGATTTAACCGAGCTTATTAAGGCGTTAACCGAACAAGGGCTACCCACGTCTGCAATTCGCTTTGAAATTACCGAATCGGTGTTGATGGAGAACACGGCAAATGCCAGTCGCCAAATTGCCCGTATAGGTGCTTCGGGTTTCAAGTTGGCATTAGACGATTTTGGCACCGGCTATTCATCGTTGAGCTATTTAAAACGCTTCCCATTGCAGGTATTGAAAATAGACAAAAGCTTTATCGATGATGTCAATGAAGGTTCCGCAGAAAATGCCTTGGTGCTGACGACCATTTCACTGGCGAATAGTTTGAATATGGTGTGTATTGCAGAAGGTGTGGAGTCTCGTGAGCAAGCCGCGTTCTTGATGGCCAATGGATGCTGTCACTTGCAAGGTTTTTACTTCTCAAAGCCCGTTAATAGCGACGGAATTACCCAGCTTCTCGGTACCGACTGGCGGCTTAAATAAACCCGCCCCGATCGGCTGTGGGGCGGGCTTGTTCTCAATTAACTCAGTGTTAACTGTAAGGGGATGGGTAAAGTCCGAATGCGTTGCCCTGTAGCGGCGAATAGCGCATTGGCGAGAGCGGGAGCAAAAGGCGGAGTAGGGGGCTCTCCCACTCCAGCTGGTGGTGCCGTGCTTTCTACAATATCCACGCTAAACTGCTTAGGTGCATGACTCATTCTAGCAACCTGATAGTCATGAAAGTTACTTTGTTTGATGCGCCCGTCGGCGGCTGATATTTCACCGATGGCGCAGCTCAATCCGTAAATCATGCCGCCTTCACATTGTGCTTTTACGTGCTCTGGGTTCACAATTGTGCCTGCATCTATTGCTACATAAGCATGAGGAATATGCCAACGGCCGTCTTTATCTACAACGACTTCCACCACCTCTGCAACGTACGTTAAAAACGAACGGTGCGCAGCAATTCCCAAGAACCGCCCTTGAGCATGGCGGTTATCCCAATCGCTCAGAGCAGCTACCCTTTCGATCACGTTTTTCAAGCGCGCTGTATCAATGGGATAGTCGCTCAGAGGATCACCATAGTTGGTGTATTCAGCGTGTTCGGCGGCTAAATCAATGTGTCTATCTTCACCGATGAGTTCGAGCAGGCAATCTTTAGGGTCTTTACCTGTTTCATGAGCAATCTCAGAGGCAAAAGACTGTACCGCGAACGCGTGATAAACATTGGCAACACTTCTTAACCAACCTATACGCACGTGGGGTTTTGCTTGCCCCCTTTCCATAGTGATATTGGGAATATCAAACGGCATGTCGAGTAAGCCTAAGCCAAGTTCACTGGTACTTGGTCTGTCTACCGCGGCGTTAAAGGTTGATGAAATCGAAGGGAAAACACTGTTGTGGCGCCACGCACTGACTTTGCCGTCTTCTGATATGGCCGCTTGAATATGCTGCGCGCTAACTGAGTGGTAATACCCGTTTTGGATATCATCTTCTCGTCGCCACACAACTTTGACTGGCCTTTTCGCTTGTTTGGATAAAATGGCCGCTTCGACCGAGAAATCAGGCTTAGATTTACGGCCGAATCCTCCGCCTAACAAAGTTACATTGACGGTGACCTTGTCTGGTTCAAGACCCAGTGCCACTGCAACTTGTTGCCGTGTTGATTGGGGAGTTTGAGTGCAGGCCCAAATAGTCGCCGCACCTTCTTGAACATCTGCAGTGGCCGCTGGAGGCTCCATTGGCGCTTGAGCTAAATGAGGCGCGTAATAGGTTGCAGATAAGGTGTTTTCAGCTGCTGCCAACGCCGCTTTTGCATCGCCTTTTTGTCTTACTGTTTCACCAGGGGCTTTGGCTGTGTTAATCAGCGCCGCTTTATAAACGTCAGAGTCGTAGCTGTCGTTAGCACTGGCAGCCCACTCTATATCGAGCGCTTGTAAGCCTTGCATAGCGGCCCAAGTAGAAGTAGCCAATACTGCTACACCACCTAAAGCGTTAAACATTGCCGGTGGTTTTGCATCGGGTAGTTTAATTACGTCGACTACGCCTTTTATTGCACGGGCTTTACTGTCATCTAGTGATTTTACCGCGCTAAATAACACTGGTGGGCGCTGAATCATTGCAATAAGCATATTGTCGAGTTGAACATCGTGCCCAAATGTAGTGTCACCACTGGTTACCTTGTCGATATCAACACTGGTGATACCTTTGCCGATGAATTGCCATTGCTCACGAGGTTTGAGGTTAAGCACTGCGATTTCCGGAATGGGCAAGCCTGCAGCAACACTCACTAAATCAGCGTAGTCAACGCGTCGGCCAGTGGAGCGATGTACAACCTGATGCATTTCACAGTCACAGCTCTCTACATCGACGTTCCAGCCTTTCGCAGCAGCTTGCTTTAACATGTGTGCCGCAGCGGCTCCCGCTTGACGCAAACGAGTTAGGTTACGGCGAATACTGCGCGAGCCATCGGTGTTTTGGTCACCGTATTCTGGGTTGCCCGTGCCTTGTTCTACTTCAACTCGATCCCAGTCAGCATATAATTCATCTGCAATAATTTGCGCAATACTAGTGCGGATCTGCTGGCCCATTTCTGAACGGTGGCAGGTGACAGTGACCGTACCTTGGGGATCAATTTTTACAAAGACATTGGGTTCGAGTAACGACGTGTTGGCAGATGCATCGCCAGCCATTGCGATGGCTTTAGTGCCAGACAGTAAGGTAACACTGAGCCCTAAGCCGGTTGTGGTTGCCGTGCGCTTGAGAAATTGGCGACGGGTAAGTTGAGTTTCACTCAGCATTATTAGGCTCCTTGCGCGACATCTTTAATCGCGGCTTTAATACGCGGATAGGTGCCACAGCGACAAATGTTACCAGACATGTTTTGCTCTATTTCTGAATCAGACGGCTTGGGGTTGGCCGCTAATAAACTGGCTGCTTGCATAATTTGTCCGCTTTGGCAGTAGCCACATTGCGGCACATTGTGTTTTTTCCACGCTTTTTGGAGTGGATGTGCATTATTGGGGTCTAAGCCTTCAATTGTGGTGACCTGTTTGTCGGCAATAGCTGCCATAGGTAGACGACACGAACGCATGGCTTGTCCTTCAACATGTACCGTACAAGCGCCACATAAAGCCATACCACAGGAAAACTTAGTGCCGGTTAGGGTGAGTTCGTCACGCAAATACCACAAAAGTGGCATTTGAGGGTCGCCGGAAAAGACCTTTTCTTGACCATTAATAGTTAGTTTCATTATACGGTGCCTGTTCTTTTTTAATTGAGTAAGCATAGACCACATTATCAATCAGGCTTAATCAAGCGACATGCGATGAAGGTAAGATTTATGCCGCTGTAAAGAAGTGTCAATGAAGATTTGAGCTTCAGGACAATTCAAGCTATTTAATATTAACTATAAGAAAAAGAAAGTATTCAGTAATTCAATGCCTTCAGGGTTACCTTTTCCGTAAACGTCAATTAAAAGTGTTGCGTTACTGCTATGTTTTCGGGTTATTATTAATTTGTGAAATAACTGTAAATGTTATTGGTTCTAGAGTATTCATTGAGTTAAAGACGTTTCGTTTGGAAGAGTTGATCATGCCGCAAAGTAATACTGTTGATGATATACATGCTATTCGTTCACCCTTGGCCATGTTGGCGCATTGGGAAGCACAACGCCCACAGGAAGTATTTTTAACTCAGCCTGTTAATGGGGAGTATCAAACTTATACTTGGGCGCAGGTAGGTGACTTAGCCCGCCGTGTCGCTGCGAGATTACAAGCTATGGCGTTACCGCAAGGAAGCCGCATAGCCATTTTATCTAAAAACTGTGCTGAGTGGTTTATTACTGACCTTGCGATAATGATGGCTGGGCATGTGTCTGTGCCTATTTTCTCCACTGCAGGCCAAGATACGATTCGTTACGTACTCACGCATGCGGACGTTAAAGTTCTGTTTGTTGGGAAACTCGATGACACAGCGTCTCAAGTTGAAGCCGTGCCAGAATGGGTCGATACCGTTGCTTTCCCATACCCCAATATTCCAGCAAAGCATCAATGGGCTGAGTTTATTGATTGCGAGCCTACTGCGTCTCCAGTCACTCCTGATATGTCGTCAATGATGACCATTATCTATACTTCTGGTAGTACGGGGCAGCCCAAGGGGGTTGTGCACAGCTTTGAAAGTATCTGCTGGGCGGGGCAAAATTCTATCAAGGCGTTAGGAGTGTCTACCGGTGACCGGGTATTGAGTTACCTGCCCTTGGCACACATTACCGAACGCGTTTTAGTCGAGTTATCAAGCCTTTATTCTGGCGAGCAAATTTTCTTTATTGAATCGTTAGACACGTTTCAGCGCGATGTTGTGTATTGCCAACCAACATTGTTTATTTCTGTGCCTCGCCTTTGGACTAAGTTTCAAATGGGCGTACTGGCTAAAATACCACAGAAAAAGCTCGATATTTTATTGCGTATTCCATTGGTCAAGCAGCTCATTTCTAAGAAAATTCGCAAAGGCTTAGGCATTAACGAAGCTCGATTATGGGCAAGTGGGTCTGCGCCATTGCCGCCGCCGATAATTAAGTGGTTTGAGCGTATTGGTGTGCGTATCTCAGAAGGGTGGGGTATGACCGAAAACAGTGCATACGGCACCGCCAGCGTCCCATTTAGAAGCGACAAAGTCGGGTGTATTGGCAAGGCTTACGACGGGGTTGATATACGACTTTCGGAAGAAGGCGAAATTCAGGTTAAATCGCCCTGTAATATGATTGAGTATTATCTCGACGCAGAAAAAACGGCCGAAGCGTTTACGTCTGACGGCTATCTAAAAACCGGTGATAAAGGGGCGATTGATAACGACGGATATATCCGTATTACAGGCCGACTTAAAGATATTTTTAAAACGGCCAAAGGTAAGTACGTCACGCCTGCGCCCATTGAAGCACGGTTTACTGAAAACCCATTGTTGGAACAAATTTGTGTAACAGGCACCAATTTGCCTCAGCCTATTGCTTTGGTTGTGCTTTCTGAAGACGCCAAACTGCAAAATAAGGAGTTGGTAACAGCATGCATAAACGACACGCTAGACGCAATTAATGCGAAACTGGAAAGTCATCAAGTGTTAGATCGCGTGGTGGTCATGCCCGATGAGTGGACCATTGAAAACGGCTTACTTACACCTACGTTAAAGGTGAAGCGCCACGAAATTGAAGACAAGTTTAAATCTGTGATTTTGGGCAGCTACAGCGAAAAAGTGGTGTGGTTGTAAATTAAGTTCAAACACAAAAAAAAAGGCGTCTCGGTATCTACCTTGGCGCCTTTTTTGTGCCCCGGTGCGTCAGTTACGCAGGGTAACGTTCGCTCAGGCCTTGATAGATAAGGTCGCTGTAACCTTCAGCATTAATGTCTAGTGCTGCCAGCACTTCTACCAAATGCTCGTTATCTTCTCTGCCATGCCAGGTTTTGATGTAAGTACCGGCTTTGTAACCGTGATCCTGACGGAAGAAATTCAACACATTTTTACCTACATACTGCTGATATAAATCAGCACCTGTCATTTCACATTGGGTGACTATATACATGAACAAAGGCACGCTAAAACGTTTAGCAGCACATAAGCCTGCCATTAACTCAAGGTTATCCAGTAATGATTGCTCAGCAGGGAAGTAAGTTGTGCCGTCGAAGACCACTTGATTTTCTGAGCTGGCTAACTCTGCTGCAAGTGTTGTTGCTGTGGCGGATATATCGCCTTCAAAATTAATAATGCTCGCAGATAGGGCGAAGTGCCAGATGTCGACAAGCTCCATTTGCAGTTGGGGTAAGTCTTTTTCCTGAGCTTTCCACCATTTCCAACCGTGGTGTTCAATAGCCTCAACAGACTCCACCATCGCCGCGCGCAAATAACCATACCCAGCAGTAAGCCACTGAGGGTTAACTTTTGTGTTCATTTTATCTTGCAAAGCAAGCATGGTGTTAAGTTGTGGTTGGGTGAGCATAGCGTATTTATCCTGTGACTCTCGCTGTGTTTTCAGCGTTCTGATTTTTTGCAGGCTAAATGGTAACTGAGATGGCATTGATGAGCCAGAGAAAGTCTGCGATTTGGGAATTTGTTGACCAGTCGCTCAAATTCGGTGCATATGCACCATGAAAAGGATATTGAAGTGAGCAAGAAGTCGTGAGGTTAGGGGTAAGTTATTGATTTTTGGTTATTATCTAAGTTGGCATTGATTCTGCTAAATCAACATTGTTAACTGCGCTGAACTGCGGCGCTAACTTTGAACGGTGCCAGGCAACGCCGTTTCAAAGTTGTCGCAGAAAGGCCCGTAACCTTCCCCATACAGATTTTTCGTGTCCTGAGGTCTGTATGGGTTTTTTTCTTCTGCGTATTGTACACAATTGACTATTATTTCTCCATTCATTTCCATCACAATTTTTATTGCGTAAGATAGGCTTCAATCAAGTCGACCAAATGGAACCGCGTTGCTCGCTCTCTACCCCTCAAATAAGCTCGAACATTTAAGTACTTTGTTGGCAACACTGCTTGATCAACAGCCATCGCCTCCTTTTACCGCTGATACTATTTTGGTTGAAAGCCCAGGTATGCAGCATTGGCTCAGCATGGAACTCGCCCGCCAGCATGGTGTGTCGATGAATTTGGCATTTCCATTACCCACGCGATTTATGTGGAACACTGCGCGCACCGTGTTGGGAGAGAACGTGGTACCCACGCAGTCGCCTTATCGTCGTGAAGTACTGATGTGGCGCATCGACACGCTGTTAGTTGACCATGAGGTAAAGGCTCATCCAAGTGCTGCGCGAATGACAGCGTATTGGGAACAGGCAGAGTCAGAGACAGAGCGCAGTGTAAAGCGCTTGCAACTCGCAATGAACTTGGCTGACGTATTTGAACAATATTTGTTATATCGTCCGGAATGGTTGCAAAGTTGGGAGCAGGGTGATGTTGCCGTAACGGGTGACGAAGATGAAGCATGGCAGGCTTTGATCTGGCAATGCTTGGTGAAAGAAAACCCATTGCACCCGGCTAAACTTCATCAAATGGCATTAGCGGCACTCGCTGAAAAGGGCGAAGATGTAGCGCAGCATTTACCTCAGCGGTTAATTGTTTTTGCTATCAATACTATGGCGCCGCAGTTAGTCTCGTTTTTCGATGCCTTGGCGCAGTTTATCGATATCCACTTGTTTCATTTAAACCCAAGTGTGAATTATTGGGGCAATGCCCAAAGCGACAAAGCGCAAGCAAAAATGCTGAGAGAGCAGGGGTTACAAGCGTGGATGGCAGAAGACCAATCTAATCCGCTGTTGGCAAATTTAGGTCGTCAGGGGCGGGATTTATTTAATTTGCTGACCCAATTGGACACCTTTGAAATTAGCGCTTTTGACGACGTGGATGAACCCGAAGTGGTCAGCGCTCAGCACTTGTTAGGTGACGTTCAAACCGATGTGTTACTGGCACAGCAGCCAGATGGAACGAGAAGCTGGCGCGAAGGTGATGACAGTATTCACATTAGCAGTGGTCATAGTGCGCTGCGAGAAGTACAAGCCTTACACGATTATTTATTGCATCAATTTAATGCTGATGATTCACTCACGCCTCAGGACGTGGTGGTGATGTGTCCTAAAATTGAAGAATACGCCCCTTTTGTTGACGCGGTGTTTCACCGTGTCGGAACGCCCAAGCCAGAACAGAGCGATATACCTCGTATTCCGTGTTCCATCGCAGACCGTGCCCCATTAGATGCAGAGCCATTGATAGCCACTTTTATCGAATTGCTCTCTTTACCCGACAGCCGATTTGAAGTGAATCATATTGTTGATTACTTACGTTTGCCCGCGGTGCAACGTAAATTTTCGATTGAAGAAGACAGCCTCGAACTCATGGTGTATTTCCTGAAAAAAGCCAATATTCACTGGGGGCTGGATGCGCAACATCGCGCCCGTGTCAGTGATGGTGTGGCGACGAGTGCAGTAAACACATGGCGTTGGGGGCTGAACCGCTTGATGGTGGGGATGGCCTGTGAAGACTTGTCTATTATGACAGAGGATCTTCTCACGTTACCTGACGTAGAAGGGCAGCAAAGCCTAGTGCTAGGCCAATTAATGGCACTCGTGGACACGCTGCAATTTCACGCTGAATCATTGTCGAGAACCCGCACCATTGGCGATTGGGAAAAGTACTTGCGCAGTCTACGCGATGACTGCTTTGAGCCAGATGAGGCGAGCCAAGACGCATGGGAAAGCATCGGTAAAGCCATTGGTGAATTAGCCGAGCACTGTGATCAGGCCGCTTACAAGCAAAGGTTGCATTTACGCCAAATTCGAGAAGTGTTAGCCCATCGCTTTTCGTCACCCGATGCAGGCAACCACTTTATGACGGGGCAAGTCACCTTTTGTTCAATGCTGCCGATGCGTAGTATTCCTTTCAAAGTGGTTGCCATTTTGGGGTTGAATGACGGTGCGTTCCCACGGCTGAATCAGCCGAATAGTATCAATATTATGCAGCGAAGTGCCGCACGGTTGGGAGACCGTTCTCGTCGGTTGGAAGATCGCTATTTGTTTTTAGAAGGGATTATTTCGGCGCGAGAAAACCTGTATTTGAGCTATCAGGGCAATAGCGTGGTAGACAACAGTGAGCGCCAGCCTAGTTTAGTACTACAAGAATTAATGGCATTGCTCAAAGAAGGTTACCATTGGCAGGCAGATAAAGGTGTGCATCACCTGCCGCTTCACCCCTTTAGTCAACAGAATTTCACCTCAGAGAAACCGAGTTTTGAAGCGGGCTGGCAACGACTCGCCCAAGCGCTTTATGCTTCTGTAAACGCGGCTCAGTCGACATCATTGACGCTGAGCAATGTGGTATTACCTGAGTCATTGTCGGTGCAATATATTGCAAGTGCATTCGATAATCCCTTGGCATTTTTTGCACAGCAACAGTTAAAAATGTATCTGGATTTACCAGTAACAGAATTGCAGGATACGGAACCCTTCAGCGAAAGCAGTTTAACCCGATACAAAATCCTCGAAACCATGGTTGACGCCGGTTTACACAAGCAAAGCATGCAATCGAGTACCCAGCGTTTTCGTTTGGATGGGGTATTACCCGACAATGCACTTACTGACGACGTGATGACGGTCTATGAACAAGCCGTAGAAAAACTAATCAGTAAAATGGAGCATTATGGTGACGCATGGACCGAGGAGCCAACGCATTTGCGTTGGAGTATGGGCAATACGGTTGTGAGTGCTTATGTGCATGAATCTGAGCACAGTGTGGTGAGTTATCATACTGGTACTCAACACGACAAGCGCATTGTAGAACAATGGTTAACGGCGTTGCTTTGTTGGGTGAATGGTATCGAGAAAAACTACATTGTTTTTTATGGCAAAAAGTGGGGCAGCGACAAGGCTGAACTGCGCAAAGTTACCTACACGCCGGTTGACAAAGAGTTGGCGGAACAGTACTTACAACTGTATTTGTCTAAGTTAACTCAGATTTTAACCACCCCGAGTCTGTATTACGCAAGATACGGTGCCGATGTGGCGAAAAAACTGCACGATTTCGCTAAAAAACAACCCGATAGTCATTGGCAGCAAGACGACGCTTTTGTTGACAGTTTACGAACTTGGTGGCGAGGCTGCTATGAGTACAACCCCAATAATCGCAATTTAGCTGGCGACGCTTATTTTCAATGGTTTTACCCTGTTACACCCGAGTTAGAAGCCTTACCCTTAGATGATCTCTACGACTTGTACGCGTTTAAACACACTTATTACAAAGACAGCAAGGAGAAATAAAGCATGAGTGAATTTTCTCCTTTGTCAGTGACCGGGTTAACCCTCTCAGGCACGCACCTGATTGAAGCCAGTGCAGGAACAGGAAAAACCTACAATATTACCCGTTTGTATTTACGAATCTTGCTAGAAAAGAAACTGAGCGTACAGCAAATCTTGGTGATGACTTACACCAATGCTGCAACAGAAGAGATTCGTGGTCGAATTGCAGACACATTGCGCGAGGCCCAGTCCTTTTGGCAAGCTTGCCATAACTGCGAAGAAGCGGGAGGGGATATTGCCAGTATTGATGGTGACCCCGACTTCCATGTGCTGTATCAGCGCACTCCAGGTGAATCAGGGTTAGCTTTGATCAAAGCGGCATTGCTAGAGTTAGACGACGCGGCGGTGTTTACCATTCACGGATTTTGTAATCGCGTGTTGTCGCAATTGGCCTTTTCGTCAGGTTCATCGATGACGTTAACCCTCGACAACGACACGCATGCGTTATACCTCACCGCTGCAAGCGATTATTTACGTAGTATCAGTCAGCAAAAAGAGAAGTTCGCGCTGTTAGCAAGCAGGGGGTGGCAAATACCCGATGCCTTACTTCACAAGTTTATGGGCGCTATTGCGCACAACGGGCAATTGGTTATTCCTCAAGCGGGCGAAATAGAAACTAAATTTGCAGAAAAAAAAGCACAGATTCTCAGCGAGTTTGAAACCGCCTTTGAAGAGGTGCGCAATCATCTCAGCGCAAATAAAGCCTTTTTGTTCGATGCACTCGTTAACATTAAAAAAGGTAAAGATAAGGCGTCCCGAGAAGCTGAATGGCAGAGTATTGAAGCCTGGTTAAACACGGCGCAACCTGTGGAACCAGAAAAGGCCGTTTTCGATTTTTGTAGTCGCCGGCGTACTACCAAAAACCTAGAAGCAAGAGACATCATGGAACCGCTAAACCAACTGTGCGACAAAGCAAAAAGTTGGGAGGCGCAACTGGAGCAAGAAAAAGCCACAGCGTTAAACGAAGCAGCATTATATGCGGTGGTTGAAGAAGCTATCAGTTTTATTCGGCAACACGTAGAAAAGAGTAAAACTCATTTAGGTACGATCAATTTTGACGATATGATTTCGCTGTTGGCGAATCGCATCACATCGCCAGATTGTGAATTAAGCCGGCGTTTACGAGCGTTGTTTCCGGTGGGACTGATTGATGAATTTCAAGATACTGACATGCAGCAGTATCACATTATTTCCAATATGTATCCGTCATCACAAGAAGACACGTTGTTAATGATGATTGGCGACCCGAAACAGGCCATTTACGGCTTTCGTGGCGGTGATATTTTTACCTATTTGGAAGCTGGGCGACGAGCCACATATCGCTGGAATCTCGGCACCAATTGGCGTTCAACGAGCGACATGGTGGATGCGTATAATAGGTTGTTCTACGGTGCCCCATTGAATCAGGAAAAATCTGATGTATTTGGTTTTGGTATTGATTACCACCCAGTGGCGTCCACGCCTTATGCGAAAGCGGCGAAATTTCCTTTAAGTGACAGCAACAGCGATAAAAAAGCCCTGCACTATGCCGTTTTAAAAGAAAATGACGATAGTAAATCGATAGCAAAAGGCTTAGCCGCCTTTCATATGTCGATATGGATTTGTGGGGAAATACAGCGTTTATTGTCGCAAGCCAAATTGGGTGATACGCCGGTGAAACCGGGTGATATTGCTATTTTGGTGCGCGGTGGTGGCGAAGCGAGCTTGTTGCAAAATCAACTCGCTAAAGCGGGGCTTAGTGCCGTATATATGAGTAATAAATCGAGTTTGTACGAGAGTGCCGAAGCCCATGATTTATTGCGCGTACTAACCGGCATTTGGCAGCAAGAGACAATGGGGGCGCTTACACCTGCGTTGGGAAGTCCATTATTTGGTCTTTCACAAGAAACGTTAACCTCGCTTTTGTACGACGAAGACGACCAAGCGTGGGAGTCGACAATGGAAACGGTGCGCACACTTAAAGAAATGTGGTCAAAACGCGGTGTGATGAGCGTTATTTTGTCGCTGTTGGAAAACCATTACGTACAAGTGGGCGATGCTGCCGAACGTGCACTCACCAACTATTTACACCTTGCTGAAAGTTTGGAAAAAGCGGCTTCTCGTCAGCCTCATCCGAATCAATTGCTACTGTGGTTTGCGCGCCAATTGGTGGAACAGTCGAATAACGACGAGTCGGTTCAGCGTCTTGAGAGCGATGCCAACCTCATCCAAATTATTACCCAACATAAATCGAAAGGTTTGGAATAC
This sequence comes from Alteromonas sp. ABE4_545, assembly GCF_056161325.1. NCBI lineage: Bacteria > Pseudomonadati > Pseudomonadota > Gammaproteobacteria > Alteromonadales > Alteromonadaceae > Alteromonas > Alteromonas sp. ABE4_545. The sequence continues at coordinate 243,348 of NZ_JBSWYY010000001.1, forward strand.
CCAATTGTCTTTGTCCCTTTTGCTACGCATTACAAAGATCCTGCAAAATACGGGAATACGCTCAGTGATGTCCATCGATACTATTCTGACAAGTATGCCCAGCAGGTTGTACAGGTTGGTAGCACCGACGATGCACTGACTTGTGTGAGAGAGCAGGGCGAGGCAGAAGCGATGCGCTTGCTTTACGTGGCAATCACGCGTGCTTCGCATCGGTGTTACGTAGGGATGATGCCTACCGATGATGCGTCTCAGTCGGCTATTGCACAAGCTTTTACCGGGCGAGAGGGAGGCGATCACATTCGTGCACTTGAACAAATTATTGAGCAAACGCCACAACACACCAGTGTAGAGTGGGTTGATGCGAGTTGGGATGTGTCGCCTAAGCATAACGACATTGAGACTACCACTCCTAACCTGAATATTAGTGTATTTGAAGGCGAAATTTACGACGATTGGCGTTTGTATTCGTTTACGGCGCTTACGCGCCAAAGTAAGGTTGTAAAGCGCACTCATCGTGAAGCCGAAGTCGACGAAGCTGTCATTAGCGAAGAGCAAAACACCGCAGAATTGCCTTTCAGATTTAGTTTTGCCAAAGGCGCCGCGTCGGGAAATTTATTACACGATGTACTTGAAGTTATTGATTTCAGCCAGCCAGATTGGGAGGGAGAGGCGCAAACCGCGATGAAAAAACACGGCTTGGCAGAAGATAACCAACCTGCTTTTATTGCCTGGCTGGAAGAAGTGTTGCAAACCCCTTTGGAAACCGGCGATCAATCGGCTTATGCATTGCAGGACCTTGCTCAGGCACACACCCTGCGAGAGGCCGAGTTTTATTTTCCCATGAATACCGCGCGCAGCTTCGCTTTAACCAAAGTGTTACAGCATCATCGGCAATCATTAAAGCGGGATACCACGTCCACATTGCCCGCTCCGACTCTGTCTAGCCATACCTTGAGCGGCATGATGCACGGCTTTATTGACCTAATCTTTTATCGTGACGGGAAATACTATGTCGCCGATTATAAGTCTACGCACTTAGGCGATAATGCAGAGAGCTACCACCCAGAAGCATTACAATTTAGCAATCAGCATCATTTATATGACCTTCAGTATTTAATTTATAGTTTAGCGCTACACCGCTATTTACAGCGGCATGTACCCGATTATGACTTCGACCGTCACTTTGGGGGAGTTTACTACTTCTATTTGAGGGGGATGTCGCCCGATTTTCCCACTCATTCAGGGGTGTACTTCTGCCAACTTACTCAGTTGCTGGTGGAACAACTGGATGCTGTTTTTACCGATGATGTAGAGGTAATGGAATGAGTTTTACGCTGCTAAATTCGTGTCGAGATTATTTGGATAATGTGGCGTCGGTGGACATTTATTTCGCCAAAACCATGATGGAAAGAGTACCTGTGCCCAGCGCAATGCAGGCTGATTGGTTTCATCTGGCACTGGCGTTGTCTTGGCATCAAAGACAAGGGCACAGCTGCTTGTATTTGCCCGCTATTGCTAACCAATTGATGTTTGCTTCTCAGGAGTCGGTAAAAGCAGGTTGGCAATTTCCCTCTCTTGAACAATTACAACACCTTGCTTCTGAAGTCACAAGCACTGAACAAACGCCTGCACTGTTAGTGTTTGAGCAGGACAATTTATTTACGCAACGTTATTGGCAATTTGAGCAAGACATTAAGCAGGGGATCAGTGTTCGCACATCGCCAGTTGCCTTGAGCAAGGAAAGTGTTGATGCAGTACAAGGCCTTTGGCCATGTATGTTTTCAACTGAGAATAACCTAGAAGATTGGCAGCAGTTTGCTTCGGCTGCGGCTCTGCATTTGCCCTTTGCCATCATCAGTGGTGGCCCGGGTACGGGGAAAACTTACACGGTTGCGCGTTTGCTCTTGGCGTTACAAGCTGCGTATGGTGGTGCGTTGCGAATCAAACTTGCCGCGCCTACCGGCAAAGCGGCGCAGCGATTGACTGAATCTGTGGGGAATGCACTGCGTGAATTGTCTCTTCCTGACAACTATGAAAACGTTCGGCAGTCTGTACCCACAGAAGCGCAAACTCTGCACCGTTTGTTGGGTGTAAAAGCGCAGGGGGTAGACTGTTATGCCAATCAACAAAACCCGCTCGATTGCGATGTACTGATTGTAGATGAAAGCTCCATGGTAGACGTTGCACTTATGGCGCGCCTGTTTAGAGCGCTTACGCCGAGTACACGTTTATTTTTGATTGGTGATCCAGACCAGTTGCCGTCGGTTGAATCAGGTAACGTATTGGCCTCGCTGGTGGGGGCAAACAAACGGCACTACAGTGCGCCGTTGCTGCATAATATCGCCCAATTGTGCCCCCATCTTAACACGCTGTCGCCAAGTGAACCTGCCCGCGATTTTCGTTTGCAGTTGTCGAAGAGTCAGCGCTTTTCAGGCGACCTTGCAGATTGCGCTGCAGCCATTCAACAGGGCAACGGTGAGCAAGCTTGGGCTGTCTTGAATCGACTGTCTCATCAGCAAGTAATGCCGAATAACGCCGGTGTGTACTGGAGTGATTTATCAGAGGCTAAGTCACACATTCGCACGCTTGCTAGACAGTGGTTTGCCAATGTGTTGAAAAGTCAGTCGGTGCAAGAAGCAATGGCGGCGCTCGCCCATTGTCGCTGGCTCACCCCAATGCGCAAAGGGCCTTATGGAGTAGGGCAATTAAATCGTGAGGTCGAGCAAGCGCTTTCATCATTAGATGGGCAAATTGGAAGGGTAAAATACTACCGAGGCCGTCCTGTTATGGTGACCAGTAATCACTATGCACAAAAGCTATTCAATGGTGATGTGGGGATTATTTGGCCAGATGACCAAGGCCAATTAAAGGCCTGGTTTGAAGATGGTGAGGGAGGCTATCGCGGTATCAGCCTTGCCCGGTTACCCGAGGTTGAAACCGTCTTTGCCATGACCATTCATAAATCTCAGGGATCTGAATTTCAACATGTACTACTTTTGATCCCTCCGGTACAAGCAGGTAACAGTGGCAATCTGTGTACCAGAGAATTGATTTATACCGGGCTGACAAGAGCTAAGCAAAGTGCCTCGTTACTTACCGAATACAGCCGATTTAAAGACGTAGTTCATACACAACAACAACGGTTTTCTGGCTTGGGACGGTAGTTAGCCCTGTATGTTTGCAGCAGGCCAAATTTGGCTGGCATCGACAAAATAAAACAAGCAATCTTGCTTAGCAATGTCATGCTGGCCAGTGGCCATAAAGAATTTCATTGGGCGCCGCACGGTTAACGCGTTATCAGTGGCATCGAAAAATTGCTTAATATCTTCACCGTGTTCAGCCCCACACAGTGAAAAGTGCAGGAGTTGTGCGTGATCCACCCAACCGATCACCTCGCCCGGTTGGGTAATACCAAAATTCATTTGTTCAATATCTTGTCTTAAGGTGACATTCGCTCCAAACACAGGCCGCTCGGCAAAGGCGATGCTGGTGTCTGGCTCAAGTTCTAGTCGAAGGGGATAACGCAATACTTCAATATCTTGTTTGTATTGATTAGTGTTTTCGCTAGAAATGAAGTTTTTTAAGCCTTCATAAGCTCTCACATCCGCGTCGGCGTCGTGGGCGCCTCCCACTTCAACAGTAACAACAGGGCAATGCAATGGCACTTCCATGAGTGCGCCAAGCTGTATATTGGTTTGCACGAAGCAACGACTAAAATGCGATGCAAGGGCCATATAGGATGGGTGGTAACGCGTGGCAACACAAAAGGCGGGGCCACTACCAGAGGTGTTGTGTATGTCGACGACCGCGCAGGGTTGCCATTGGTGTAAACAGTCCATAATCGCTTTCGCGATCATTCCTTCTTTGCCGATAAACGGAGGGGCGAAACAGCGATTGATGTCTTTGCCTGACGGCGGGTAGCGATAGCTGAAAACTGGCTCTAACAATGCACTTTGTACGCCGACGATAATGATTTTTGTATCGACGGTGGCTTTCACGCCTTCTTTTAATAATCGATAAACCGCTTTGAGGCCAGAAGGCTCATTGCCGTGCAGCAAGGTTAACACGACGCGACAGCCCGGCTTTTTGCCTTTCAAATGAATAACGGTGGGGCCAGCTAAACTTTGTAAAAACCCAAAGCAACTCGCAGGCATACTGACAGATTCAGGTTGTGAAATATGTGATAACGGCGAAGTTTTCGTATCGTAATGTTTGGCAATTTCACTCATTGGTGTCTCCGTGCACTGGCAAACTTCGTAGTGTTAATTGGTTTAATTTCAGTGATTATTTTGCTGAATCTCACAGTGTTTTTCGCTCGCAATAAGGAGAAGGCGACTTGGCATATTGGCAGAGTAATGGTATTCGCTAAAAGCGTTTTGATTCAGATCAAGCGGTGAATACGCCGGGTAATGCACTGTACAGATAAGTCGAAAAAGTTTGTTCTTTGTCAATAAAGAGGCACTCTTTGGACGCACGTGTGTTTTTTATTCACTGGTCTCTGTGATGAGGATTGAAATTTGTCGTAGCGTTTTTCATTTTTAACGCGAAAATTGGCATTGTTTTGTGACATTCGGTAGGGTTTAAAAAACAACAAACAATAAACCTTCAACGGGTATTTTTTATTTTTTCAGGGGAGAACAACGGTGCGTAAATTATGGGTAATGGCAATTGGTTTAGGTATAAGCCAATGTGCATTAGCGGCACCTTCCATCGAAACCTTTACTAAAGGCATGGAAGAAAAAGACGGGTTTATTGACCTGTATTACGACAAAAAGGCCGACAAGGTCTATCTCGAAATCGAACATTTTGACAGCCCATTTATTTTTCAGACCAGTTTGCCACAGGGCATGGGTTCTAATGACATTGGTTTAGATCGCGGCCAGTTAGGCGATACTCGTCTGGTTGAGTTTGAGCGCTATGGCAATAAGGTTATGCTCAAGCAATTAAATACTGAATATCGAGCGAGTTCAGATAATCCGGCAGAGCAAGCCAGTATCGATGAGGCCTTTGCTGATTCTGTATTGCAAGGTTTTACCGTTGTGGCGGAAACTGACGATGCCGTGATCATCGATTACACTGATTATCTTCTCAGTGATGTACATGGTATCAGTGGGCGCTTAGCGGCTACTCAACAGGGTAACTTTAAGGCAGATAAATCTCGAAGTGGTGTTTTTATTGACAAAACTAAAGCCTTCCCACTGAATACCGAAGTGGAGTCAATGGTCACCTTTGGGGGGAGCAATGCGGGAGAGTACGTACGCCAAGTCACTCCTGATCCAGACAGTATTACTGTGCATCTTCATCATTCATTTGTTGCCTTGCCAGACGATGGTTATGAACCTCGTCAGTTTGACCCCATGTCGGGGTATTGGTCTCACAGTTATCAAGACTACTCTGCGCCGATTACTGCACCTATGCGACAGCAGTTGATCAATCGACATCGTCTCGCCAAAAAAGACCCAACAGCGGCGGTTAGTGAAGCGGTCACACCGATTATTTACTATCTCGACCCTGGTATTCCAGAGCCAGTGATGAGCGCGCTAAAAGACGGCGCAAGCTGGTGGAATCAGGCATTTGAAGCTATTGGGTACAAAGATGCGTTTCAGGTGAAAGTATTACCGGAAGATGCAGACCCGATGGACGTGCGTTACAACGTGATTCAATGGGTGCATAGAGCAACAAGAGGGTGGTCTTATGGCTCTTCTGTTGTCGACCCGCGCACAGGCGAAATTATCAAAGGCCATGTGACCTTGGGGTCGCTGCGCGTGAGGCAAGACTATCTTATTGCCCTTGGCCTAACCAGCCCGTTTAGCGATGATAACGCAGACATCACACCTCAAAAGGAAATGGCGTTGGCACGTATTCGCCAGCTGTCGGCGCACGAAGTGGGCCACACATTAGGGATTGCCCACAACTTTGCTGCCAGTGAATATGGCAGAGAGTCAGTGATGGACTACCCACACCCCAGAATCACAATGAAAGACGGCGAAATTTCTCTGGATGGGGCCTACGATACTGGAATGGGAGAGTGGGACAAGCACGCCATTGCTTACGGATATCAGGATTTTGTATCAGCCGAAGCAGAATCTGAAGGGTTGGCGCACATTGTGGCTAATGCCAGAAATAAAGGCATGCGATTTAAATCTGATGCCGATGCGCGTTCAGCGGTGCATGGTTCGGCCGACGGTCACCTATGGGACAATGGCACCGACCCCATCAGCGCCTTCAATCATATTAGTATGATCCGGCGAACAGCGTTGAATAATATGGGCATAAACACGCTTCAAACAGGGCAAGGTTTGTCTGCTTTGGAAGATGCCTTCGTACCGGTTTTTTTACTGCATCGCTATCAACTTAACGCATTAGCGAAACAAGTGGGGGGGGTGAATTACGAGTATGAAACCAAAGGTGCCTATGAAGAGCCTAAAGGGCAAACATTTGTGTCGGGTACTACGCAAATCGAAGCGATTAACCTGATGATTGAAGCCTCGACAGCACCTTACTTAACAATCCCTGACAATGTGTTGTCATTAATTACCCCTAAAGTGTATGGCGATTACGCGAGCCGAGAGCATTTTAAAGGGCGAACAGGCCGAGTATTTGATCCCGCTTCGGCGGCAGAAGCGGCGGCAGGATATAGCTTGTCGTTGCTATTGCACCCTGAAAAACTCAACCGTTTGGCGTGGCAACACGACCATAACAGCCAAGTGCCTTCACCTGCACAATTGGTGCATTCGATATTGTCACAGCATTTCTTTAAAGCAAAGAGCAAGCCGTCAATACTGGCCAAGCGTTTGCAACTCGTCGCCCTGAATAGCGTGATGAAATCATTGAGTAACGATACCTTGGCTCCCGAAGTGAAAGTGTCTATTGAAGACGTACTACTCGACTTTACCGAGTGGTTGGATGATGAAGATGATATTCCGGGTAACCGCGTGTTAGAGAAACACTTTGAGACGTATTGGGAAACCGGTGCCTGGCCAGCGTTTTTCGACGTTGCACCTATGCCACCTGGTTCGCCAATTTAAACTTTTCGTGAACAACATAAAGCCGGTTATGCGATTGCCTTACCGGCTTTTTTTATCTACACGTCATTACTCGGGTGAGGTAATGTCGAAATACTCGGTGAAACATTTATACAATTGAGTTCCGCTTAACACCGAAGCTGAAGGAAAGTGTAACATCGGGATAAGATCACAAGGTGCGATCACGTCATGGGTGGCGTTGTCGTTGTCGAGTTCATCGATGTTGAGTACTCGAGCCAGTCGTTCGCCTTTCTTCACGTGTTGGCCGGGTTTAGCGCAATATTCCACCATGCCTCCCCACTGGGTAAACAGCGTTTTGTAGTGTTGTAAATACACCCCAATACGGTGCATAGTTGCGGGAGATATACCACTGTTTGTTACCGCGCCTTTTGCTGTTAAATAGCTCAGTACACTCTGTGCGTCTATTTTCCCTTCACCAAATTCTATGACTTCCTGACTGCCCATTTCTAGTGTGAACGCTTCTACGTCAAAATTCACTGATCGACCAAAGCGTGCACTGAGCGCATCTTGCAACGTCCACCACGGACAAAATGTGGCTTCGTCCAATGCGCCGGCAAATACGTTGGGAATAAAAATACAATGAGGGAAATTAAACAATGTGGCCGACGCTTTGGCGTATTCTGGAATATAGATATGACGGGTAGATACAGGACCATTGTGCAAATCGAGTACATAATCTGCATCAACCGCCATTTGCTGTAGTTTAAGGTTGAGTTGATTTGCTAAACCCAATCCCCAGGGTTGAGCGAGGCGCTCTGAGATGCATTGGCGCCAAAATTCGCGAAAACGAAGCTTAATTGAGTCGACAGATTCTTCTGGTGTAACTCTCTCGGCAAAGTCCTGCACTTTACTTTGGTCATAAAAATACCCGCGATTCCAGTTAGTACCGTTGACGGGGTCGAATCGACCTAAGGTGTATTCTCCGGCCTTGATGTTGGTGCCGATAGGGTTGCAGTTTGGCACTAATACAATTTCGCCGCAGATATCGAGCTGCTGCAGTGATTTGATCAGTTGGTGAATTACCACGTTACCTTGTACTTCCGCGCCGTGAATCGAACTTTGAATATACACTTTGGGGCCCGGGCGAGGCCCTTTAAAACGATAAATAGGTACGTTCATATTGCGGCCAGAGGCATTTTGCGCGACCACTAAATACTGTTTAGTTACCTGTGTTTTCATTGTCATATCTTTATTATTGCTGACAAACCGTGCAGGTTTGTGAGGGAGTTAATGCAAAATGTTGCCACTGATGTGCGCCCGCATCAAACATCATTAACGTATTCACCGGCAAGCGCTCTGGTTGCGTGAGATATTGCAGAGCCAATAGCGACTGATAGGTGCCGACCATAGTCACAACTGGCGCGAGTATACCAGCCTCTGTACAAGACAAGGTTTCTGGCTTGAACAGTTGACTTACGCAACCGTAACAGGCGGTATTTAGTTTGGGCTCCACGACCATCAGTTGCCCTTCAAAACGAATAGCAGCGCCAATAATTAGTGGCGTATTGGCGGCGTAACAGGCTTGATTGAGGGCTTGACGTGAAGGTACATTGTCGGTGCAATCCAATACTAAAGTGTGTTGCTCAACTAACTCCGACAAGGCTTGCTTGTTGAGTCGAGAGGTTATAACCGATACCTGACATTCATTGTTTCGTGCCAGTAAGTTATCTCGGGCGGCGTTGACTTTTTTCATGCCCACTTGGCTTTCGGTGAATAAGGTTTGCCGTGGTAAGTTGTGCAGCTCTACGCAATCATCATCCACCAACGTAAGTTTGCCAACCCCCGCGCCGCACAGAGACAAACTTGCTGCTGTGCCTAATCCACCCACACCAACGATGAGAATTGAGGCGGCACGTATGGCTTCTTGACCGTCTAAATCAATTTGCGGCAACACAATTTGTCGGTTGTAGCGCATGGCTTGCTTCACGGTTAAAGATTCTGGCATAGTGCTCTCTTCAATATACACGCTGAACTTCGCTGAATAGTCTGTACCATTACAGCTAAGTATGAGTTGTATCAATAGGTTATAAAGCTCGCTGGCTCTATACTCTGACATGTCTTAATATAGCCAGCACTATACCCAATCAGTATAAAATTGCACGTATCGGGCTTGCTAAATCGAGTAAACGCCGATGATGGGCATCAATCAAGTCACAAGCAGATATCAGGAACGCATATGTCGAGCTCTTCTATTGCATTAAATATAGCCATTCTCACTATTTCAGATACCCGTACACTCGACACCGATACGTCAGGTGACTTTTTACAACATGCAGCGGAGTCTGCGGGCCATCAGGTTGCCGCAAGAGACTTGGTGAAAGACGATATTTACCAACAACGTGCTGTGGTGTCTGGGTGGATTGCCGACGCCAACATTCACGCGGTATTGGTAACGGGCGGAACGGGGTTTACCCATCGCGATTCAACGCCAGAAGCACTCTCAGTGTTATTCGACAAAGAGGTGGATGGCTTTGGTGAGTTATTTCGTCAATTGAGCTATGAGGAAATCGGTACATCAACGATTCAATCTCGAGCGATTGCGGGTTTTGCCAATAAAACGGTTGTGTTTTGTTTGCCAGGTTCAACCGGCGCATGTCGAACAGGGTGGGAGAAGATTATCGCCTCTCAACTCGACAGTACTTATAAGCCATGTAACTTTGTTGCCCATTTGGTGGGAGATCTTTAATGGGCTTTTCTCATCTGAATGCCGCAGGCGAAGCAAACATGGTGGACGTGTCTGACAAGGCCGTGACTGTGCGCGAAGCTACCGCACAAGGTAAAATCAGTATGAATGATGCCGCGTTCTCAGCCATACAAAATGAACAGGTTGCAAAAGGTGATGTATACGCCGTAGCGCGTATTGCGGGTATTCAAGGAGCCAAGCGTTGTGCTGATCTAATCCCTTTGTGTCACCCGTTGGCATTGAGCAAAGTTGATATTTCTTTTTCTATCGATGATGCGAATCGGGCTATTTACGTGAATTGTTACTGTAAACTCAGCGGGAAAACGGGCGTAGAAATGGAAGCGTTAACTGGCGCCAATATTGCTTTGTTAACCTTGTTTGATATGTGCAAGGCATTAGACCCTGCTATGGTCATTTCCGACGTAAAAGTCCTCGATAAAAAAGGTGGCAAAACGGGTCACTGGCAAGCTGAGAATTAACATGATAACCGTGAAATTTTTCGCCCAAGTACGCGAGCAAGTTAACACAGCAGAGGTGTCTCTTGCTGTTCAAGACAATGAAACAATGGCGAGTGTGCTCGACACATTGCGTCAGCAAGGAGATGTGTGGCAACAGGCGCTGGGCGATAATTTGCTTATGGCCTGTAATCAAGCCTTGGTTGATGCCACTCACCCAGTAAAAAGCGGCGATGAAGTGGCGTTTTTCCCACCGGTTACGGGCGGGTGAGCTGATGATCGCGGTACAATCACAGGATTTTTGTCAACAAACTCTCTATGACCAAGTGCGTCAGGCACAGCCTAATGCTGGGGCGATAGTTACGTTTACTGGCTTGGTAAGAGATTACAACCAACAAGGCAATATTGAAGGGATAGAATTAGAACACTATCCCGGTATGACCGAACACGCATTAACGCAGCTGGCGGCAAATGCGCAATCTCAATTTGCCGTGCTCAACGTGAGTATTGTGCATCGTATTGGGCGTATTGCGAATCACGAACAAATTGTTTGGGTTGGCGTGGCGGCTCACCATCGTAAAGCGGCATTTGACGCCGCGTGTTTTGTGATGGATATGCTCAAACAGTCTGTGCCGTTGTGGAAGAAAGAATGGCAAAATGGTGAGGCAGAATGGGTCGCAGCGAAAGAATCTGACGCGCTCGCGGCAATGTCTTGGTTGCCATCTAAACGTTAAGCAGAGAAAAAGAATACTGATGATTAAATCTTGGATAAAGATACTTCTCGTTGCCACATTACTCTTGTCTGGTGCATGTGCACAGGCTAAAGCACTGCGTATTGCTGTGGCGGCAAACTTCGCCAAACCAGCACAAACACTGGCGACCCAGTTTGAGGCAAAAACCGGTAATAAGGTGAATGTGGTGGTTGGCTCCAGTGGCGCATTGTTTGCACAAATTTCTCATGGTGCGCCGTTTGATGTGTTTTTTTCCGCCGATAGTCAACGGCCCATGTTGTTGGCGGAACGCGGGTTGGCTGTCGCCGGCAGTGTTCAACCGTACGCGTTGGGGCGATTAGTGTTACTGGATGCGAAAAACCCTTCACCAGCACTGAGTGAGTTGTCTAATATGGCAGCCCTGCAAGCCGGCCGTAAACTCGCTATTGCTAATCCGAAACTCGCTCCTTACGGCGCGGCCGCGAAGGAATTGTTGAGCTCATTGGGCGTGTGGGATCAAAGCGCACCTCAAATAGTAATGGGTAGTAACGTATTACAAACCTATCAATATTTTACTACAGGGAATGTTGACCTCGCGCTAGTGGCTTATTCATTGGTTGCGCAAACCGACAACAAAGGCACCTTAGTGCCTGCGTCCTTTCACACGCCGATAGTGCAAAAACTCGCCCTAATGAGTAACGCGGCATCACCAGACATCGCGCAAGATTTTATTCACTTTGTGTTAGCTAAAGCGCAGCAAGCTCAATTGTCTTCATGGGGGTATAGCGCAGTGGCACCAGCTAACGTTAATGCGGCCACCAGTGATTCGAAAGAACACGATACCCAAACCTCACAAACGAGGGGTGAGGCCCTTTGAGTGCAGGGGATGTTCAGGCGTTACTGCTTACGTTAAAACTAGCGTTAGTGAGTAGTCTGTTATTGCTCGTGGTAGCAATACCTTTAGCTTGGGCGTTACACAAATGGCGCCACCCGATTGCTGATGTGGTGCAAGCGGTGGTGGCTTTACCCTTGGTGCTGCCTCCTACCGTGCTTGGTTTTTATTTGTTAATTGCTTTTGCGCCTTCAGGTGTTATTGGTCAAACTTGGTTTTCGGTGACGGGCACACAACTGGCATTCAGTTTCGAAGCCTTGGTGATGGGGTCAATGGTGTATTCGTTACCTTTCGCTGTGCAGCCTTTGATATCAGGTTTTCGACAATTCAACCGACGTTATTTGGTGGTTGCTAACATGTTGGCAATGCCTAAACGTGCTGTCTTTACTCGTGTCTTCATGCCTATAAACATGCCGCATTTTTTGACCGCTTTTGTGCTGGCATTTGCCCACACGATTGGCGAATTTGGTGTGGTGTTAATGATTGGCGGCAATATACCAGGCGAAACCAAAGTGGTATCTATCAGCCTATTTGAACACGTAGAAGCAATAGAGTACGACCACGCACATCAACTTGCTCTTGTCTTGGTTGGGATGTCATTGGCGTTATTGGTGCTGATATTTCGCCTTAATCGACGCCAGCAAAATAGCCAACCTTTCGCAGGTGGTGGGGCGGTGTTTAAATGAGTCTGTCGTTGCGTATTCAGGCCAACGAGCCTGTGCCGATAGACGTAGATATACGGTTTAATTCACCGTGTGACATGTTGGGTATCACTGGACCTTCAGGTGCGGGAAAGTCCAGTTTGTTAAGCGTGCTTTCTTGTACAACTGCAATTGAAGCCCAAGGCCAATGGGATGGTAACGACCTTAGGGAGCTTCAAGCCAAAGCGGGAGAAATACACTTATTGTACCAAACACCGGTCTTGTTCCCGCATCTCAACGTGCGCGATAACCTGGCGCTTGCTACCGATTTTGCGCGCAACCGGCCCAGCGTTAAAAGCAGGGAATTAGCAAAAGGCGAAATACAACCCACACTGCATCAAGTAGCAGAGGTGTGCGAGTGTGCGCATTTGCTCGAAAAGTCGGTGTTTACGCTGTCAGGTGGAGAGGCGCAACGCGTGGCACTGGCCAGAGGCATATTAGCCGCGCCGCGATGGTTATTGTTAGATGAAGCCACAAGCGCAATGGACAGTGCAATGAGTCAGCGTATTCTCGCTAGGCTAAGGCATTATGTTGACGCGGGATTGTTTAAAGTAGTGATGGTGTCGCATCAGCTTGCTGATATAGCGTTGTATTGTGATCAGGCTGTGGTGTTATCTGGTGGTAAAATTGAGCACTCAGGTCACGCACAAGCCTTAGTTGCCCAATACCAAAGCCAGCATACAGTACCGCGTTTTAGCGTACTTACCGGCACTCTTTGTGACAACAATCAAACAGACGCTGAATATGGGCTAATGCAATGTGTTGTGGCGCAACAGACTCTGTACGTTGCCAACCCTGTACGCGTGGGTGAAAAGGTGCATGTGAAAGTGAATGCAGACGCCGTTAGCCTTGATTTGCACACAGGGCATGAGTCGTCGATGTTAAATGCGTTACAAGCGACTATTGAGACCATCGCTTTGGTGTCTGAACATCAAGCTCTGGTGACACTGACCGTGGGGGACCAACCCTTGTATTCCCTGATTAGTCGTTTGTCGTTAGAGCGAATGCAGTTAACTCTCGGGCAGTCTGTCACTGCCCGGTTCAAATTAGATCACGCGTGAGTAACGTTGCTGGTTTAAGTTTTGTGCCAGATAGGCGTCAAACGCCATGCATATCATACGGATAAGCAGGCGGGCTTTGGGCGCAACCTGAATACTGTTGTTTGATACTGTGACTAATTGGTCTTGGATATAAGGCGCAAGTCTCGCTAAGTCTTCTGCGAAGTAATCAGTAAAACAAATCTGATATGTTTGTTCTATTGCCTTCATGTCGAGATGCAAATTACACATCAGGGTTTGGATCACGTCACGACGTATCATGTCATCTTTATCTAATACAGCGCCCTTTACCGTGATGTTTTGTTTTGCGTCTATGGCGCTGTAGTAGTCGTTCAATGTCTTAGGGTTTTGTGCATAAACATTATTCACCGCACTGATTGAAGACACACCCAAGGCCAGTAAGTCTAAGTCACCTTGCGTGGTGTAGCCTTGGAAATTGCGATGTAAATAGCCCTTGCGCTGAGCAACAGCCAGTTCATCGTCGGGTTTGGCAAAGTGGTCCATACCGATCAGGTCGTATCCTACTTGCGTTAAGCTTGTCATGGCTAACTTCATCAACGCGAGTTTATCTTCTGCGGTGGGTAACCATTCGTCTCGAATTTTCCGTTGGGCGGCAAAGCGGCTGGGTAAATGGGCATAGCTAAACAGTGAAATACGCTCTGGTGATATCGCTTTTACCGCCGCTAACGTGGTGGAAAACGACGACAACGTTTGGTGCGGTAGGCCGTAGATTAAATCAAGGTTCACTGAACGAAAGCCAATATCACGGGCGTAGTTGGCTAGGTCGGCAATATGTTGCGTGCTTTGTACGCGATTGATAGCTTCCTGCACCCCGTAATCTGTGTCTTGCAAGCCGATACTGAGGCGGTTAAACCCTAGTGCCGCAAGCGTATCCAAATAGGCTAAGTCAACAGTGCGAGGGTCAATTTCAATACTCATCTCTGGCGCTTCAACAAAGCGGAAATGTTGCTTGAGCATCGCAATCAAACGGCTTTGTTGTTCATCGGATAAAAAGCTAGGCGTGCCGCCACCTAAATGGATTTGTTGTACCGGCAAGTGAGCAAAGTGGGGAGCGCGATAAGCGATTTCTCGTGCGAGATAATCCAGATATTTGTCTGCTTTTTCGGGGTGACGGGTCACAATTTTGTTGCAACCACAGTAGTAACACAAACTATGGCAAAAGGGGATGTGGATATATAGCGATAATCCAGTCGCCTGACTATCTGCACTCGCTTTGGCTAACAGGGTGTCATCTACGCCGTCGTGAAATTCCAATGCTGTAGGGTAAGAGGTGTAGCGCGGACCATTAATATTGTATTTTTTGAGTAGTGCGCTATCAAAAAAATGATGAGTTAAGGGCGTAGGGGTCATGCTCAATTCCCGATTAGATGGCGTATGGGCAACAGAGTAACGCGGTTTTTATTGTCGGGTATTGATCTTGTTCAAATGAATAGAGGAAACCAAACCCCGTTTGCTACTAACGAGGCTTGGCTTGTTCGCAACAGCGCTAGAAACGCTTGTTGAGGGTAATGCCATATGTTCGAGGCATACCGGGATAGGCCATAATTTTGCCTTTTTGTACGGGTACATCAAAGCCGTTTTTAGCCACGTATTCCTCGTTTAGGGCATTGCGTGCCCAAAAAGTGATATCTGCGTCGTATTCCTCTAACATCCACTGCCAGCGCACGTTAAGTAGGCTGAAGCTGTCTGCTTTTTTGTATGGGTCGTTACTATCGTCTAATAAAATGTCACCGGTATATTGGTAATCTGCTGATAACACATGTTGGCTACCAAACAGTTCGATAGTTTGTTGTAGGTTTAATGCGAAGGTGGTTTGTGGTTCAAAACCTAAGCGATCACCACTGCGTGAACAATAGGCTGCGCCATCTGCCTGTCCTGGGTCTTGTACACCTGTGTGCCACGTGTATGCAACCCAACAGGTTCCTTTTTCAAATTTGTCAAAGTACGCAAGGTTACGCATAAAAGAGGCGTGTACTAGAGTATCTGCGAAGGGATACCAAGTTAGCTCCACTTCGACCCCTTTGGTATTGATGCTACCAGCATTTTGTAAGTTAAACCCACTACCTGTAAAAGTGGTGGCTTGATAATCGTCTAATGTGGTGTAGTGGCCTGCGACATTGAGTCGCAGATTATACGCTTGCCATTCTTGTTTCATTCCCACTTCGATACTTTCAGTGGTTTCTGCATCGAACACTGGGTCTAGCTCAGGTGAAATTCTGTCGGTGTTAATACCTCCAGATTTGAACCCCGTGCCCCAACTGGCATACCACAATTGGGTTGCACTGGGTTGATAACTCAGTTTTACCGTACCGGTAATTTGTTCGTCTTCTAGCTTCTCGTCTAAATCAGGACGTGGGCGAATAGATGACGTGTCTAAGAAATAGAACCCCCAGCCAGCCGATTGAAATGGAGCTAAAGCTGCTAAGTCGCTATTGCTAGGTAGTTGACCGTTGCCCAGTGCAGCAGCCGCATTATAAAGGGCAGTCGCTGCAGCAGTAGGGTTGGGCCATTGTGACCTATCTGACGACATGCCATTAATACCAGGCCCTTGCTCGGTATAGCGACCGGTGAGGGTTTTGTCTTCCCACGTATAGCGTATGCCCGTGGTTAGGGTCATGTTTTCGGCCAATTCCCAGTCGCTTTGAGCAAACAGTGCATAGCTGTTTTGTGATTGGTCAGCCGAGTGAAAAAAGTCGGTGTTTGCTGGCGTTGCTGTTGCGGCAGGCGCGATCAGCCCGCCGGTAGCATTACTCAGTTGATTGATACCGTCTACAAGAGGCTGAATTTCTGCGGCACTGGCAGCGAAAAAAGTAGGGAAAGTATCGCCAATGCGCATAGTAAAGTTAAGGTCTAACGCTTGATGAAAATAAAAGCCGCCAAAAATCGCCCGCACGTTATCACCGTCGTAATGTAAACGCAGCTCTTGAGACGTACTGCGCTGCTCGGCGTCGTTTATTGTGGTCAGGAGGTTGGCATTAGTGAAATCTGAATCGATTTCATCGTAACTATCAAAAGCTCGCAGTGCTGAAATACTCACAAGTGACCAGTCGTGAGTAAGTTGCCAGTTAACTTCAGCTGAAAGGCCGCGATCTTCCATTTTTGATGTTGGCAGTTGGCTTAAGGCGGTTTTAAAGTCATAAAAGTCGTCGCGCGTGAACAGTGTTGCATTGAGCAACGGCGACATTAACAATGCATCAGTGCCGTATTTCCCTTCAATTTCATTCGCTTCGCGATTGTCTTGCCAGGTTAATGCGGCGCAGCAATGTTCATTGAGTTCAGCGTAATCGGCAATCACTCTCACAGACAAATTATCTGTCGGGGTATAAAGCGCTTGCGCTCTAAAGCCCGAACGGTCACGGTTATTTAAGGTGTTATCGCCTAGGTATACATCGTCTACCCAGCCGTCTCGGTTTGAGGTAAATCCGGAAAAGCGCAGTGCCAGTACGTTGTCGATGGCGTTGAATGAACTAGCCGCCGCGAGGTTGAGCAAATTGTAATTACCTACTGTAACTCGCACAAACCCATCGCCATTTTCAAAACTGGGAGCTTTGGTTCGCATTACCACTGCCCCAGAAGGGGTGTTTTTACCGAACAAGGTGCCTTGTGGGCCACGTAGTACTTCTACCGCTTCAACATCGACCAAATCGTTGATCACTGAGTTTTGACGAGGGCGATATACACCATCGACATAGAGGCCGACTGAAGACTCAAAGCCAAAGTTTTGGGTGGAAGTCCCAATGCCGCGAATAGAAAAACCTGAGTTGGTGGCACTTTGACTTTGAAAAGCCTGGAACGCAGGTACGTAACCTTGTAAATCATAGAGGTCGAAAGACACGGTTTCTTCTAAATCACGACCACTTAAAGCGGTTACCGCGATAGGCACTTCTTGTAAATTCTGTGTGCGCTTTTGGGCCGTAACTTCAATGGTTTCAAGTT
The DNA here is from genome assembly GCF_056161325.1 of Alteromonas sp. ABE4_545. Lineage (NCBI taxonomy): Bacteria > Pseudomonadati > Pseudomonadota > Gammaproteobacteria > Alteromonadales > Alteromonadaceae > Alteromonas > Alteromonas sp. ABE4_545. Next base: position 260,850 of record NZ_JBSWYY010000001.1, read on the forward strand.
GGTTATTTGATGTTTGCGCAAGGCTCACGTGGCTCGCACAGCACAGCGCAATTGCGGTGAGTGGTGTTGAAAGAGATTTAACGTGAAAAGAACGTGGGGATCTAAGCATGGGATGTATCCAAATTCCGTGCAAAAAGCTAGTGACTAAAGATAGTTATTTTTATTGGTGCCCAAGGCATGGGGCTATTTTTAAGCTTACGTTAACGTAAATTAATGACAGTATCATAACGATATTCGTCAAAAATGTATCGAATTGTAAGTCTCTCGGCCTGTTGTTTTGCGCGAGCGCAAAGATTTTACCCGTCAAACTATAGTTTTTCTGAATCTAAACTCATTCACCTTATCAATTAAACTTATGCGTTAATTTTTTCTACTATGGTTAACATTGTTGTTACAAGTGGAAGGGCGTAATGGGAAAAGTGTATCTCGTGAGGCATGGACAAGCCTCCTTTGGCGCAGATAATTACGATAAATTGAGCGATGTTGGGCATCAACAAGCGCTATGGTTAGGCGAGTACTTCCGAGAGCGCAACCAAGCCTTTGACGCCGTATGGTGTGGCGATATGGTGCGTCACCAAGAAACCGCCCAAGGCATCTGTCGCGGCGGAGATTATCACCATGAGTTTTCTGTTCACACGGGTTTAAATGAATTTAATTTTCAATCGGTTGCCAACGCCTTTATCAGCGTTAACCCATCTCAGGCAGTTACAGCCAATGCCCCCCGAGAAGCTTACTATCGGTTGCTACGTCAAGCCATGTTGGCGTGGGCAGCGGGTGTGTTAGATACCCAAGGTATTGACGAGACCTGGGACCATTTTAAACACCGTGTCACTGATGCGCTGATTGCCATTCAACAACAAAAAGGCACTCAACTGGTGGTGAGTTCAGGTGGGGCAATGGCCATGATGATGGGGTTGATGCTCGATTATCCGGCTGCGTCTGTTATCAATGTCAATTTACAAATTCGCAATGCCAGCTTTGCAGAGTTGTTCGTAAATCGCGAACGCGCGCAGCTCGGTAGTTTTAATAATATTCCGCATCTGGACCAGCCTTCGCGCCAGCATGCCATTACCTACAGTTAATCTGGAGTAACGTTATGGACTTCGAATACAGTGACAAAACACAAGCGCTTATCGAGCAAGTAGACAACTTTATGCAGGCGCATATTTTCCCCATCGAAAAGGAATATATCGAAGCGGTGGAAAACGCAGAGGACAAATGGACCACACTGCCTTTGATGCATGAGTTAAAACAAAAGGCCAAAGATGCGGGTTTGTGGAACTTGTTTTTAACCAAAGAATACGCGCCCTATGGTGCAGGATTAACGAACTTGGAATACGCGCCCTTGTGCGAGCTAATGGGGCGTGTGACTTTCAGTGCAGAAGTATTTAATTGTAGTGCGCCCGACACCGGCAATATGGAAGTGCTGGCCAAATACGGCAACCAAGAGCAGAAAAAGCAATGGCTGGAGCCGCTGTTAAACGGTGAGATCCGCTCGGCGTTTGCCATGACGGAACCCGCTGTTGCCAGTAGTGACGCGACCAATATTGAAACAGCGATTGTGCGTGATGGCGATGACTACGTGATCAATGGCCGAAAGTGGTACACCAGTGGTGCGATGAACAGTAATTGCCAGATTATGGTGGTGATGGGGAAAACCGACGTGAATGCGCCCAAGCATGCGCAACAGTCGCAAATATTGGTGCCAATGAACACGCCGGGTGTAACGGTAGTGCGTCCTATGGCAGCTATGGGCTATCTCGATGAGCCAATTGGTCACGCGGAAGTGTTGTTCGACAATGTGCGCGTGCCAGCCAGTCACCTTTTGGTTGGTGAAGGTCAGGGGTTTGCTATCGCGCAAGGGCGTTTAGGTCCGGGCCGTATTCACCATTGTATGCGCTTGATCGGATGCGCCCAGCGAGCACTCGACTTAGCGTGTCAACGGGTGGAAGACCGTATCGCATTTGGTAAACCTTTGAGTAAACAACAGTCGGTACGTGAATCTATCGCCCAGATGTATTGTGATATCGAGCAAGCGCGTTTATTAACTTTGAAAGCGGCAGACAAGATGGATCGCTTTGGTAATAAGGTGGCGAGAGACCTCATCGCGGCAATTAAAATTGTTGCGCCACGTATGGCCTGTAAAGTTATTGACGAGAGTATTCAAATGCATGGCGCTATGGGCACAAGCCAAGATACCGTTTTGTCGGCCATGTATGCCTATGCCAGAACCATTCGCTTGGCGGATGGCCCAGACCAAGTTCATATGATGCAACTGGGTCGTAACCTCATCGCTGAAACGGCGAAGTAGGGGGAGCAATGAGTACCATGCAATTGGATTTACCCTTGTTGCAACACTACTTTGACGAACACTTGCCATTGGGTAAGCTCGTTGAAGCCACCAAGTTTGCGGGTGGCCAGTCGAACCCGACTTTTTTGCTTGAGACAGAAAGTGGCAAATATGTCTTGCGCCGACAGCCTCCCGGTAAGCTGCTCAAATCTGCCCATGCCGTGGACCGTGAATACCGTGTGATGCGCGCTTTAGCCGATACTGCCGTGCCTGTGCCTAAGGTATTGCACTTGTGCACAGATACTGATGTGTTGGGAAGCCAGTTTTATGTGATGGAATACATCCAAGGCGATATCTTTTGGAAAGCCGCCTTACCCGAATTAAACAATGCCCAACGAGCCAATGCGTATGACGTAATGAATCAAGTTTTGGCGGCTTTGCACAGTGTAGACGTTGAAGCCGCGGGTTTGGCTGATTACGGCAAGCCTGGTAATTATTTTGAAAGACAAGTTGGGCGATGGACCAAACAGTATCGCTTGTCGCAAACTCGTGACATACCCGAAGTCGAATCACTTATCGATTACCTTCAACAACATATACCTGAAGATGACGGGCAAGTTTCCATCGTGCATGGTGATTTTAGGCTCGATAATATGATTTTTGAGCAAGGCGACAACGACACCTTATCGATTAAAGCCATACTGGATTGGGAGTTGAGTACCTTGGGGCATCCTATCGCCGATTTAGCCTATCAATGTATGCAGTGGCGCTTACCATCAAATTTACCCAATGTGTCGGGGTTAGGTGGGCTTGATCCTAAAGCTTTGGGACTTCCCTCTGAACGAGAGTACGTTGCGTTGTATTGTGAGCGCCGTGGTATTCCACCGATTCAAAACTGGCCTTTTTATGTTGCGTTCAGTTTTTTCCGCCTGTTGGCTATTGTTCAAGGCGTGGTGAAGCGCGGTATGGAAGGTAATGCTTCAAATGATCGTGCAGTAAAACTCGAAGCCATGATTAAACCCATGGCCATACAAGCGAATGAATTGATTAAAGAAGGATAACAACATGAAAGCAATAGTTTGCCATGAGTTTGGCCCTTTGTCGTCGTTGTGCGTTGAAGACGTTTCTGACCCCACACCACAAGCAGGACAAGTGCTGATTGATGTGGAAGCTTGTGGCGTAAACTACCCCGATGGGTTGTTGGTTCAAGGCTTGTATCAAATGCAGCCCGACTTCCCTTTTATTCCCGGTAGTGAAGTTGCCGGCACCATTAGTGCGGTGGGAGACGGTGTAGACAGCCAGCTCATCGGCCAACGCGTGATTTCGGTGAACCCTTTAGGTGGTTATGCGCAAAAGATAGCCGTAGATGCTCAGCGCATCATGCCTTTGCCCGGGAGTATTCCTTCGCAAGAGGCGGCGGCATTGGTTACCGCTCATGCTACCGCACATCACGCCTTAAAGCAGCGTGCGAAACTACAACCCGGTGAAACCCTTGTTGTCACCGGCGCCGCTGGCGGAACTGGGTTAGCAGCCGTGCAAATTGGCAAGCAGATGGGAGCGCGTGTTATTGCGGTGTGTTCGAGCGAAGAAAAGCTGCAATTAGCCAAAGAACATGGGGCTGATGTTTTGATCAATTATACCGAGCAAGACCTCAAAGAAACCCTTAAAGTCGTTACCGAAGGGCGAGGTGTCGACGTAGTGTATGAATGCGTAGGTGGTGATGCTTTTCATGCATGTAGTCGCAGTATGGCTTGGGAGGGGCGCTTACTCGTGATCGGGTTTGCCGGTGGAGAAATACCCAAGTTACCCGTGAATCTCACATTGGTGAAGGGCTATTCGGTTGTAGGCGTATTTTGGGGCACGTTTACGCGTAAAGATCCAAAAGCCTTTGCTCAAAATATGCAGGAATTACTGGCTTGGTATGTTGCGGATAAAGTGAAGGTAGTTGTAGACGAAGCCTTGCCGCTCTCTCGCGCTCAGGAAGCGTTAGAAAAAGTGATGACGCGCAAGGTGAAAGGCAAAATGGTGTTAGTGCCCTAAACGAAAAAACGGCACACAAATTTGTGTGCCGTCAAAATGCGATAAGTCATCGCATACCATGTTGAACTGGGTTACTGCCAGTAAGTTGATACAACCGTACCACGGTTGCGGATCACACTACTTCCAGTTGGTAACAAGCGCATAGATTTCTGTGTTAGGTGCTCAGCATTCACTTCGTTCGCATCGTTACAATGCTGCATAGGTAGCTGAGAAAGTCGTGGTAGTGCATCGGCATTACCGCGATTCTTTTTTTCGATGGTTTGGCTTGTTTTTGTTAGGTCACACGATGAGTTCACTTTCAACTCAGACGCGCTCGCAGCAGTATTTACTACACTACTGAATAAAACGGCTGTAATGATCTTTTTCAACATGGTCATTCCTCTGTTCAAAGATATTAAAGCCAATAGACACGCTAGTTGGTAGCCTTGCACTAATACACGCGTATATTTTTTCATACTTTTGTATTCGCGTACTTTCATCAAAGCGGTGATGGATTGTTTGAACAGTCGTTCAGCGCTAATTATTCAGATAATGAATAAATATTTATAAAACCAATAAACTTCACTGATTTACTGGTCTGACCTAACATTCTGTTAACGTTAAGTTGATGGAACAATGTCTGTCAACGCCATGACTCCAATAGAACAAAGGATAAGACCGATGCAAGATTACCGGGCCCCAATAAAAGATGTCACGTTTGTACATAGCGAGTTGCTAGATTTTGCTAGCCATTATCAAGCATTGGGATTTAGCGAATTGGATGAAGACTTGGTCAGTGCCATTTTTGCCGAGGCGGGGAAGTTTAGTGAGCAAGTGTTGGCTCCGTTGAACAAAATTGGTGACGAGCAGGGGTGTCAGTGGCAGGACGGCAAAGTGACAACCCCAGATGGTTTTAAAGAGGCTTACGCGCAATATGTAGAAGGCGGATGGCCGTCGATGGCGCACCCCGAAGCGTTCGGCGGTCAGGCACTGCCGTATTCGTTGGCAACCTCGGTGGCCGAATGGTTTTCTGCGGCGAATCACGCGTGGGCAATGTACCCTGGTTTGAGTCAAGGGTGTATGGAAACCTTGAAAATGCACGGTACCGACGAACAGCAACAACGTTTTCTACCTCCGCTGATTTCTGGTGAATGGACAGGGACTATGTGTTTAACCGAGCCTCACTGTGGTTCAGACCTAGGTATGTTGAAATGTAAGGCCGAGCCGCAAGGCGATGGTAGCTATGCGATTACGGGAACCAAAATTTTTATTTCAGCCGGTGAGCACGACATGTCAGACAATATTATCCATATTGTATTGGCACGATTGCCTGATGCTCCTTCTGGTACTAAAGGTATCTCGCTGTTTATTGTGCCCAAAATTAACGTGTCGGAAACGGGAGAATTGGGTGATCCAAACGCGGTATCTTGTGGCTCTCTTGAGCACAAAATGGGAATTAAAGGCAGCGCCACCTGTGTTATGAACTTTGATGGTGCGACAGGTTACTTGATAGGTGAAGTAAATCGCGGGTTACATTGCATGTTCACCTTTATGAATATGGCGCGTATTGGCGTGGGTTTAGAAGGGTTAGCCTCTACCGATGCCGCGTATCAGGGGGCATTGCGATACGCGAAAGACCGTTTGCAGTTTCGGTCATTAACCGGGCCTAAAAATGCGGCAGGCCCAGCAGATCCTATATTAGTGCACCCCGATGTGCGTCGTATGTTGCTAACGCAAAAAGCGTTGGCTGAAGGAAATCGGGTGCTTACGACGTACTGTACTCAATTAGTCGATGTGAGTTTGTATTCAGATGATGGAGCCAAAAAAGCGGAGGCTGAAGCTAAACTCGCCCTATTAACGCCTGTGGTTAAAGCGTTTATCACCGAAACTGCGCAAGAAGCGACAAGTTACGGGATTCAGGTATATGGCGGTCATGGCTATATTCAGGAGTGGGGCATGGAGCAGCTTGTTCGTGATACCCGTATTTGTACCTTGTATGAAGGGACAACCGGAATTCAAGCAATGGATTTGTTAGCGCGCAAAATCATGGGCTCAAAAGGTGAGTTGCTCAATGTTTTTGTGTCTGAGGTACGCAGCTTTTGCAAGCAGGTACGAGACGTTAATCAACTGGCGCCTTGGTGTAATGCCCTTGAGCAACACTTAGACGAATGGCAACAGATTACCGGCGAAATAGGTAAAGCCGCCATGAGTAACCCTGACGAGTTAGGGGCAGCATCAGTAGATTACCTCATGTACGCTGGCTACGTGATTGTTGGTTATATGTGGTTAAAGTCGGCAGCGGTTGCACTTCAAAAACTGGAGAGCGATGCAGAAAACGGTTTTTATCAAGCCAAAGTGATCACGGCAGGCTTTTACTTTGACCGTTTGTTACCTCGCACGCGATCGTTAGTATCAGCGATTCGCTCTGGTGCAGACAATGTGATGAGTATGCCAGAAGCTTTATTTGCCTTCGACTAGCCTTAGGAGCGTGAAGCGCATAGCGTTGCAAAATTGAAGGGCCACATCATATGAAAGGCCCTTTTGCGTATCCGCTTAATACGGGTTAAATAACTCCAGCGCGTTTAAACACACCCAGCATGGCATGCCATGCTTTATCCGCTTGTTTTTCGTTATATACGCGCGAATCTGGTGGTGTCCAGCCGTGTAGTGTTCCCTCATATACTTTAATATCTGCATACAAATCAGCTTGCTGATAGGCTTCAATTAACATAGGTACCATGTCGGGGGAGCGTTCATTGTCATTTTCAGCTACGGCATGTAAGGCCAGCGCTTTAGTTTGGCGCACGGTGAGGTGAGGGCTGTCAGATTTAGCTGTGGCTAGCCCTCCGCCATGGAATGTGGCAATGGCGCCCACTCGCTCAGGTAAGGCAGCGGCTGCCCACATCGCAAAAGCGCCACTCATACAATAACCCAGTACTGCCCCAGGCTTTGAGGTATCAGAGCCTGCTTGTTGGTCTAAAAAGTGAAAGAATGCTCGGTTGTCGCTAACGGTGTTGTCTTGCGTGAGTTTTTCGCGCATCGGACCAAGAATTGCCCTTGCTTCAGGCGCTGGAAATGTAATGCCTTCGGGGAGCGCTGCGCCTTTAACATCGCGGTAAAAAGGGTTAACAACCAGCACTGAATAGCCGGCTGAGGCCAGTCTTTTACCCATGAGATCAAAGGCCGGCCGTCTGCCTTTTATGTCCGTCCATAAGACTACGGCTGGATGTTTCCCATGGGTTGGGGCAGTGTAAAAGCAATCGGCGATACCGTCGGGCGTTTGAATCATGACTTCTTTTGTCATCAGGGCTTCTTCGGCAAAAGAGAATTGCGCAAAACCAGAAGCCACTACTGCTGTTGTCAAAAACTTATTAAAGTCTCTTCTGGTCAAAGCCGCATTTTTTTCAATATATTGTTGAATATCTTGTTCGGTGTCTTTATCGCACACAGCGAAGCTCCATGATTGTTAGTGCTGAAATTTTAGATTATGCCTTTTACAGTGAAATGCAAATGGTAATCTGCCCCCTTGTTTTATTCGTTAGTAACACAATGTTTTCTATTGGTAATAATCATATTTGCTAATGATTAAAATTGTTGTAAATCAATGAGTAATATTGTTTTGTGGTGCTAGTATTAATAACTATTTACAGTGACGATGGGGTGAAAAATAGGATGAAAACACACCTAATATGGCTTGGTTTTGGTTGTGCGCTTTTAATGCTTTTTAGTTGCACAGATAAACCGGCACCAGCAGCGAACTTAGCCAGCCAAAGTATATTACCTGTGATGGCTTGTGAAGATCTTAAAGGGCAGGTATTTGCACAGGGAAGCATTGTTAGCGCTGAAGGTACCACGAGTGATGGTATCGATGTATGCGCCGTTTCCGGTACCATGGCACCGGCAATCAACTTTCAAGTATTACTACCCACGCGTTCGTGGTCGGGACGTTATTTACAAGTTGGTTGTGGTGGACTGTGTGGCAACATAACTATGCGTTCTGGCGCATCAGATGGGTGCCAATTACTGACCGACGGTGCATTTGTCATGGCTGCGACAGACATGGGGCACTCAGGAAGAGATGGCGCCTGGGCGGCAGAAAAGCAGAAGTTGAATGATTTTGCCTATAATGCTCAGCATCAAACTGCGCTTGCAGTTAAGGCTATGATCAATGCGTTTTATGGGCAGCCTGCCAATTATAGCTATTTTAATGGGTGTTCTGATGGTGGGCGTGAAGCTTTGATGGAAGCGCAACGCTTTCCCTCTGATTTTAATGGCATTATTGCTGGCGCCCCCGCTATGCTGTTCCAAGTTCAAAATACGCTGTACCACGGTTGGCAAGCGCGTTCGAATACGGATGAACAGGGTAAAGTGATTCTTACGGCTGACAAACTACCTCTTCTTCATCAAGCCGTCTTAGCGGCATGTGACACTACCGATGGTGTACAAGACAGTCTTATTAGTCAGCCGGCGTTATGTGACTTCGATCCCGCGAGCTTACTGTGCAACTCTCCTCATAGTGATGATACGTGTTTGTCGGCGTCTGAGGTGGCGGTGGTTAAAGCCTTTTATCAAGGCCCAAAAGATAAAGAACTGGATACTTACCTCACCGCTGGGCAGCCTTTGTATGGGTCTGAACTTGCGTGGCAAGGTGTGTACGTGAGCGGTAGTCCTGACGGGCACTTAATGAGTGAAATGGCAACGGTGCCTGTTATGCGCTACATCGCTTTTGACGAAGTCAACCCAGCGCTTACCCTCAATGATCTGTCTTTTTCTGAATCAACATTGGCGAAGTTACAGTCTCGTCATACTTTGCTTGATGCCACTAATACACAGCTAGATGCGTTTGCTCAGGCGGGCAATAAGCTTATTATGTGGCACGGCTTGTCAGACCCTCATATCTCTCCGGCCAATACCGTTGCATACCATCAAGCCCTCGTGAGTCAATTAGGCAAAGACAAAGTAGACAGCTTTGAGCGTTTGTATTTGTTGCCCGGAGTGGCCCATTGTGGCGGTGGGCAAGGACCGTCGAAAATCGACTTGTTGAGCGCGATAGTTGAATGGGTTGAATTAGATCAAGCGCCGTTTGCGGTGATAACGGCGAGCCAATCAAAGATGTCGCGTTTTGGGCAGCCCGATTTTGATGCACACAATGCGAAACCAAGAGGGGAGCGACCTCCTAGACAAACATTCAATATTCCTGCACTGCCAGATATGAGCAGGCCTGTTTATCCATACCCTTATGTTGCTGAGTACATTGGCACCGGCAGTGTTTGGGAGGCATCTCAATGGAAACAAGGTAAAGCCGCAACGGTAGTTAATACCCGTTCGTGGCCGGGAGAAGCTATGTTTGGCCCGTATACGTTTTCTGAACTTGAGTAATATGAGTATAAAAGAAAAGGCGCCAATCGGCGCCTTCTTCAATGCAGAGAGTGGTCTCTGCAACCATGTTGAAACTCTTACATGGATAATTTAGATACGGTCAGCAAGTTCTGCTGCGATAGGGCTTGATTGGAAGCCGTTTTCAGCAATCCACGCTTGTAACGTCTTACCGTCTTGTTCTGGCTCTTGTAAGTCACGGCTAGGCATTTTCTTCACCAAAAGCGTACCTACATCTACAGCGTTACTTTCGATTGCTGTACGGATAAGGCTGTTGCCATTGCACGAAACACCTGTGTAGTAGTCGTGTAGTTTTAGACGGAAGTCAGACTCTACGCGGCGAATTTTTTTACGTAGTTCACCTTTGTCATCTGCACTTACAATTGTGCAAATATTCGCTAGTGCGTCGTTAATATCAGCTTGGGCACTGCCCGCAAAAGTTAGACTCAAAGCAGTAGCAGCAAGAGAAAGTTTAACAATTTTCAACATGGTTAAATCCTCGTTTTTATTAATTAATGTCAGTGTTTGTTTGTTGTTTGTTCGAGATCAATTAAACAAAATTTAGTCACATCAAAAAACAGTTATGGCGATACATAGGTATTTTTTTTAATAACTATGGTGTTGTAGTGCAATCCGGTTTTTGTTTTAACTTTATAATTTATATGGGTTTTTCTTTTTTTTTGTGGTAAGGAGGAAAAGCGTGGGTATCGCACAGTAGGAATAAATAGTTTGAAAATAAATAAAAATTTGATGGATGCACAAAGTCTAAACGTACACGTTAATGTGTTTTTATCTACACCCAAGGAAAGTTTGTTGCTTGACGAAAAAATCTAATACGAGTGGAGGGATGAATATCAAAAGGCAGAAAAGAGAAAAGGCGTCCGAAGACGCCTTTTGATGCAGGGGAGGAACCCCGCAACCATGTTGAACTAGCTCGACATGGTTTGTCGAATTCTTACAGACGACCCATCAACTCTTCGCTGATCGGGCTTCCTTGGTGGCCGTTTTCAGCAATCCATGCTTGGAGTGTTTTACCATCTTGCTCTGGTGCTTGAAGGTCTTTACTTGGCATTTTTTTCACAAGTAGTGTACCTACATCAACCGCGTTGCTCTCGATGGCCGTGCGAATAAGGCTGTTTCCGTTGCAAGAAATACCAGTGTAGTAATCAGGTAGTTTAAGACGGAAGTCAGACTCTACGCGACGGATTTTCTTACGTAGTTCGCCTTTGTCATTTGCACTTACAATTGTGCAAATATTGGCAAGTGCGTCGTTGATATCAGCGTGAGCAGAACCAGCCATAGCTAACGTTAGTGCAGTAGCGGCTAGAGAAGTTTTAACAATTTTCAACATGGTTAAATCCTCGATTGTATTGTTTGAAGTCAGTGTTTGTTTGTTGTTTGTTCGGGAGCAATTAAACGGGTTTTAGGTATGTGCTAAAACAGCAAAACCTATACATAGGTATATTAAATAATAACTTAGATTGAGTTTATTAATGCCAAAAAATCATGAAGTTATGTCATGTCTAATGCGCTGGAGTGCTTATAACGCGTGGGGTTGCCAGCAACGCGCCGTTTGTAAAAAAGTAGGGGGAGTAGCAATGAACGCTGCGCGTGATTAGGGGGCAAAAAGATAAAAAAACGAAGAGTTAAATTAAAAAGTATTGGGTGTACGCGCTGGATTCATCGAATACCAGCACGTCAATACATGATATGTGGGCTTATGATACCGCGGCTTCTTCTGTTTCGTTTTCGGGAAGGTAGGCGCGCGCCACTTCTTTTATTTGTTCTCGCATCCAGATATGGGCGTGATCGTGATCTGCACTGACATGCCAATATAAATAGTATTCCACTTTAGGGAGAGTAAAAGGCATTTCGTAAATCGCCATGTCATAGTGCTTGGCTAAGTGATACGGCAGTGTACCTAGTAAATCTGTTTTGGCTATTGCACTTGGTACGGTCAAAAAATGTTGGCCGCGCATGACGACTTTTCTTTTCTTACCTATTTTGTCTAGCGCAATATCGATTGGCCCAGCTCCTGTCTTACGGTGAGATACGTGGATATGGCCCAAGCGTAAATAGGTGTCGAGGTCTAACCCTTGTTTTAAAGCGGGATGGTTACGCCGTGCAATGACTACAAATCGGTCTTCGGCAATTTTCTGCTTACATAAGTGGGGGTCACTGAATGCTGTTGCGTCAGCATAAAAGTCTAGATGGCCACTGGCCATGGCCGACACCACTTCTTTTCGCGGTATTTCGTAATTGGTCAGCGTAATATTGGGAGACAAGTTCTGCAAACGAGCCATGAGCCTCGGCATAATGCTTACTTCCAATAAATCCCTGCTGGCAAAGTTAAAGCTTTTTTCTGCAGTGAGTGGGTCAAAGGTATGGCTTTCTTGAACGCTCCTGCGCATTAGTGCTAACGCTTGCCTAGCGGGCACAATAATGTTTTGAGCGACTGGGGTTGGAGTCATACTGTGCCCAGTACGTACAAATAGAGGGTCGTTGAGCATTTCTCTCAGCCGAGCCAAAGAATTACTAACGGCTGGTTGAGTAATACATAATACGTCGGCGGCTTTGGTTAAGCTCCCTGCTGTGTATATTGCATCAAAGACTGCAAAAAGGTTTAGGTCGATTCTATTGAGATTCATGTGCACACCTGTTTATCCGTTATTAACGTCGTGTTAACCTAATAATTCCATCTTATTAAATAAGTGCGCATGTATTCAACAAAGTAATACTTCATTTTTAAGAATAGTTGCCTATAGGTTGAGTGAATAGTCCTGCTGGGTGTTGTTAGATACGGTGCGTTAAAACCTAAAAGAGTGAGGGGCAAATGACAGTAACAGAAACACTAAAAATGTCGGAGCAAGACATTATCGTAGCGCTTGAGCGTTTGAATCAGCAATGTGTCGCTGAAGGACAATGGCAAATAGAAGACGGTAAATTATGCAAAACCTTTTACTTTAAAAGTTTCATACGTGCTTTTGGTTGGATGTCGCAAGTGGCAATCTGGGCTGAAAAGCTCAAGCATCACCCAGAATGGTTTAACGTGTATAACAAAGTTGAGGTGAAATTAGTGACACATGATGTAGCAGGTTTGTCTAATCTTGACTTCTCATTAGCGGAAAAAATGGAAAAGCACTATTAATACTGCGTCAGTACTGGTTGTGTTTTAGTCATATTGGTGGTGTTTAATACAGGCTTGCTGGTTTATTGCGCGGTTGGTAAGAAAAATGCAATATTCCTACTTCTTACGCTTGTCATTGCAAAGCTGCTATGTATAATACGCACCACTTGAACGGCACTGACCAGAAACACACAGTCGTTTAAGGTAATAACAGTCGCGGGATGGAGCAGTCTGGTAGCTCGTCGGGCTCATAACCCGAAGGTCGTAGGTTCAAATCCTGCTCCCGCAACCACATTCTAGTTGAGCTGATATTACACAGTTTAACGTCGTCTTTTCAGACGCGGGATGGAGCAGTCTGGTAGCTCGTCGGGCTCATAACCCGAAGGTCGTAGGTTCAAATCCTGCTCCCGCAACCACTTTACCCTTGCTGGGTAGGTCACGTGTAAATCGTGCCCCCGCAACCAGCTTGCCCTTGCAAGGAGAGTTAGAAGCCTGAGTGCTCTTTTCTAGAGCGCTCTCAGCTTCACCATTTTCAAGCAATAACTCAGAAACATGACTAAATAATTCATCTTTGTTTTGAATTTTCTGCTTGGAATCCGCTGCTACCGTTAATATTCCCGCTAAGTCACCATGTAAATCTATCGAGTACTCTCTGCCGCAAGATTTAGGCGTTAATACAACTTTATCAATTAATGCCCTCAGTTTTTCCGCTGCTTCCGCTTTTTTAGTTTCGTCTGTTAACGCTTCTCTGAGCGCTCTAATTTCGTCTTTGTAACGCTTAGACATATTGGGATGCATGAGTACTTGTGGTTCGTCGTTGCTATTTAAATATGTTTCAATTGTTGTTCTGCGCTCAATGATCTTGTCTAAGCTATCTTTTACTTCTGATGCAGGGATGCCATTTGTTATGGCTTCAATGATTTTTTCTTTGTCTTTAGCAAGTTTTTTTAATTCTCTCTTGTAATTATCAACTTTAGAATAGCGGGTTTTTCTAAGTGCATTAATGTGTTTGGTGTACTCATCGCAAAACACTTCCAGTAAGTCTGGCTGCATCAGCTGAGTTTGAAGAGCACGAAGTACTGTCAGTTCTAACGCCTCTTGTTTAATTGTCAGACGGTTAGAGCAAATTCCTTTGTTCCTCGATGCTGAGCACCCATAACGTCCTTTGGAAACAATACTCATACCACTGCCGCAGCAACCGCATTTCAGTAAATGTGATAGTAATTTAGGTGGACGCTGCTTTTGCCAAAAATGAGGCTTGTCTTCTAAAGACTTTTGGCGTGCTTTTACACGCTGCCATAATTCATCATCTATTATTCGAAGGTGGGGCACCTCAGAAATTTGCCACTCACTTTCTGGATTTAGACGGCTCACACGTTTACCTGTATCAGGGTCTTTGATGAATTTTTGTCGGTTCCACACCAAACGGCCAATATAAAGCTCGTTATTTAGCAAACCATTTCCACGCCGTCGGTTTCCGTAGATAGTGCTTGAACCCCAAGCACTGCCAGAAGGGCAGGCGATACCTTCTTTGTTAAGCTGCTGAGCAATTTTTTTCGGTGATATGCCCTTTGCGTATTCTTCGAAAATACGCTCTATGATTTTTGCTTCATTTTCTATTATTTCTCGTTCACCTTTAACGAGCTCGCCATTTGCGTTTAACTGTTTTTGTACTTTGTCGCCATAGCAAATCCCACCTCCAGATTTTCCTTTTGCCACACGGCCGCTCAAACCTCTATGGGTTTTGATTGCTAAATCTTTGAGAAACATGGCATTCATGGTGCCTTTGAGGCCAATGTGGATTTCGCTGACAAAACCTCCATCACTAATAGAGTATATTTCTGCACCAGAGAACTTGATACGTTTGTAAATACCTGCGACGTCTTCTTGGTCACGGCTCAAGCGGTCTAGCCCCTCAGTTAAAACGATGTCATATAGACCTTTGGCCACATCGTGCAGTAAGGACTGGATACCTTGTCGAAGCATAATACTTGCACCGCTGATACCGTGATCTGAATAAACTTTGACAGCTTGCCAGTGTTGCTCTTTAACGAGCGTTTGAGCAATGCGGACTTGATCATCTATTGAATTTGTATTTTGGAGCTCTTCATTACTAAAACGTGCATATATGGCAACTCTCATGGTTATTCCTTTCGTGGATTAGTGCAGGGTGTCAGTCTTTTGTTGAAGCATCACGTCAAAGTCTTTTTCTGCTGCGTGACGGGCTAGCAACTTGACTAAGCCAGTAAACCTTTCATCACTAGTGTGACTCGCTTTACTGGTCAATTTCCAGTCTTTAACTTGCGATCTTTCGATATTGTCCGTCAATGAAAAAACATAAGTGTTTTGAGAAGAGGGCGGTATGATCATGTTATGTTCCTCCTACAATTGCTGAGTTGGGTGGTTTGATTGGTTTAACTGATTATTTTTAGCCCTCAATGCTTCAAATCTAACGCGAATGTCTTCATTCATGCGCGCATTGAATGTCTGATTGAATACTGACTTTTCTTGTTGTCTCTGATTGCGCAGGTTTCGCAGTTGCTCCCGTAACGTTTGGGCAGCTTGGAGTTGTTTTTGTACAAGGGCTTCTTTTTCTGATTTGTCGCGTTTGAGTGATGCTTCTGCCTCAGCTTCGTTAATTTTCCGTTGTCGATTGGATTTTCCCGTAATGAAATCCCAAAGGCCGCTAACACCTTTTCTAATTTTGGCTTGGCGTTTGGATTGTTCGAAAAGCCAGCGCTGTTCATGCTCTGCTTGTTGTTTGAGGCGCGCTTGTCTGTGCTCCGCAAGCATGGCGCGTTGTTTATCAAGAAGCGGCTTTAAAATAAACTGATGTTTTACATCGATTTTGGTGCTAAAGCGCTTGTGTAGTGCGTCATAGCGGCTCGCAATATGTGTTTGAGTATCTACGACCGAACGCAAGTTGTTCGGCTGGCCGAGTTTTGCATTTATGGCCTTGGATTTAATGCCTAATGAACGGGACAGGGAATATATTTCTCCGCGCCAATCCATCACTACAAAGCCCCGTCTATCACCTTTTGCAAGAAAAAAGCCTTTGTCTTCGATAGCATGTTGAAAACTGGTTTGGTTGTCCGAGGATTGCCAGCATTGCTGTAACGCTTGTTTTATTTCTCGTGGATCGACGTTATTGCGCTTACCTTGTTGCCACTCAGCCAGTGTAAAATTGAATGGGTTTCGCAGGTGAGGGTGGACAAAGCCTTGTGGCATATCCCACGCCTGTTCTAGATACAATTCCTTCGCGATACCATTGAGCCGTTTTTTAAAGTAGTCGAGTTTGATGGATTTCATATTTTCACCATCTATTCGACTCCATACACAGTGACAATGGCGACGAGCATCTTTTTCATGAAGCACCACTGCGCGAGGTTGGCCTTTTAAGCCAAGCTCGGCTTCAATCCGCTCAATGGCGTTATCAAACACACTGATATCAACTATTTCATTGGCTGGTGGGTTGAGTGATACAGACAGCAAGTACTTTTTACACTTAGTGCCTTTCGCGACAGCCTGCATCTCTTTAAACGCCCCAGCGACCGTTTCACTGACAGTGCCTCGAATGTCGTGTACTGTTACATGTTCATTGTCATCAGCGTTCATTAAATGCCGTGCAAGGGCTTGACCGCCAGAGCGTTGAGAAGCGACGATAATCATACTTTCAATCCTATGGCGGAGATGAGGGTGCGGCTCATTAGGACAATATGGTCACGGCTTTCAATTATTATCTGCTCTGTGTCAGGGCCGCCAATTACATTGCCTTGATTGGCGTGTTTGGCGAGCTGGTTTAAATTGCTTGCGTAGCGTGTTTGTCCTAGTAAATATTTTAGATGGCTCAATTCTTTATTTTGTATGAGCGCCTGACCGTCAAACAGCTTGTATTTTATCCACGCGGCTTCTGTACAGTGCATTTCATGCGCTTTTGCCTGAATGTAACGGCGCTGCTTTTCTGTAAAGCGAATAGAATAGGGATTAGAACTAACCATGTGCAGAACAGCCTTTCATTTGCGTTAAAAAAGATGCCAAGCGAAAATCTCCGCTTGGCAGCGTTGGTTATGGGTTTAAATGTTGATTTTTGGATTTCTCCTTACTTTGCCGTGCACGCAATGCCAAGAGTTCGTCTTTGCCTGTGCGAGGCTTTATCAGCATTTTGCCGTGTACGGTATCGCCTATAAGATTCCCTGACGCTGGGATCTGCCAAAGCGCGCCAATGTTCACAAAACGTGCTTTTTCTCCGTTTCCCAGCATTTGAACGACATCAAAATCAGGCTTTCGACCTGCTTCTGATAAATCGTTAGGATGTTCATTGTCGTTGCTCATTACAGCCTCCATTGATTAATGCAGTGACTTTGCATGTGCACCCGTTGGCGGGGCAACAGGTTTACGGGTCAATGGCTTTTTATTCATCTTCTTTTTAGGCACGACTTCAAATTCGCCAAACATGGTATCCAGACGCATATAATTATCGCTGCGTCCCCATCCTTCACCTACCTGATAGCGATAGGTTTGGCCTTCATGGGTGATAACCTGATTAACGGTATGAGTAGATTTGCGCTCCCATAAGCTATCCAATTCATGGTTGTAATCATCATTAGTAAACATGATTTTCTCCTCTTTGGTTTGATTGCGTTTACCCTTTTATTGAGCCGCCAATTTCGTAAAAAATGTATTAATAAACAATTGCTTGACCGATTCATCCTTACCTAAGGATGCGGGCGTTAATAAGGTGTTAATTACAGCTTAACGTTGCATACATGGGTATGGCTTTGTGCGTTAAAGTGCGCGCGTTGATGTCCCTGATGCCGCGCGTCTTCTAACGCTTTACGCCACTCTTTCTGTGCGTTTTTCAGTGACATTTCACCGATTTGCAAAGTCTTCACATGACGTTTATATAAGTCTTGATGAACCCATTGCTCTGTCATCCCGCTTGGGGTGAGCTGCATTTGCAGCTCAGGTTTTGATAAGCTGGCACGCAATGCGTCCAGCTCAGCTCTGGTAATTGTCATCAGCTAGTCTACAAAGGAACAGCGATGAAATTGGCACCAGTCTGCTCAAAGTAGCGTCCCCACATTTTTCGCAGATGGATTGTTTCCTTATCGGAACGACCTTCGCCAATATCAAACATCACTACATTGCAGCCCCAAATATTCACAAAGTCGCTAGGATCAGGGAGAGATTGCGTCCCATTCAGTAATTTGTTTGGATTGACGTATTCCGAAGCCTCGATAGCATCGGTTATGATCATGATTGTGTTGCTGTCTTTTCGACAGTCAATCGGATTACGGTTAAACCATGCCAGTAAATTTGTTGAACCTTGTGGTTTTATCCTCTCTGGTAAGGTCTGCACTTTAATAATGTCGCCTTTTTCCAATTGCTCAATCATTTTGAAGCTG
This sequence comes from Alteromonas sp. ABE4_545, assembly GCF_056161325.1. Lineage (NCBI taxonomy): Bacteria > Pseudomonadati > Pseudomonadota > Gammaproteobacteria > Alteromonadales > Alteromonadaceae > Alteromonas > Alteromonas sp. ABE4_545. The sequence continues at coordinate 279,067 of NZ_JBSWYY010000001.1, forward strand.
TATTGTGCGGCGCGTTTATTAAACGCCGAACCAATCAACATTGGATTGGATCGGCTTAGCACATGATCATCACAGGTTTTGAGTTCACTGAGGGGGCAAGTTGCCGCATTGGTGATATAGCGAACCCCTTCAATATCGAAGATACGCGTTCTTTCGGCCAGTGTGGATTCTAAATTGCCGCGGGTTTCATTACTGGCATTAATAAAGACTGAGGCGGCACCAATAGTTGCCCTTGAAAATGTGGTGCTTTCACGCATTGTTTGATAATGCAAATCCGCTTTGGTGACGGTCATTCCTGCTCCTCATCATTCTTTACTGTCGATGAGATAACGGTATCATTGGGAGGCGGGGTTTCTGGGAAAGTCGGTGAGGTTTCGTGCGATAAAGGAGTATTTTGTTTAACAAAAGCTCGTAAGCCTTTGCGCCAAAAGCGCTCACCGTGTTCAGGATCAACGGCATAGTGCCAAACAGGTAGCGCTTTAAAATATGGCTCATTCCTAAGTTTTAAGGCACGACTGCCGGCAAGCGTGACGATAAGATGATTGCTATTGGGGTTGAGGTAACGGCTGACTTGCTCCGCCTCCATCACACTGACTTCATGGCGTGTTTTCTGGCCTGTGTACCGATCCTTTTTAATGCGTGTAGTCTTACCCAATAAGCGGGATAGAAACTGGGCATTGTCGGGATGGTTGCCCCCCATCCAAAAGGTTGCATCAGATTCCCCGATAAAGGATTTCCAGCTATTGGGATAATGCTTTTTCATTAATTCAATATTCTGGCTTACCCCTAAAAAGGTTTGTCCCATTGATCTTGAAGCAGCTAGTATGACTTCAAATATAGAGTTGTACTGCTGGGACGGAAGCTCATCAATCACGGTGAGGCATTGGCCTTTTTTCTCTTTGACGCTCTCAAACGTATAAGCGACCATGTTGGTGAGTAAGCGGCTCAGGCGGCTGAGTTCTTCCCGTAGAGAGAATAGAGAAGCCGTAAAAGCCAGCACTACATCATCGCGTGTTTTTAAATCCGCTAAAGAAATATCACTGTGACGCAGCACCTTTCTGACATTAGGAAGATCTAAGAATTTTGTTTGCTCTTGCAATGAGCTGCGCACATTGCCAGCCGTTTCTTTGCCTGCACTTTTTAACGCCGACACTGCACCTGCTATGACACCATCAAATGCAGGATTACGACTCATCGAATCGAGCAATAAAAGATGGGCTTCATCATCCTTAGTCAGTTCCTGACTTTCATCAAAGACCCTATAGCCATTGATAATTAAATCACGAACGAAGGGTAAATTCTGTTCTTCTTCGGGATGGTGAGTCAGTACATGCAAGACTAAGCCGCCCAAGAATTGCTTGGAGACTTGTAAAAAATAGGGCTGCTTGCTTTGGCTGGGAATAATAATAAGCGCTTCAGAAATGCGGTTAGCCCATAATACCGCCGCGCCATCGCCATCACGCTGCATGGCTTCTTTGATGCAGTCGAAAAAATTAATGGAAATACTGGGCACACCAGAAATGCCACTTGGATCAAATACCCACCATTGCCGTTTATCACGACGATAAATCGCCTTGACGACTTGGGCCCTAGGATCAACAAGAAACACAGATCCCCGCCATAAAAAAGTAAGGGTGGTTAAAGCCGTTGTCTTCCCCGTGCCCGTCATTGCGAGCATAAAAATATGACGGGAAATATGAGCGCCAACCGGTTGCAGCAGGCCAATGCCAAACGCTGTGGCACGGCCTAAATGCAGCATGTTGGGTTTATATCGCATACAAAATTGCGACAAGGGTGAAGCAAAGCCACCCGTAGCCCCACGTTTACCGAGCAAGAAAACTTGCTCGTACCACTGACGACATTTCATATACAGCCTGTAGACAGCTCGCCACGGTAATGTCGGCCAGCGGTAATAATGGTCAGGACTGTAAAAACCAAAGACCCTGCCAAGCCATGTGACCACTGTCCGTAGTAGCATGATGATAAGCAGCCCTTGCAAACCATAAAGAAGCAGCGTTTCTATACTCATCGTCTTGACCCACCATCATGGAAGCCAAGACGCTGTTTGATCAGAGCAATTACACATTTGAAAAACAGCAACCAAAACAAAATGGCTAAAATGAAACCTAAAACACTCAGCGATTCATCTGTGACAGTATTAGGATCAACATCAAAAACACTCAGCAGCAATTTGGATAAAAGCTGCCCAGGCAACAGAAAGATTTCATGATTACTCATGGCTATTCTCCTCATCTCATTAGGGGGATGAAGAAAAGTCTATCGAAGAGGTAACGGGCTTCTGGGAAAGTCTGAGCGGAATAGAGAAAGGAAATGAAAATAAAAATGTGAGAGGCAAAAATAAAACAGCGATGGTTCCCTGATTGAGAACCATCACCAGCCAAGCAAATTATAACGTAGCGTTAAAAGAAAACCGTTTTTCTTGAGACTGCACCAGTTTCCAGCCGTTCGTAATGGCAGTAATGCGCTTGGAGCGAGCAGGATGTGTTGGCGTATCCTGCTCATTCAGTTTTTGGGTAATGGCAAGCGCCTGATCCAGAGTTGCCCCCAATTTTGCCATCATAAACCCAGCAAAACGATCAGCTTCTAGCTCTTGCGTGTGGTGGGAGCGGTTTTGCACAAAGGTATGGCCTGCAAGATGATGCCCCAGCTCGTGCGCGAGCACCGCCAAAGACGGCCAATAAATGATTCCGTCAGGGGCAAAGAAGTTATCTGCCTTGTCATAGACAATATAACGCTGATCATCGCGGATGATCGCAAAAGCAATCACCTTTTTAGAAAACGTCCCTGCCACCAATTCAAAATTCGTTTCCAGCCCCACCTGATCCATCATCCACTGTAATGCGGTCAGCGCTTCGGGACGGGCTGGTTCAATTTTTGACGCTCCATCAAAATCAGGATACGCGCCCAAGGCGCAAATCTTTAAAAAGTCTGTGCCTTCCAATCTCGTGATGCTGGTCTCCTTCGGCGCATCGCAAATTGAGATTCTATCCATTTTAACGCAGCCAGCAGGTAGCTTTTCCTGCCTAATATGGGTGTCAGGTGTTTGTGACTGGCTGTCTTTCCATGTGTGGTGCAAATCCAGCGCCCAAGCGCTCACCATCAGCCCAACCAATCCAATAGCACCGACAATCGGCAAATGATTAAAGGTATGTCTCGCTAAACTAGTCATCATTCTGCTCCTTTGTTAAAGGGTCATGGCCTAGCTGTTGTAAAGCTTTTTTTGCTAATAACAAATCACGAACGGACACATTCCAGTGACGTTCTGATGGCGCAAACGGTGGCGCGATGAGCATCAACACCAGACCAATGAACAATGGCAACAAATCCAGCGCTAGTCCTGCCACCCAGCTTTGTGGATAGAGATACCAGTACACAATCACTGCATTCAACGTGGAGATAGGTTTAAGCTTTGGCAGCTCTGGGGAGGATTGCGCCAAATATTCGCTAAAGGCGTTATCCATTAGCAATGTACCACTGCTCAAACGATCCTTGATTTTAGCGATAGCCGCCTGCTGCCCTTGCGCCACTTTTGGGTTGCTGGATAAGGTGATTGCTTTCAGCGCATTGGGCATGTTCAGTACAATGATCCGCATTCCTTCGATAAAGTCTTTTGTTTGCATTTTTATCAGCAAACCATTGAGCACATCCAATTGCTCAGCCACCTTTTTCATACGCTCTGGTGAAGAGAGTTTTTGATCCTCAATCACCTGACGAATAAGCGCTAATTTCTCATTTGCTTGCCCGCTAAGGGTTTCTACTTGAGACAAAAAGGAGGCTGTTTGACTATGCAGTGTTTTAAACTGCGCGGAATACTGATCCAAAATGGAAGACACACCGCCACCGCCTGCTGTTTTAGAAAAGGAACCTAATGTTCTCTCGTCATAAGCAGCTTGTTGCCAACTGGCTCTTTGCTGCTCAAATAGCGGCAAGAACCGTCTCAAACCATTGGCTTGCTGAAAAATATCCCGCGCACTGACACTGGCCTTTTTTTCCAAATCACTTAAATAGCTGATTTGGGCGGCGCGGCCTGACAATGCCGCCACATTGATGGCCGAGCTTAAGCCAATGATGAACACGAAAAACACAGCCGCCAGCGCCAAAACGCCCAGACGTTTCCTAAGCTCCACATGCTCAACCAAAGCTTTCATCACTGTGCTATGGTAGAGGTAGACACTGGCAAACGTGCTAACCGCCATCACACTTGCCATGATTTTTCCCTCTAAATCAGGCCACAAGGACTGATAACCGTAGTAACTCATCCCTGTAGTGCCAGCGCTAATCACTAACAAGCAAGAGACAAACATAATCTGAAATGAAGAATTTCTGGTAAGCGATGTCATAAAGGCATTCCTCCAAAAAAATACGATAAAAAACGACTGTAACTCACACCCAGCTCATATAACGTGTCCACCACGTCCAACATCCGATAAGACGAAGGCACACTGTTTTGCTGATTGGTTGTAATCACCGTTGCACATAGGCTTAGCGTCAACATGGCAATGAAAATAGTGTTGGATGATCTCATGCTCATTCCTCCATTTGGGTTCCAATTCGCTTATGTTAACGTTGCTCACATAGCAAACTGGGAAAGTCTGAACGGGTGAAAAAAATTCAGTACCGTGACTGGCACCAAGCTTTCACCCCCTGACGATCTTAAAAATCTTCATCCTCGATTTCGTTTAAGCATTCCTCCTGCTCAAAACGCCACTGCGCCGTATGAGCGGCATATTCCTTATCCACTGCCTGCATGCACAAACACTCGATGCGGAGCAAGTCACGGTTTCTCATCCGTGTGGAAGGATCATGCAATTGTTTACGAATAGAGCGACCTTCCTCATCCGTAATCTGATGCAAGTGAGGAAACCAAACCCCACCCATGATTTTGTCGCTGTAAACCTTCGCCCATAAAATGGACAAACCTTCCAGCCCATAACGCTCTGACCACTCCAACTTAGAAGCCACTCGACCTAACGCCTCGTTGAGTGCTTGCTGGTTTTCGTCTGACATAAAGTAAAGGTCTGGCATTAATTTAATCTCTAACGTTTTCATCGTTTTCACCTATTTGGTAAGTGAAAACAGCGCTGCTTTCGGTTTATGTTTTCCTGCGTTGATCCATCAACATCATTGATACTGGCAGCACTCGTTGAAGACTAAAATTGCCGTTTTCCCAGAAAACTCTGACTTTTCTGGCGTATAGTCAGAAAAGTCAGTCTGTATTTATAACTTGTTGTTTTAAATGTATTTTTGCGTTTTAAGTTGACGGTTATGAAAAATCAATGCTAGAAAAAATCAGCAAAAAAGATGGCGAAAGGGAAATTTGCTATGGCAGAGAAGAGTCCAAAGAGACAGATAAATCCTATGGAGCAACAGAATCCACGAGTGGAATACAAATGCACGGGGGTAAGGCCAGAGACGATTGGAGCATTACGCTGGATGTTGAGCGGTACTGGCAAAGATGAAGGTGAATTTTTATCAGAACTTTTTGAGCAAGCTGTGGCTAAAGAGTATAGTGTGCCTGTGCTCAATCATGTTAAGGAGCAATTTCTTAAAGATCCTTCGTTTTTTGAAAACATTCAAGAATTACACAATGAATAGTATTCTTATTTGATAGTCGCCTGATAGTTATCTTATTCTGTATCTAATATGGATCAGAGGTTGTCATAGATGGCTATTGATAATGAAGCAAGCTTAGAGTTTATAGATAAGCATCTTGATGTTCTAAAAGCTGAAAATGAAGATTTAACATGGCTGTTTTGGCTTATTTGTGTGGCAGCATCCACCCAGAATGTTAATAACAACAGAATACGTCCGCTTGATAGCATTATAGATAAGCATTTCAGGCACTATGATATAAACAATCTTAACCATCCAGTTAAACACACTGAAAAGAGTGGTGATGGTACATCTCAAGAAAGATCCGATAAATCGGCAAGATACTGGCATTGTAAAAACCTCTATGCCTTTATTTTTCAGCACTCTAGTTTTAATGAACAAAAATTTTTCAAAACTATAAGGACAACTGGTCATAAAGGCTGGGTTGACATAGAGGACTGGAACAAAATAAAAAGTGGGACAGGATATGGATATATACCTATTCAAGTACTATTTTGTGCATCAGCTACAATGCGTAATGACTATGATGATGTCCTCAGAGAACATGTATTAAGCTTCTTGGAAGAATATCGTGATGATCATCACCTATGGACACAAGGCGTTCCCGAAATCACCAAAATCGTCGATAAGTACCTGTTAGAGATTGACGAAGCAAAAAACGCAAAGATTACCCAAGATCAAAATACCTCAGCATCACCATCTTTTAACCCCCAAGACCTCCTCGACATACTCAGCCAAGTCTCTGAAACTGTAAACAGCCTGAAAGACGATAATGAAGGGGCTAAAAATACGTTTGCTGACATCGTGGAAACAGTGTCTGTGGAGTTTTCAAATGCCCAGCAACAAACATCGGTCGAGTTCCAGCGCATATTAAAAGAGGCCATTGAATCATCCTCTAAGATTCAGCAAGACAATCAAGAGCAGTTTTTTAATTCTCTTACTACTTTCCTCAAAAGCCTTGAAGGAAAACAGTCTGCGATAGATGAGACAAACACTACCATACAGGAATCAATCAAAGCTCTCATAGCTTCTATTGCCCAAATATCGGAACAAATTAGTAGTGCACAGAGTATTCTAGCTCAAAAGACCGAACATCAATATGCGCTCCAGTTGGATCCTCCCCCAATTCTGGAAGACAACATCAACTATTACGGGAACCGAACCATTGATGTAATAGGCCGTGATGAGGAACAAGAATATCTACGAAACTTTCTTAAACCTGATGAGGTTGAACCCAAACGACAATTTAGGTGGTTGCAACTGGCTGGCGTCGCAGGACAAGGGAAAAGCCGCTTAGCCTACGAACTAGCATTAGAAGCCAGTAAAGATGGAACATGGATAGCAGGTTTAATAGATGATGATGAAATTTTGTCCGTATCGGAAAAGCTAGATAAATGGCAACCTAATAAGCCTCACCTTATTATTGTTGACTATGTCATTGGGCGAACACATGTTTTACGCCCTTTTATAAAAATGCTTTCCAAACGGCAACATGATTTTGTACACCCCGTTAGATTGCTGCTACTTGAACGACAACCGTGGAACCAAGGAATTAATTTCAATGCTCTAAACTCCAGATCAAGACAAAGAACAATCAGCGAAACAAAAGCTGAATGGTTTATTAATATTACCAGCAGAGAAGATGGTAATGATGATGGACTAAATAAATCTCGCTATGAGGAAGGCGTACTGGAACTGAATCAACTCAATCCAGAACATCTAATTAGTATTGTCCAATACATAGTAGAAAAAACATCACATAATCTATTAGATATAAAAGACGCGGATGTAAGAGAAAGAATCAAAGAAGATCTTAACAATATTGATTCTGATGGTCGACCTCTCTACGCATATTTTCTAGCACAAGCATTAGCTTCTGGTTCAATAACAGACCTGTGGACAAGGGAAGATCTGTTGAATGCTACGTTGGAACGAGAACTATTAAGGTGGCGTAGGGTTTTTAAAGGAGACCAACCTCGAATAGGGGAAGATAATATAATTAACAAGTTAATCCTACTGGCAACAATGACAGGAGGTTTCAACTATGAAGATATAATACAGAAAGACCTATTGCCTGTAATTAGTGAGGATCAATTAAAAATTGCTAGTGTTTTTACTGGAGGTGGTACAAGCAAAGGCATTGAAGAGGCATCTCCCATCATCAATCCAATGATGCCTGATTTGCTAGGCGAATGGCTGGTAATTTTCAGTCTTCAAAAAAAGAGAATATCAATCGCAAAAATATGTGGCCTAGCTTGGACAATATCCCCAAAGGGGATGTTTTCATTTGTTGAACGCTTGTGTCAAGACTTCAAAGACCAGCCTGTAGTGAAGGAGATCCTTAACAACATTTATATAAGTTCAATGGATGTTGATGAGCTTTCAAAAATATCAGGAATGTTAGTGCGAAACCTTGGCGGAGATTATCTAGCCAAAACACCACCCAGCAAAAATATGGTTAAAGCTCTTCATCTTGCAGCAAGTCACTTTGACTATATTTCTATGCGCTATTTGGGATGGTGTTATATGATTGGGTATGGTGTAGATAAAAATTCAAGCCTTGCCTTCAACTTAATAAAAAGAGCTGTAGAAGGAGGAGATAATCATGCACTATATCTACTTGGTTATTGTTATAGCAAAGGCATAGGGATAAAAAGGAATGGAAAAAAATCTATTTATATTTTTAAAAAGGCATGTGAAATTGGAAGTTACCACTCTGCCTACCAACTCGCAGAATTTTACAGAAAAGGTATTTTTGTAAAAAAAGATATTGATAAAGCCATTAAATACTATAGTGAATTAATTGATTCCGACAAGACTGCAAGCACAATAGAATATGAAATAAAAAGGAATGCGCTATTTGAGTTGGCCAGAATCTACTCAAAAAAAGGAAATGAAGATAAGCTTCATTTGGAAACAGCTTTCAAACTCTACCTAAAAGCCTATGATTATGGCCACAAGAAGTCTGCTCGTTATTTGGGAAAATGCTATTTAAGGGGGTGGGGGGTTGAGGAAAACGTCAAGGAGGCTCTTGAGTATTATGAGTCATTTTTAGTTCAAGGTGGCTACCATAAGATAGCAAATAGTACTGATGGTGTAGGGATATTTAGTTTTGTTCTGCTTTGGCATTCATTGATAAATAGGTTCCCAGTAGATATTACCTTTCGATATATGCGACTTGTATTCAAAAGTAATTTTTTCATAGCAATCGTAATGTCAATAATAATGATTGGGGGCGGGGCTGGTCTAGTCCACAGGTCGGAAACAATTGCAATCTTGCAGGAAAGATGTGGAAATGATTGCGATCTTGTCGATTCACTTATAGTATTTTTTGAAATACTTCAGCGATATATTCAGTGGTAATTAAACGTATAATTATCTGTTCTTACGTGCGAGACATTGTTCTTAAATTCTCCTTCATCTGTTCAGAACAATAGATATTGCATCAACCGATCTAGCTTGCGAACGACCCTTGAAGCCAAAGATGTCTCCGATCCAATTGATGCGCTATGATACCTTCCCAGCAAGTTTGATTTTTGCAACAAACCAAACTCAATTACAATCTATGCAAGATGTCCCCTTTGTAATACATTTGAAATCAGAACGTCACTAAAGTGTGCTACCTGATTTCAAATACAAAGGGGCGATCTTGGCAAGGGAAACCGCTGTGCTTTCCCGTTGCATCCCTTTCGACTTTTTCTAATTTCGTCTCTCAATAAGAAAAATGTGTTGGCATGGCGTTGAGATAATTGAATAGGACTGCCAACAAAAACGAGTGAGCGTTTTATCCTCAGTTAAGGTAACCTTCGAGCTCCCTTAACAATCCCATGATCAAAGGTGGCATGCCATAGCCCCTCTGAACACCCTCGGTCAACCGTACGCCGATTGAATGCCGCCAGTGTTTCGCCGCTGGACTGCGACCAAGGATAGTCCTTGGATGCTATCTACTATTCAAAGTAATTCAGTATATCCATTTTTTTATGTGGTATGCCAATAACCGCGATACCATCACCATACGGCATATAAAAAATGACATGCTCACCTTGAGGGAAGGAGTAGTAGTCTGGAGCAACATCATCACGTAACTTGCCTATGTGGGGATTTGCAGCAAGCCAACTGAATTTACTGTAGAGCGAAGACACATAACTATCGGCTTGAGCTATGCCCCAAACATCTAGTGAGTAATTCCATATGCCTTCTAAATCTGCTTTGGCTTTAGGCGTGATATTAACGCGTGGCACGATCACGTCTTTCTTTAAATTCGTCCAGCATATCATCAAGGGATTGGTCTACAAATTCACCTTGCAGCGCCTGATTAGCTCCTTCAGCCAAGTGTGCACGCAATGAGTCTAGCTTTGTTTTGCGCTCTTCTAATGTGCGCAATGCATCACGTACAACCTCGCTAGCAGAGCCGTAACGTCCGCTGGATACCTCGTTTTTTATAAATACTTCCCAATGTTCTCCAAGGGATAGACTGGTAGTGGCCATGATATTTACCTTTATTCATATTTAACAATTATGAATATAGCATGGTCGTTGTTAACAACCAATGAAGAAAAAAGCCATAACATGTTTATCAACCTTTTTTGAATTAAGCAGCGCTCAAAGGTATGTCGTTAAATGCATGCGCATCGATAATGCGCACCAAAAGACGATAATGAGTTGAGGTGCTGTATTTTTTGCAATCATATACGTATCGTATTTATGCCTTATTCAATGTGAACCTTGGTTTTACCCTTCATTTCATCCTAACCGCTCTCCAAATCCAGTTGTGCCAGCACATGTTGGTTAAGCGTAACGCGTGTCATATCTCCCCCGCTGAATGCGATGTCTAATAGCGTTGCGAGTCTTACCCAGTTCGTCGTCTATACAAGCCTAACCCTATCGGCCAAATAAGGTTCGACCGTGTTCTCATACTTGCGAGCCGCACCACGAACCTATTTGGGGCTGGTATAGCCGCCTAGTGAACTGGGCTGGCCGTCTCTCCCGCGACATACGCGATAATCAACAGGAGAGAAATCATGACAACTTTATTTGCACAATCATACTTGTATAGCGACACTGGATTTTACTTTGAGAGCGTGGAGGAATTTGAAAGCGGCATAAAACGCCTAAACGCAAAAGGCATTGAAGAGGTTGAAATACAATTCATCGACGGTGAGCAATACGAAGCCAAATTATTCAGCGCCGCCGCTATATTCCAAAGCACCGTCCATGATTGGTTTGAGCACCTAGACGACTTGAGCGAATACACAGCCACGCAAATGATTTACCTGCTGGAGCTGGGCTATACCTTACAAGAAACGCTTGAAAAACATGAAGACGTACAGCTTTATTTCGGTAGCGCCAGTGACTACGCTCAAGAGCTTATAGAGGACACTACCTCAGATATACCAGAGTTTCTGGTGAACTATATCGACTACCGTGCAATCGCGCACGATATGACGCTCAATGGTGAAATCACCGAACTCAGCCACGCTTTATACGTGATTAACGCCCTCGAATTTTGAGTGCGTTAGTTAGCTACTCTTTAAAGGTTTGCATGAGGCAGAATGTCGATTTTTTTAAATAACATTATACCGACATATGTAGCTCTTCCTCATCCAAGCTTTAATTCGACATCACCAACGGTTTTTTGCTCAATTGGAATGCTATTTAATGCTTTTGGGATGTGGGTTGATAGTTCATCATGTGGGGTAGAGGAGTCTACATATACTACTAATACTTTAATTCCCGCATTATTGAACGCATAACCAACACCAGAAAAGCCTTGATAAACATCAAGGCGCTTGCCAAGCAGTTCTTTAGCATCATTGAATTGTTTATCTAATCTATTCATCGTTTTCACTTAACCATTGAAGGTCAAATTTTTCAAGGGATTTTTTAAGAGGGCAAATATATGAAGTAGGTAAATATTTTGTGCCTTTCTTCACTTTACCACCACTAAACACGATACCTACAGCGTATAGGGTTTTATCTACTTCACAAAATACTAGACTACCAGAGTCACCATTTGTTGAAAAACAATGTTCGGATACAGGTTCGACCTCAATAACATCTTCGAATTTAAGCCGCAATGGATTTTGATTGCTTTTTCGACTAACTGCAACTGGAAACTGTTTTATTCCCCAGCCAGTTACAAGGCCTCTCTTAAAGCCACTTTCTTTCCCGATCAGATAAACCATTTCAACTTGATTTTGCAAGTGATCGGGCAACAACCCGCAGATTTCTCTACCGTCGAATGGTGAGTTTAATCTTGGGACAATATTCCCAGAGTATTTAATACCTTCCTTAAGTTCGGCGAAAGCAGTATCTGCATCAATCAGCCACTGTTCAGATAAAATCGTACAATGGGATAAATTTGCGGCATGGTTTTGAGTGTCGGGTTTGTTGTCAGCTGGACCTGGGTGATATATGGGTTGCCCTTCAGAAGCAACTCTATTTTCTCCCGGGTGTATTCCAAGGACATGGCTGCAACCAATGATATGAATGTTTTCTTCATCATCAATTGCAAATCCTCCAAGCGTACCAGTCTGATATTCAGAGCCAACTGAATGCCCTAAAACTAGTTCATCTCTCTTCAGGTTTACTGGTTTTTTAAAATTAACAAGGTCTAGACCAGAAGCGATCTGAGGTTCATCTATCCTTGTTATATTAACTTTGCATTTTTTTTGCAGCTGCTCTTTTATTTTAAGAGCCACATCAGCAGTTTTTTTTGTATTTCTAGGTACTTTTATTTCAACCACAGCATCATCTGTATTAGAAAAACTGTAACCTACAGCAATATTTTTCCAGGAAGCTTTGTTCCTTAAACTATTTAGTTCACTTTGAAGACCTGTCGGTAGTCTTGAATCCACAGTGTCATCCATTTGATAAGCTTGATTTAATATATCGTCCCTAAGGTCTTGTATTTCTTCTAAGTTCATTATTTTGCTTCTATGGTGAATCAAAAGTTTCGTTGTTAAATAAAGGAAATAAAAATACCACTAACGGCACTAATACAGCGCCATATGTCGTATCGTATCCGTCAAAAGTTCTTTCAAAGACAGTTCCGTTAGCCATAGAAAAAACAATGAAAGAAATGCACATGATGAACTGTTGCTTCCATTTGACTTGGCTATCAGTTTTTTTTAGATAAAACCAATTTCCTACCACGACAGCCGAAAATACAAACCAATCAAAGATGAAAGAAAGCTCACTTTTATCTAAAATAATATTTATAAAAGTATATACAGCGATTGACTCTGCGGGGATCAATTTAGTCAGTCTATCTGTGTATGTATCAGGTTCACTATGGGCATCTGCTTGTGAATGGAGAGATACTGTACCACCAGAAATCCTTCTCATAATACTTCCCGAACGAATAGAGCTAATACTATCTAACTAAATATAAGTTTTAATGAGTAAAAAGTATAATATTTATTCGATTTTTTAAATGATTTTCATAAAAAAACATGTTCTTAGTTAAATTTCGGAAATCAGCAAGACTTTAAGCAGTTCTGTAAATATACATTTGTGCACAGTGTGCATCTGATTTGAACAAGCTTATCTGGTTTTAATAATAGAACTATTGTTTACTGTAAGTGAGGTCATGAAAAATGCACGCCGTTGTATATTAGGTTTAAATTAGGAGCTTTAATGCTGGAATTTTTGGAAAGCAATTTAGATGTATCGAACGCAATAATAGCCATATCTAGCGTAGTTATTGCCTTTTTTGCATTTGTTACTTCAACCCTTTCTCTAATTGTTTCGGTAAAAGCACTTGTGGGACAACGTAAGCATAATATATTGACCGTTCAGCCTATTCCTGAGATTAGCGTTGCTGACTATGAAAATAGCTTGAGGGTTAAGCTGCGAAACAATGGTAATGGTCCAATGTTTATTTCTAGTTTTCAAGTTGCAGGGAAGAACGGCGAGGCTAAAAAATCTATTATTAGCTGTATGAAAACTTTACCAGAAGGAAGGGCATGGACGCATTTTACATCCGATTTAGAGGGGAGGGTTGTAATGCCAGGTCACTTTTTGCCTTTATTAGAGTTGACTGCATCAGACAACGAAGCAAAATTTAGTGTATCTAGAGATCTGTGCCGAAATTGGTTGAAAGACCTCAGTTGTGAATTGCGATACACCGATATGTATAAAAGTAATTTTCCCCATTACACAAAGTCTTTGAAATGGTTTGGCCGTAATATATAAGCCAAACCATATGCTCAAAATATGATGCTTTGTATTAATGTATTCATTTCTATTACGGTTGATTGTTTAGCGTTATTCATAGCCGCAGTATCGGCACAGATAACCGTAAAACATGCCTCATAATGGCGTGGATGCGTTTGCTTAAATACGCTTGAAGGCCTTCCATCTGTTTTACTGATGTATAAGACACGCGATTAAATGAAGATGATAACGACATGATGATTTCCTTTTGTTTGGTGTTGCTTGCCAAGACCGAGGCCTTTTTCCACCCAACCCCAAAAAGGCAGACAGGTCTGTAACAACCACCAGAGGATTGAAATCTGCGCTTTAGCCCTTCATGAGCTAATTCGCATTAGCGGCCACCATCCATCACCATTGCAAAAAAAAATCCCGCCTTCAAAGCGGGATAAAGTTTTAGAACAAGGAAGAGCCATAAAATGACCACTTCCGCGTAAGCGGGGGCGCTTACGAAGTTAAATCTATCACGCAATCCTTAATAAATGATTAAGGGGAATACGCATTTAAAACTCTTCAACCCCATTGAAATCATAATGCCGCGCCCGTTAACCAAATATAAAGATGTTTCCAATACACTGGGAACAAACAACACGACAAGATGTTGTACGTTATGGGAGTTTCACTTGATTATGTTATGGGGCCGCTGCGGCGGATAAAAGATATGGCAAAGTCGCAAGACCAAAACGCCAAGCAAAGCGTAGACGACAATAAAAACGATTCTGATAAGTCTTTAAAGAAGCAGGAACGTGATATCAGCACGGCGAATAACCATGCGCGCATTGCTATGGGAAATTCAACGCCAGTTGAGGGCACCCTGAACGGCAGACGCGTGGATAATGACGGCCTGACCAAGGAAATTGACCGTGAAGACAGTCGCGTTAAAAAGGCGGAAACCGCGCATAAGCTCAAAAAGCAGATGGAAGAATTGCAAGATTACCTGATGCTTTTGCAACATCAAAAACAACAATTCGTTGAGCAACAACGCACCTTGCAAGATCTGGGTAAGCGTATTGCCATTATTAATAATAACCTGCTCAAAGGCCAGTTGCCTGAACTTGATGAAAATGGCGCATTGCTTGATACCGAAATGGAGAACCGCCTGCGTGAATATGAAGATCAGATAGGCGAAACCGTCGACCGCCACGATATGACGGCCATGCGCGCCGCATGGAAACAGATTGAATTGCAAAATGCCGAATCCGTCAACAATGTAGGGCACCGCATATCTTTGGCGGATAGTCAGATTGAACAACAGCAAAAAGAAAATGTTGCCTCGCGAACCGAGGCAACACGCTTGGATGAAAATGATGTTTTTTCTCGTCGAGGAAAGTGGGGACAAGGTAAAATTAGTCAAAACCGCGCTGAGGACTTAACGGGATTGCTAGACCAAGAATCTGAGAGTGATACTATGGATATGGGGCTTGATTCATTCGGCTTTGATGACATCGTGGCCACCGAACCGCCACCTGATGAAGAAATGGCGGCCTTCGCGCGTCAGGTTGGCTTGGCCGCGGCGGCGGATGACCCTGCCGCAGAAATTGCGCAATTAATTCAATCGTATCCGCAGGCTGCGCAAGAATATGCCGCTATATCACCGGATTCCGACGTTGCCAAAATGATGGATAATGCAGGCGATCTTGACATGCAGGGCGGCGCGCCGTCATGGGATGATCAGGGGCAATCATTCGATGTTGAACGCGCACATCAGGGCGCATCCCATATGAAACTGTCGTAAAACAAAAGATATAATTTAATCGGCTGATGGTGCCAAACTTGCCGTCAGTTGCCCGTCGCCGTTATTGAATGTACGCGGATTGATAGGTACTGTGGATGGGTCTACGTTCAAACGAGCCATTAGCTGTTTATACAGCTTTTGAACGGCCGCATTGACGGCTGCGCGATCCATTTCGCTTTGCGTATAGACACGGTTATTTGTGCGTCCATGTACATATACGGTCACACCATTGTCTGGGCCACCTGGAATGGCCAAGGTGGGAACGCCAGATGTATTGTTTTCTTGTGCCGCGATACCGGCATCAAGCAATCCTTTACCAAAATGATAGATGACGCGATGTTCACCGATTCCGCTTTGAATGATGTCTTCTGCGGTCATTGGCTCCTCGAACTCCGCACTGGCGCATTCATATCCCTTGTTGGGTAAAGTACAAAATGATCGCGCATCTGCCTCGGTGCCTGTAGCGTCATAATAGTCGGCTTCCTCTCGCGTCATATCGCGCGCGTAGACTAATGTTTCGGCCTCAGCCGTTGGGGAAAAGGGCAACAGCGCCGATAACGAGAGCATTCCCGCGGCTGCACGTCCACGCGTGCCATTTAGAAATTTATCTTTTATACCTTGCAAAGACATTACAACCTCTTTGCACCCTCTATCTCTGTTCGAATAATTATTTATATTTTTTATTATGGTTTTATCGTTACCATATTTTTGGAATAAGCCGCAAGGAAAAACTAAGCTTTTGGTTATATATATGCGCAGATTTTGAAGGGGGTAAAAGCCATGTTCAGGCGCGGAAACTGCCGCCATATAGAACAAAAAGTTCTTTAACTTATATTTGAAAGATGATAAAGGTATAATTGTCTGAGTAAAAGCAAGGTGTTACGAAACTGCGACCCTGTGCTGTGCGTATTCGTGATTCCTTGCTAACCCTTTGATTTTACTTTAAGGAAATCGATAATGCCAACTTTCAAATAAAAGTTGGGGGATGAATATTTTCCATTGTAGATGAAGTGAGGTGGCGTAACATGCAAAAAGGCCGCAATAGTAATCATCCGCCCAAAGGCTCCTGCATTAAAGTGCAGCCTTTGCGCTCCCTTGAAGAAATCGCACAGATCAAAGCGTTGCTTGCCGATCAGCCCCGTAATCTTTGTTTATTTACCCTTGGGATCAATACGGCCTATCGGGCTAATGAACTGCTGTCATTGACCGTAGGACAAGTGCGTGGGTTGCAGGTGGGGGATGTGCTCGACGTTAAGCAATCAAAAACGAATGAATATCGCATTGCGGTGTTGAATAGCATGAGTGTCACCAGTTTGGATAATTGGCTGAAACAACATCCGAGAGGGCAGTTTGATGATGCCCCATTATTTGTATCGCAACGGCGTAGAAACCGATCATTGACGGTCTCTGCGGTCAGTAACCTCGTCAAGAAATGGTGCCGCCAGATCAAGGCCGTTGGTAATTTTGGTTCGCATACCTTGCGCAAAACGTGGGGCTATCATCAGCGCATAGCCAATCACGCCTCTATCGCCTTGCTCATGCGTGCCTTTGGTCATCGCTCAGAGGCGCAAACATTGGAATATTTGTGCATAACGTCTGGTGAAGTAAAACAGCTATATATGGCGGTGGAGTTGTAGTGGAAATAGGTTCGGGAATAGTCAAACGAGAGGTTACCGTGTTTTCTTATAACATTCGGCTTGAAGAATTAACATTCTAGCGCATCCCATTTCTATAGTACGCTCATCAGGCTGGCCGCTAAGTGCTTGGTGAGGAATGTTGCAGATTGGATTTTCTACTTTTATGCCATCTTGTGCGGCTTCAAATTCATCAACGACATTATTCCAATGCTCACCAATATAATCTGCTATCCAAATAAGTTCATCTGTACCAGCATGTTCACCAGCTTTGATAAGATATTCGTGGTTGATGCTTGCTATATCTATGGCTTCAGAGAGGGCTCTATCTTCTTCCGGATGCAGACTTTTGATGTCACGACAATTTAATATTGCGGAGACTTGCATGCAGGCGGCTAAAGCTTCATCTAGTTTTTCTAGCACAAGAGGTGAAATAAAGGGCCGTTCTATATATTCTTCCCAGTCTTTTTTGAAATCCATATCTGGTAACGGAATGTTTGAAGATGGCTGCACAGCAAGCGGAGCAACAACAAATCCGTTCATAACTGGGACTACTTTATAGGGCCAAGTACTATTTAAATGACGATTTGCAGTTTCAATAGTGATTGCCATATATTCGGCATCGCTCTCAAAGTCATTAACCTCGACAGCAATTGCAATTTCTCTGGCAGGCCAAAATGGACTATCTTTCTCATCAATTGGTTTAGACCAACATTTAGAACTCCACCCTTTGTCAAGAAGGCTCTTTTCTATTGCCCTTAATTTTTGGTCAAACCTTTGATTTGCACTAATGATACACCGTCGAGAGGCTTGAAAAACGGCCTTTCCCGGAGAGCTATTCTGCGTATGTTTTATAACTTTCTGGATAGATGCGTTATTTTTGTTATAAGCAATTTCACTCAATATATATGAAATTTGGGTAAGCCTTTCAGTCAGTGCTAAGAGCTCTTTCGTTGGAGGATTTAAACTAGTTTTCCATATCTTGGATTGTAGATGAATCTGTGCCTGCATTGCTAAGTTTCCCGCAAAGACGGCTGCTGTTTTTGGGTTTTCCTCACCATTAACCCTGTTCATTCTGCCCAGTAGATTACCTAAAATTCCGGTGATTAGTGAGCCTAAAGAGTCATCAATCTCTTTTACGTTTGAAGGAGGTTGAGACATATCGTGAAATGGTGCTTCTGGGCTCGCATATGCAATCTTGTTTACAGATTGAATAATGTTATCAATTTCATCTACTAGTGTATTTATATTGGGAATTCTTTTTCCTCTAACCCATTTCTCACTAAAAGTTCGAAATATCTTTTCGGTACGCCTAACTAGCTCAGCCATTGTTTTTGTGTAGGTTGTTAGGCTATCGGCAGCTGATCGTGCTAATAAGATCTGACGAAAAGCTATATTCCAAGAAATACGTGCTTTTGCGACAATATTTTCCCTAGGCATATTTTTGGAGTAAAAGTTATATTCTCCGACAGTGACTTGCTGCCCAAGGGGGGTGATCGCGTCTGAGGCCGCTGCATCGGATTCTGGGGAAATAGCTATTAACGTCTCACATATGTTGCAAACACTTTCGTGAAGGTCTTGTTGGACATTATCAGATATTGTGAATACATCTGAGCGGACTGTTCTACCGTGTTTGCCTTTGGCATCAATTTTCGGGAAGGTAACCCATGGAGTTTGGGTGGAAAACCAACGAAATAAAGTTTCTTCTCCTCCGAAGCTTTCGACGAGACTTATGGCTAAAGCGGGACTAATTAGATATGCAGTAGCTAGAGCTTCTTTTACATCACGAATATCAGCTTCTCCGTCGCCGGAAATATTAGTTGATATATTAAGGTCAATAGATGCACCTCCGCAAATTGGAGAAAGGCAGGAAAATAGCTTGTTGATGTCACGAATACTTTGACATGGTGGTATTGAAATCTCAGTAAAAAGTTGGTTTAAGCAGAGCTGACGCAAATCCTGTTTTGGTTCACTACGGAATGATATTATTGCTTCTCGAATTGTTCCCCATTCTACAAGTGAGTCAAGTTTAGGAAGATCTATTTTCGGATCGCAAAACATTGACGCAAGGTTCCACTGTGCGCGCTGGACTCCATGTTGCTCCAATATTTTCATATATTTAACAACGTTTTTCTCTAGAGTGGCGAGCCCCAATCCAGTTAGAATCGCTATCCATACTTTAAGATCGTGGGTGTTTGCTAATATGCTTGATAATTTTGTTAATGTTGTTTTTTCATTGTCAATTGGTGTTGCCACAAGGATTGATTGAACAACTCTTGGCAAAGTTTCGTTGGTCACTGCAGGCAGACCTTGCCATAAAGAATTCTCGGTCGAGAAGATTGTTTGATCATGAGACGCTTCAACGAGTGCTTTTGATCTTAGTATGTGTAACCCTCCAAGAACTCCAGGCTTGGCTTCTCGTATTAAATGCTCGTCTATAAGACGGGCTAGAGCTTTGCTGGCGTTATCCGGTTCTATATCCAGTAGCTTGATAAGCTCACTAACCTTTATATCACCTCCTTCGGAATTTAAAATTGCTGCAACTCTAAGGATTTTCAACTCGTCGTTTCTATTTTCTCGCTGCCTAACTAATACTTGATCTTGAATAACGGATAAGAGGCGTACACCTTGTGTAAGGATGTGAACGTATTCAAGCATTAACCCTTCAGATTGTTCAAAAGGTTCTTTCCAGTGTTCCCACTCAGTTTGATGATCAGCTTTGAGTTTCAGCCATATATTTTTTGCCAAAATTTCATTTAGGCTAATTTCAATAACTTCAATGTCTGCAATATTTGATATTAAAAATATATCTTCTTTGCGTATTGTTCCTAGAAGGTAAATGTTAGAAAAGTTGCGAAGTTCACGTACAAGTACATCCCATAGGTCAGTATTTGTGGACCCTATATCATCAAAAGCTAGACCTATCGGGGATTTCTCTGATGGCCTACGGGCACGCAGAAAACGAATGATCGACTCTGCGTCTGAGGCAATAGAACTTGATGAGAGTTGAAACCACCGAATACTTCTGCTTAACCTTTCAACGGTTAGCCATAGCAAAGCTGACTTTCCAGCGCCAGATTGGCCTGATATGAGTACATTTCCTTTTGTTTTGAGTATGCGGACGACGTTTGCTTGGTCATTTTTTCTATTGAGAACAAGACCTGATGTAACATGGCCGGGAGAGACTTTTACGCCTTGATAAAATGTCGGCTCGAACTTTGGCTGACTAAAATCAACTGGCTTAAGTAAGCCTGAATATAATGCATGATCTATTGATGATGGAGCATAAGCATCAAGCTGCTCGAAAATTGTGCGTTCAATTTCAGATGTATTTATTCTTCGTCTATTCTCAAATGATAAGGATGTATTGTTTTCCGAGGCTGACGCTACTAATTTGTATAGGCTGCTAAGAATTCCTTCGGCAATAATCTCGGCCACACTCAGTTTTTTCTTGAGAATTTTGAGAGCGTCTTCTTGTGGAGAATTACATATAAGGACTTTGGGGTTATCTTTGACAAACAGATCCTCAATAGTAATGCTTTCAATCTCCAAACACGGTTGTTCTAAAACAGCAAAAATAATTCGCTTATTTGTTTCTTGAACCGAGTTAGCTTTGCTTTGAATTTCTTTCAGTATTTTTGTGACTTCTAAATCTCGAAAATTAGCTTTTTTTCTTGATTTAACTTGTAGCCAATATTCCTTCCCATGTGTCTCAACTACACAATCCTCTAACCCTTCCGGAACTAAATTTCCCACAGGAGCCATTCCTGCCCATTGTCGGACCAGAATTAATACTGAAAATAGGTGTTGAAAGTGAAAACCTCTCCCTGCCCAAGCACCTGAGCGCGATTGATTCCATGCCTCTATTGTGCTTGTTTTTTTTCTATCCATAACTCCAAAACCTGCGATTTAAAATAGATCTGTAAATTCGAATTGAATTAATTGGCAGTATGTTAAGTGTTGAGATCTGTATATTAAAAATTTAGCAACGACATGAAAATTAAGATTTACCGTAGTAAAGTTCTATCAACTTATTACAAGCTTTAGTCGCTTTCGAATGATCTCGTGCTACCGAGGCTCTAATCAAACGCTGAACGTTACTGTCTTTAAGTTGTAAGCTTTCGAGCTGTCTAGCTTTAACTTCGTAAGCCCACCTGTTAAAAGGCTTACTTTCGGTTAGCTTTTCCAAAATTCTAATGTCGCCAGGGAGTACTTGATTCAAATAATACTGCCAGCGATCATTGGTCACTTTATCAAGTATTTCTGACGCTACTGAAACTGCATTCCAAGCATGACCATAACGATTGCCAAGCATTATGCTTAGTGTCGCAGTCATGCAAGCGGGAAAAGCTGGGGTAGGAATGGTGCTTCCTAGTTTAGCTAAGCTGTTGATAGGGGAGAATTCGTTGTAGAAATTATTAGTACCATCATGTGCTCTTAAAACCGCTTCCGCAGTCTTTACAAATGTATCGCTTCTGAGGTTTTCGGGGACGTAGTCAAAACCCTTTACTTTCATTAAAGCTGTTTTAAGTGCACTAACTGATGATGTTTTTCCTTCCGAATAAACTTCAGCATAAGTATGTCCAACTTGCCAGCGCTCAGTTTCTCTGAATTCTGCCCATAAAATTGGAATAAGGGTATTTATATTTGCTAGAGAGTGCTCAAGTTGTGCGCCATTTTTTTGTTTGGCCGCGTTCAGTAATATACTTAAAGTGAGTTTTTTAAAGAAGTAAGGGGAAGAGATGAGCATTGCTAATTGAGGATCTTCCTCACGTAATGCTGTATTTTCAATTGTTTCTCTAAAAGTAACAAATTTCTTTGCGACTTCAATGCGAGGTCTTGCTAAAACGCCTCTAACACATGCTTTTAAAGACGATTTAGCTTCACTTTCTTCAATTTCCTCGATTTCACCCTCTTCATTATTTAATTGAGAGAAGTGATTTAGTAGCTCATTGGTATGCCTCAGCCTCATAGCTTCAGTTGATGTTATTACCCCTAGTTCTTCCGCCAGCCTAATCGCATCCTTAGTTGTGAGGATATCGTTGACGTCATCATCTTCATCTACATCTGTTCTACCAAGCATTTCTCCCAACAATCCAACGCCAACACTACCTAATTCATTTTTAAGTGCTGAAGATGTTCTATCCCAGAGGAAGGTTAGGCCCATTTCATAATGACCTGATTCAAAGGCAGATATCAGTTGTTTTTGTTCTTTGGGTTTTAGTTGAACTGCATACTTAGTAATTTCAGCCGGGGTTTTTGCTGTGGATGGTACTAAGTCTAGCGTATCATTTTCCCATATTCTTAATTCTTTACTCATGATTTTGCCTCAAATTCTGTCCACCCATCCTGTGATTGCATAAACGCTGCGTAAATCCCATTTTTTCCTACTTTAGACTTTAAGCTCGAATATGCCCTTTTTCGAGCCCCGCCAATAACTTTTGACTTTTGGCTGATTTTGATAAAGCAGTTGTATCCCAATAATCGACCTTTCCAGTCAAATAAAATAATACCATCTGAGTTCAACATTCCTTTTAGTAGCTCTATCTTACTTATCAAAAATTCAAACAAATTAGGGTCTTTATTGGCATCATCGACCAATTTTACAAAATCTATTGGCTCTTCAAGAAATACTCCATCTTCTTTCAATAACGCTGGGGCATCGTTTTTATTAGTGACAGCAATTAAGCAGCCATGGGAATCTCGCAATCCCTCGAATAAAACATTATTAAGGAAACTTTCAATTCTTTCTTTATCTCGAATATCTACTCGGTGACATATCGCTGTGACAAGATTCTTTAGGTGCTGAAGCGGAGGGGGACTGCTATCTTTTACATGATTTAGAAAGATGTAATGACTCATTTGATTATTACACTTGATTTCAACGCATTCATCTGCGACTTGGAAGACTTTAACTACGATTAGATCATCGGTTTCTGCAAGTAGAACATCATCAAGTGGGACAGCGGTTATATGTGAAGACCCCCTAAATACACCAAATTCAATTGTATCCCTTAAGTCATGAATGTAAATGCACCAAGGCCCAGTAGCAAGTGGTGCACATTTTTTAATAGCTTGCTTTATTCCTGACTCGTCAGATTGGCCGGAACCTATTTTGATTTTTTCTGCGTTTCCAATCATGGAATTGCACACATTGATATTGTTTGTTATGTAAACTCTAGGATGAAGGCCAACACCTTCTTCTTTATACCTTGATAGTAAAACTACAAGCTCAATGAAAGTAAGGGTATTTGTGAGTAGTGGTAGGCCGCTTTCAGAACAAAAGTCCGTTAATCCGCCAACTAATCCTGATCTAAAAGTGATATTACGTGGCACTTAATTAACCTCCTTGGGTAAGCTTTGAATCGGCTGTCGATTATTTATTGTTGTAAATCGTTATTGAAAGCCTGTTCAGTCAATTGAACGCTTTATTCAAGTGCATGCTTCTTTCTTTATATCCTAAGTTACATATCTTGTGGTTGAAAGACCTTTTTTGAAAAAAACTATAGAGCGTTTTAACACGTGTTCCCTGAAGTTGTTAGGTATCGTCTCACCACATCTCATTGTCAATCGTTAGCATCTTTATAGTGAAAAGGTCGGCAAGTCGTTTACTATGTGTGCAGTTGGAAGTTTTCATATTAAAAAGTACTTGCAACGATGAGGGCTCGTCTGTACCATGCGCGTCATTCGAGGTTGCAAGGCTAAGCGTTAATCGCCCTCCCGCAACCACATTCAAACCCTGAACAATGTTCAGGGTTTTTTTGTATCTAGGCTTTACCCAATCACCAAAGTTCTCACCTGATTATTTAGGTTTAAAACACTTTACTAAAAAGCACTTGCTTAAACGAATAGCTATTCGTTACTCTATTTTTTGCCTGATCAGCAGTACAGGGAGTGTTTTTTAGTCAGTTAGACTGAAAAATGGAATTAAACCTTTCTTTCAAGGAGTTAACATGGAACATTATCTTAAAGGTTGCTACATGCCTGGCGGTGGTGGCAACGACGATGACGATGATGAACAGAAAAAAGAAGACGATACCGTCGCTCGATAGTTGAGCCGTTATACCTGAGCCGTTATACCTGAGCAGTATAGCGTGGTAGGTGTAGTTTTTTTTCAACGTTCAATGTTTGAATGATTGCGAAAAAGTGCACTTGTGGTGTGTACTGCTCAGTATAGAGAACATGTAAGTATGAGTGCGATGACAGAGTTTTTAACGCTAGCAGAGCGTTATAGTTTTTATGCTTGCGTTGTTGCGCTGTTTATTTCATGTGTCTTGCGCGACAACAAGTGGCGGCTTTTTAACTTGATTACCTGTCTCTCATTTGCAATTGCTTATGTTTTAGACGATAGTGTTAAGAGTCAAGACCCAGACAAAACATGGCGGTATGTGTTTTGGGTGTTGAATGATAGTGTGTGGTACGGGCTTATATATGTGTTTTGGCAACGTGGGAAAATTTACGATCACCAAGCGGTAATCGCAGGTTTAGTCGCGTTGGCGCTGATACTGTTGAATGGTTTGCGTTTTATCGACAGACACTTTTTTGAACTTGCCTTCACAACTAGCTTTTACAAGCCATTTTATCCAGCAATAACCCTGTTAGTGGTACTGTTGTGTTGGCTTCCCGTTATTTCATTGAGAAGGAGTCGTTAATATGGAAATAGCGATTTGTTCAGCCATTTTAATTCTCTCTGTTGGTTTTACTTTGTCTCGCTTTTTACGTGTTTACGGTAAAGTGGAGCAAAAAAATACTTCGGTTGAAGTGTCGAAAGAGTTTTACGACGCAGCAATGGAGGTGCATTACGCATTTTGTTTGTCTAAATCTGTGTCAGAAAAAAATGCAAAGCTACCCAGCGCCGTGATTAATCTAGACCGAGCGATCATAAAAATGAACCAGCAGACGGTGTCAGATAATCTAAAGCAAAGCACTACAGCAGAGTGTTATTCTAAGTAAGTGACAAAGCGCTCGCGAGTGAGTATAAAAGCAGGATTAACTGCAATAATCTCGCAATAGGGTGAGAAAGCGATCATCTGCGGCTTCTCTGCCTTGCGTTGATGCTGTTTTCAAGCAAGCCGAGAATATCGAGGCCTTTTGATAAATGTCATTCACCCCAGATTCTTCTAAAACCATATCGATTCGTCGGTAAACCCATTCAATATCGCTTATACTTGGAGAAGCTTCATACCCAATTGGAACGGCTGCTTCGTCTAAGCCATTTTCCCAAACAAGAATAGAGGCAGGTATGCCCAAAGTGATTGAAAGCGAGTCGATCGTTTCTGATTTTATTGGTTTGTTGGTATGAAGAAGGTTACTGATTGTGGTTTTGTGTATAGGAACCCCTTTTTTTACCGATAAATCATGTAGCGCTTGCATATTGTAGCCGCGGTGTAGCATCAAGCGATGTAGATTTTGTCTCAAGTTTTCGCGCATGCTCATAGCGTTATCCGATTTTTTCGTTGATCTACCGATGTCCGTAATCGGGCACGTATCAATAACTATATGAATATATTACTATTGTAATGTAATAAAACAACGTTTTTATGACTGATATTAAAAACTAAAGCGGGATGCGTCTAGACGAAAATTTGAAAATGTTATGTAAGGCATCCATTTGTTTAGCATGAACTTTTTTTGCTTATTAGCGTAAATATGCTTGAGTTCCAATCAGTCGCATAGTATCAATATTCGTTCATCAGGCGTTTTCTAGTACTAGTGACGTAAAACAACAATTAATAAATAGCGGCAAAAACCGTATGTGGGTAATCATTTTATGTTGCAATGGCTAGTTTCTCTGTTTCAAATTGATGACGTGTCTCTTGTCATGCAAGGCGAATACAGTGTTGCTTTAGTACTTCTGTCTATCTTTATCGCGATTAGTGCATCTTTCATGGGCTTTTACGTCGCGAATCAAGCCAGTCGCTCATCGTCTAAACGCATGCATTATAGCTTGGTTACTGCTGGGAGCTTGGCCTTGGGCGTGGGGATCTGGTCAATGCATTTCATTGGTATGCTTGCTTTCGAACTGTGTACGCCCATTCATTATGGTATAGAACTTACGTTAATTTCACTGATCCCCGGTATCGCGGCGGCATGGGTCGCGTTGCAGCAATTAACTAATCAAACAGTAAAAGCCCATCATATTCTATTCGCTGGCATACTTGTGGGTGCCGGAATAGGTACAATGCACTACAGCGGCATGGCGGCCATGGAAATGGCGCCGCTGCTGCGTTATGACCTCTCGATGTTCTTATTGTCGATTGTGGTTGCTGTGGCACTAGCAATGTTGTCTTTGTGGATTCGTTACGGCGTGGTGGCGCGCAGCAAACGCAACAGCAATTCTCTGGCTATTAATGCTTTTGCCAGTGTTGTTATGGGGCTAGCAATTGCAGGCATGCACTACACGGGAATGGCAGCGGCGCGATTTGTTCGTCCACCAGGTCTGGAATTGTCTAGTCAGGACGAGCATATAAGCTGGTATCTCGCGGCTTCGGTCACGTTTGTTACCTTTGTCATTATTGCCTTTGTGCTGTTTTTCACTCTGTTGCTTAAGTATCGCCAAAAATCTCATCAAGCAAACGAAAGTGAAGTACTGCAACGTGCCATTATGAACACTGCGATTGATGGCGTGTTAACCGTTGATCGCGAAGGTAATATTGTTTCGATGAACCAAGCCGTTACCGATATACTCGGCTGGCAATCCGAAGAACTGATTAACAAATCAGTGTATAAACTCATCCCTGAATCTCGCCAACATTTGTATGGCGAGCATTTCTTCGAAACCGCGAATCAAGAAAACAGCGATATCATTGGCGTCAGTCGCGATGTAGAAATGGTCGACAAGCAGGGTAGACACGTGCCTGTTCGCGTGGGTATTGGCTATTCAAAGATTCGTAATGAACATTATTTCGTAGCATTTATCTCGGATATTCGAGAGCGCTTGGAAATGGAGTCTGCGTTACGGGAGAATGAACAAAAGTTGCGTTCATTGGTGTCTAATATCCCAGGTATTGTATATCGCTGCCTGAACAGCGGCGATTGGCCGATGGTTTTCATCAGTGATGCTGTAGAACAAATGACTGGTTATTCGGCCAGTGACTTTCTATTGCCACACCCCAAAATTAGCTTCTCTCAGTTGTACATCAAAGAAGATATACCCGCTATTGAAGCGGCAGTCGTTGAGCAAAAAGAGTTTACTGTGGAGTACCGTATTCGCCGTAAAGATGGCGAAATTCGCTGGGTTCGCGAGCAGGGTAAATTCGTTTATAACGACGACGGCACTATCTGGATCGACGGTTTTATTATGGATATTACAGACCGTAGACAGATGGAAGACGCACTTGTAGACGCCAGAGACGTGGCAGAACGAGCAGCGGCATCTCGAGCTGCCTTCCTCGCTAATATGAGTCATGAAATTCGCACACCTATGAATGCCATTATTGGCTTCAGTGATATTTTACTCGACACTCATATGAATCCCGAGCAGTTCAAACATGTGTCTACGATCAACCGGGCAGCACGGTCATTGTTGCACTTGTTAAACGATATTTTAGACAGTGCCAAGTTAGAAAAAGGTAAGTTGGAACTAGAGCTGCGTGACTTTGTGTTGTCAGAAGAGGTTGATACTGTCATTTCTACGTTCTGGCTTGAAGTTAAGCGCAAGGGCTTAAAATTAACGGTTGATGTTGCCCCAGAACTTGCGCCTGCTTATCGAGGTGCGCCAGAACGTATTCGACAAGTGCTGAATAACTTAATTGGCAATGCTGTGAAATTTACCGAGTCAGGTACTATAAGTATTCGAGTAGAAGCTGAACAGAACAACGTGACTATTTCGGTCACAGATTCAGGTATCGGCATGTCGGCTGAACAAGTCACCCGAGTCTTCGACGCTTTTGCGCAGGCTGACGCATCGATGAGCCGGAAATTTGGTGGTACAGGCTTAGGCACGACGATCAGCAAACAACTTGTGGAATTAATGGGCGGCACTATTGGAGTGAGCAGTGAGTTGGGTAAAGGTACGACCTTCTCGTTTACTATTCCATTGGAGCCACTAGATGAAGCGGCAGGAGAAACCGAAAACGGTATTTTGGATTTACCTTCGTTGCGCGTATTAATTGTTGACGATATCGAGCAAAATATTGATTTGCTTACCGTATTGTTAAAGCGTACTGGTCATGTTATCGATACTGCACGCGATGGGCAGCAGGCGCTGATGAAAATGCAAAGTCACGAATTTGATATTGTGTTGATGGATGTGCAAATGCCTGTGATGGACGGGTTAACCGCTGCAACTCAGCGTAGAGCCTATGAGCAAATGCACAATTTACCGAGATTACCTATCGTTGCGTTAACGGCTAGCGTATTGCCTGAAGATAAACATGCAGCAGAAGCCGCAGGCATGGAAGGATTTGCCAATAAACCGGTGGATTATCCCGTTTTGGTCAACGAAATGGCCCGAGTGCTTAAGATTAAAGGGGCTAAACAGGTTAAAATCAACGCCGTGAAAACCGGCGCTGCGCTTATAGATTGGCGCAAAGGCGAGATGTTGTGGGGCGATAAACCCACTCTGATACGCGAAATTAAGGGGTTTATGAGCGAGTGGGCGAGAAGTAATACGGCACTTAATGACGCTTATGAAAAAGGCGATTTTGAAGATATTTATCAAATTAGCCACCGAATAAAAGGTGTCGCGGGCAACTTAGGCCTAATGCAATTAATGGATGTATGTGGTCAACTGGAAGTCGCGGCAAGAAAAGACAATGCCGCACCCTATGCAAAAGATGAGTTTATTGCGTTGTGGGACCAAGTGGACAGTTTGCTCACTTCCCATGACGAAGCGAGCGCACCAGCGAAAGCGGTGAATTTTGATGAAGGGCAGCTGCTTTCTGCACTGACGCGTTTACTCGATGCAGTTGTACAAAATCAATTGAATGATGAAGATTTATCAGCATTGATTGAATTACCTGACCATCCTTATTCAGAGGCCGTTGCTAAGATTGCCGCGGCAATTGATGATTTTGAATTCGACGATGCCCAAACCCAATTATCTACACTAATTAAAAGGTTAACTGAGACAAAATAATGATTCGTTTAGACAAGCCAGCAACCATCCTTCTGGTCGATGATGAGCCAGTAAACTTGCGTGTGCTTAAACACTTACTTTCTCCTTATTACAATTTGGTTTACGCCAAAAATGGTGAAGAGGCGCTACGGATAGCCGAATCTCAATTGCCTGATTTAATCTTATTAGATGTGATGATGCCGGGAATGACAGGGTTTGAGGTGTGTCGCGCGCTCAAACAAAAATCGGTTACTTCAGTAATACCGGTTATTTTTGTTACTGCATTAAACGAAGAACACGACGAAGCCGAGGGCTTTAAAGTGGGTGGGGTTGATTACATCACTAAACCCATCTCTCCGCCGATCGTGTTAGCGCGGGTTAAAAACCACTTGTCGCTGGTAAAAGCGGATGAGTTGAAGCGCACTCGCTTGCAAGTTGTACAGCGATTAGGGCGAGCGGCAGAATATAAAGATAACGAAACCGGTATGCATGTATTACGCATGAGTCACTACGCGCGGGTACTGGCTTTGGCCTATGGTTTTAGCGAACAACAAGCTGAAACTATTTTGCATGCTGCGCCAATGCATGACATTGGTAAAATAGGAATTCCAGATAGTATTTTGCTCAAACCCGGTAAACTTACCGAAGAAGAATTTGAAGTGATGAAACGCCATCCTCAAATTGGTGCAGAAATCTTGGGTGACGCAGACAGTATCCTGTTAAAAGTAGCGAAGTCAGCGGCGTTAACTCACCATGAAAAATGGGATGGAAGCGGTTATCCCAACGGGTTGGCTGGCGAAGATATTCCGGTTGAAGGGCGCATTGTGGCGATTGCCGATGTGTTTGACGCGTTAACATCGCCACGGCCGTATAAGCCTGCTTGGTCGATAGAAAAAACCATCAACCATATACGCGAGCAAAGCGGTAAGCACTTTGAACCCAAGCTCGTGACACTGTTAGAAGAAAATCTCGACAAAATTCTTGAAATAAAAGCGCGTTGGCGAGAAGAGTAGGGGCGACCACGGCTGATTGGCGGCGCGACAAAAGGGCAAGTCGGCGCTTTGTTCGATAAATCGCAGTTAGATACGGCAGAAACCCATAGGTTGGTTGCGTATTGTGTTTGAGAGCAGTATACTATGCCCCACATAGCGCGAGCGGGCTCCCTCAATTGGTTAGGATAGTAACGCTGAGCTACAGGCAAACCGTAGCCAAATGAGTTATTGCTCAGGTTTGTCGCTGCCAAATATGGCAGTTATGGGTCCAGATTTTTGCAAAAAGCCCCGCTTGTACGGGGCTTTTTGTTGTGCTGGTACTCAGTTACATAGGGTGCTGTTGTCAGTATCATTACATTGGGCTTTACGCCCTTTTTTCGTTTTTGGAGGTATCGATTGTCACAATTAGAGCAACGTCTGACTGACATGCTTAATCCAGCAGTAGAAGCGCTAGGGTTTGAACTTTTAGGCGTGGAATTCGTTCGCGCGGGTAAACATTCAATCCTTCGGGTTTTTATCGACCATGAAAATGGCATTACTGTTGACCATTGCGCAGATGTAAGTCATCAGGTGAGTGCAATTCTGGACGTCGAGGATCCGATTACTACTGAATACAATCTGGAAGTATCATCACCGGGTATGGACCGTCCATTATTTAAAGAGAAGCACTATGCCGACATCGTGGGTGAAGTGGTTTCTGTTCGATTAACCATGCCAATGGATAATCGTCGCAACTTTAAAGGGCGTTTATTAGCATGTGAAAATGGCATGTTAACCGTCGAAGTCGATGGTACAGAGTTTGAGCTGGCCTTTGCCAATATTGAAAAAGGCAATCTGGTTCCAACGTTCGAATAAGGAAAAAGAAGCATCTCTTAGAGAAGTGCGATCAGTGAGGCAGAAATGAATAAAGAAATTTTGTTAGTGGCGGAAGCCGTTTCCAATGAAAAACAAGTGCCCAGAGAGAAGATTTTCGAAGCGTTGGAGTTTGCAATTGCCAGTGCTACGAAAAAGAAAAACGAAGGCGAAATTGAAGTGCGTGTGTGCATCGATCGCCAAACGGGCGATTTCGATACATTCCGTCGTTGGATGGTTATTCCTGATGATCAGGAACAAGAAAACCCATTCGCCGAAATCACTATTTCTGCTGCTCAAGTAGAAGAGCCAGAAATTCAATTAGGTGATTTTGTCGAAGAACAAATTGAATCTATCAAGTTCGACCGAATTACTACGCAAACGGCGAAGCAAGTGATCGTACAAAAAGTACGTGAAGCTGAGCGTGCGCAAATGATTGCTGAATACGAAGACAAAGTCGGTGAGTTGGTCACAGGTACAGTTAAGAAAGTGAACCGTGACAACATTATTATCGACTTAGGCAACAACGCAGAAGGCGTGATTTATCGCGACGATATGCTTCCTCGTGAAACATTCCGTCCGGGCGACCGTGTTCGCGGTTTGCTTTATGTGATCCGCCCAGAAGCGCGTGGTGCACAGTTGTTCATCAGCCGTACTCACCCAGACATGTTGGTTGAGCTTTTCCGCTTAGAAGTTCCTGAAATTGCAGAAGAAACGCTTGAAATTAAATCAGCGGCTCGCGATCCAGGTTCACGCGCAAAAATTGCAGTGAAAACCAACGACAAACGTCTTGACCCAGTGGGAGCGTGTGTTGGTATGCGTGGCTCACGTGTACAAGCCGTTTCTGGCGAGTTGGGCGGAGAGCGCGTTGATATCGTATTATGGGATGAAAACCCAGCACAATTCGTTATCAATGCCATGGCACCAGCCGAAGTGGCTTCAATTGTTGTTGATGAAGACAGCAACACCATGGACGTAGCGGTAGAATCTGACAACCTAGCCCAAGCGATTGGTCGCAGCGGTCAGAACGTACGTTTAGCCAGCCAACTTACGGGTTGGGAATTGAACGTGATGACAGTAGAAGACCTGAACTCTAAACACGAAGAAGAAAACGCGAAAGTGTTGAGCGTGTTTACTGAAGGGTTGGATATTGATGAAGACTTTGCGTCTTTGTTGGTAGATGAAGGCTTTACCACGCTTGAAGAAGTGGCATATGTTCCGGTAAGTGAATTATTGGCTATTGATGGCCTTGATGAAGATACCGTTGAAGAGTTGCGTAATCGTGCCCGAGCAGCTCTAACAACTCAAGCTCTGGCAAATGAGGAATCTCTAGAATCAGCAGAACCTACTGAAGAACTGTTGAGCCTAGATGGCATGGACAAACACCTGGCTTATGTACTGGCCAGCCGTGGTATCACCAGTTTGGAAGAGCTGGCAGAGCAGGGCACTGACGATATCAGCGATATTGAAGATCTTGATGAAGAAAAAGCGGGCGCATTAATTATGGCAGCTCGAAATATCGTCTGGTTTAACGAAGAATAAGGTCAACAGGGGGAATCACATATAATGGCAGAAGTATCCATTGAAAAACTCGCCACCGACATCGGTACGAGTGTTGACCGACTGGTTTCTCAGTTCAGCGACGCTGGTATTAGTAAAAATGCTGGTGACAATGTAACTGAAGATGAAAAACGCAAGTTGCTCGACTTTTTGAGTCGTCAACACGGTGGCGCGGGTTCTGAAGAACCTAAGCGCATGACGCTGAAGCGCAAATCTACTAGCACGTTAAGTGTGGGTAAGTCTAAGTCGGTAAAAGTTGAAGTGCGCAAAAAGCGCACATACGTGAAGCGTGAAGATATTGAAGAGCAGAAGCGCAAGGAAGAGGAAGAAGCTCGTCTGAAGCGTGAAGCGGAAGAAAAAGCAGCCGAAGAAGCACGTAAAGCAGCTGAAGAAAAAGCGCGTAAAGCGGAAGAAGCTCGCAAGCAAGCTGAAGAAGAACGCGCTAAGCGTGCTGAAAAAGCACGTTTGGAAGAAGAAGCCCGTAAAGCGGCTGATGAGCCTGAATTGACTGAAGCTGAAAAAGCGGAACAAGAAAAGGCACGTCAGGAAGAAGAGCGTCTTCGCAAGCAGCAGGAAGAAGAAGCACAGAAGAAGCTTGAAGAAGAAGCGAAAAAAGCGGCTGACGAAGCGAGAAAACTGGCTGAAGAAAACGAACGTCGCTGGAAAGAAGAAGAAGAGCGTCGTAAGCAAGCTGAAGCTGAAGAAGTGCACCTTCACTCAAACAAATACGCGCAAGAAGCGGAAGACGAAGAAGACATGCAAGTTGAGCGTTCTTCACGTCGTCGCAAGAAATCTAAGAAGCAAGCTGCAGATCACTTGAAGCACAAGTTTACTAAGCCTGCTTCTCCTGTTGAGCGTGTGGTTAAATTGGGCGAAACCATCACCGTTGGTGAGTTGGCTAGTCGTATGGCAGTGAAGTCGAACGAAGTTATCAAGACCATGATGAAAATGGGCGAGATGGCGACGATCAACCAAGTGCTTGACCAAGACACAGCAACACTTGTTATCGAAGAAATGGGTCACAAGTACGAGTTGGTTAACGACAATGCGTTAGAAGACGAATTGTTGGCTGGTTCGGCGTCTGGTGATAAGTCTGGTCGTGCACCTGTTGTGACTATCATGGGTCACGTTGACCACGGTAAAACGTCACTACTTGACTATATCCGACGCGCCAAGGTTGCCGCTGGCGAAGCAGGTGGTATTACACAGCACATCGGTGCATACAGTGTAGAAACTGACTCAGGTAAGATTACTTTCCTAGATACACCTGGACACGCCGCGTTTACCGCAATGCGTGCTCGTGGAGCAACGGCAACGGATATCGTTGTATTGGTTGTGGCAGCAGACGATGGCGTAATGCCACAAACCAAAGAAGCGGTTCAGCACTCTCGTGCTGCAGGCGTACCTTTGATTATTGCTGTTAACAAAATGGATAAAGAAAGCGCTGACCCTGACCGTGTGAAAACTGAGCTTTCTCAGCTTGAAGTTATCTCAGAAGAATGGGGCGGTGAGCATCAGTTCGTTAACGTATCTGCGAAAACAGGTATGGGCGTTGATGAGCTTCTAGAAGCTATCTCGTTGCAAGCTGAAGTACTTGATCTACAAGCAACACCAACGGGTCCAGGTCGCGGTATCGTGATCGAATCACGTCTTGATAAAGGCCGTGGTCCAATCGCTTCTGTACTTGTACAAGAAGGTGAAGTGAAGTCTGGTGACATCCTACTTTGTGGTGAAGAGTACGGTCGTGTTCGTGCAATGCGTGATGAAAACGGTAACGAAGTAAAAGTCGCAGGCCCATCTACACCAGTCGAAGTATTGGGTCTTTCAGGTGTGCCTGTAGCGGGTGAAGATGCATTGGTAGTACAAGACGAGCGTAAAGCCCGTGAAGTTGCCGCTAAGCGTCATCAGAAGAAGCGTGAGCTTAAATTGGCTCGTCAGCAAAAAGCGAAACTTGAAAACATGTTTGCGAACATGGAATCAGGTGACGTGAGCGAGCTGAACGTAGTGTTGAAAGCTGACGTTCAAGGCTCTGTTGAAGCGATTTCTGAATCACTTATCAAGCTATCAACTAGCGAAGTAAAAGTGAACATCGTAGGTAGCGGTGTCGGTGGTATTACCGAGACTGATGCGAGCTTAGCCGCTGCATCAAGCGCTATCGTGGTTGGCTTTAACGTTCGTGCCGACGCTACTGCGCGTCGCGTGATTGAAGCTGAAGAAATTGACTTGCGTTATTACAGCGTTATCTATGACTTGATTGATGAAGTGAAAGCGGCCATGAGTGGTATGCTTGCACCAGAATTCAGACAAGAAATCATGGGTCTTGCTGAAGTTCGTGATGTGTTTAAGTCACCGAAATTGGGTGCTATCGCGGGCTGTATGGTTACTGAAGGTTCAGTGAAGCGCAGCAATCCAATCCGTGTACTTCGCGATAACGTGGTTATCTACGAAGGTGAACTAGAGTCTCTACGTCGCTTTAAAGACGACGTACAAGAAGTTCGCAACGGTATGGAATGTGGTATCGGCGTTAAGAACTACAACGACGTTAAAGTCGGCGACCAAATCGAAGTCTTCGAGGTTGTTGAAGTTAAACGTGAAATCTAGTTGTTAGCTGGCTGACACAGAATAGAAACGGGGGCCAGCGCCCCCGTTTTTGTCTCAACGATATTTAGGATATCACCATGGCTAGAGAATTTTCTCGTACAGACCGCGTGGGTCAACAAATCCACAAAGAAGTCGCGAGCATTCTACAAAATGAATATAAACATCGACTTGTCGATGTTCCCTTGATGACAGTATCGGGTGTTGAGGTGTCTCGCGACCTTGCTCACGCGAAGATCTACATCACTATCTACAATGCAGACGCTGACGAAACCAAAGCTCACATCAAAGAGTTAGTTGAGCACAAAGGTTTCGTGCGAAGTCTGTTGTCAAAGCGCTTGCGTATGCGCTCTGTGCCCAACTTGCATTTCTTCGCTGATGTTTCTATCACTGAAGGTATGCGTATTTCTAATTTAGTGTCTGAAACGGTTGCTCGCGACAAAGCGCGCCAAGTGAATGATGACACTGAGCAGGATGATTCACAGGACTAATTATGGCGCGTAAACGCAAAGGCCGTGCAGTTAACGGCATTGTGTTGTTAGACAAACCTTTAGGCGGTTCGTCGAATCAAATCCTACAAAAAGTGCGCTGGTTATACCAAGCAAAAAAGGCTGGGCATACTGGCGCACTCGACCCGCTAGCATCGGGCATGTTGCCTATCTGTTTAGGCGAAGCGACCAAGTTCTCTCAGTTCTTACTCGATGCCGACAAAACGTATCAAGTTACCGCGCATTTAGGTATTCGTACCACAACCTCTGATGCTGATGGCGAAGTGGTCACAGAATTACCCGTTACTTGTTCAGAAGACGAAGTTAAACAAGCGTGTTTATCTTTTCTTGGTCAGAGCAAGCAAATTCCATCGATGTTCTCGGCGTTAAAATATCAGGGGAAACCTTTGTATTTTTACGCGCGCCAAGGCATAGAAGTGCCGCGCGAAGCACGTGACATTACAATATATGCCTTGACTATTGATCGCATTGCGCTGCCAGAAGTGGATATGACGGTAACGTGCAGTAAAGGTACCTATATTCGCTCTTTAGTTGATGACATCGGCCAGCAGCTCGGATGTGGTGCTTATGTAACCCGTTTACACCGCACCCAAGTGGCTGACTATCCTGTTGATCGTATGATTGGACTGGATGAATTAGCGGCGATGGTGTCTGAGGATGTAGCAGAACGTGAATACGATGGCATAGATGAACTACTCTTGCCGATGGATACGGCGGTGAAACCTTTGCCAGCTTTGTACTTAGATGCCAACGAAACCCATCGTTTTAATCATGGGCAAAGCGTACAAGGTGAAACAGGCGAAGCGCTCGTTGCTGAACAGTACTACCGAATTTACGGTGATTTTGGTGACGGTGAAAAGGTCTTTTTAGGCGTCGGTGAAGGGGTGATTAACCCAAAAGATCAAAAAGCAGAAGGCACCTATGTTTTCCCGCGCCGTCGTGTTGTTTACGACGAACAAGCATAGCGGCTATTTTTTACCTATCTGTTGGGAAATACTTGCTTAGCCCATAAGGGTAAGTATAATACGCCCCTCTTTGCACCGCTGAATTAGTGATCGGCGGTGTGTTAACTCTCAATCTGGAGAATATTATGTCACTAACTAAAGAAGAAACCGCAGCGATCATCGCTGAGTACGGTGTGAAAGAAGGCGATTCTGGTTCTACTGAAGTTCAAGTTGCTTTGTTGACTCACAACATCAACAAGTTGCAATCTCACTTCTCTTCACACAAGAAAGATCACCACTCACGTCGTGGTCTTCTGCGCATGGTTAGCCAACGTCGTAAGTTGTTGGATTACCTTAAAGGCAAGAACGTTGAACGTTACCTTGACCTTATCAAGCGTTTGGGCCTACGTCGTTAATCGACACAGTCTCAAAAGAAAAGCGCCTTTACGGCGCTTTTTTTGTGCTCGTTGACCCATCCTAAATAGCGTTTCTCTTCCTGTAATGACAAGGCGTTGGTGTCGCTTTATCAGACTGGTAAAGAGACCCAACAGCGCGTGGCCTTTGTGCTAAAAAAAGCCGATGTTTCTATTTAACGGCAAAAGTTCCCATCATAATTTTTTCTTATCAAAGCCATAATGAAAGCGCCATTCAAATGGTAATAGTTCTCATTTATTATTCTTTGCACAAAAATAACAAAACGTAGCCGAGTCGGTCGTCAAATACGTTTTACCTTGCAGGCCATGCTCAAACATCGAAGTGTAAGAGTGATTTACACGGAATTTTCCAACTTAAACCGTCAATAAGTTTTTAAAGCAGATGTTGAGTTAATCACTGAATTCAAATTATTAGCATTTGTATTCGTTTTCTAATTGGTTGGCGCGTTAAACATAAAAAGCACCAAGCTATCGGGACACACTGTTAGATAGCTGCAAAGCGTACAACTGAAATTAAGGGATTCTATTTCATGCCTATTTCAAAAAAACATTTATTACTTACGTCACTTTTTCCCATGCTTTCTGTCGGTGGCGTTGTTGCACAAGAAACCAGTGACATCGAAACCTTGGAAACCACGGTAGTAAAAGCGGCGTCAGAAGAGTTAAAGCAAGCGCCTGGTGTGTCGGTTATTACTACGGAAGATATGAAACGTCGACCCATTACCAATGATATCGCTGAACTGGTACGCACCATGCCAGGTGTAAACCTAACCGGTAACTCAAGCTCAGGCCAATATGGCAACAAACGTCAAATTGATTTACGTGGGATGGGGCCGGAAAACACGTTAATCCTGATTGATGGCAAGCCTGTTCTTTCGAGAAACTCGGTAAAAATGGGCCGCGCAGGAGAGCGAGATACACGCGGTGATAGCAACTGGGTACCAGCAGAGGCGATTGAGCGTATTGAAGTTATTCGTGGCCCTGCAGCAGCACGTTATGGCTCAGGCGCATCTGGTGGTGTGATTAATATTATTACCAAGGCACCAGAAACAAGTTCAGCGTCGATTACCCTACAAACAGAGCAACCTGAAAACTCAGATGAAGGGGCGAATAAGCGAGCGAATGTTGTATTAAGCGGTCCATTAAGTGAGCGCTTTTCACAGCGCACCGTTTTAAACTACAACAAGCAAGATGCCGACTCACCCGATTTAAACCGCGAAGACACAGTAGAAGGTTCTAATGTGGCTGCGGGTAGAGAAGGGGTAGAGAATATTGATTTGCGCTCTCTTGTGCGTTTTGAACAAGACGAGAGTAACGTTTGGGAACTCGAAGCTGCCTATAGTCGCCAGGGTAATATCTATTCGGGCGACAACGCATTTCAAGGTGTCGACCATACTGCAACGCAACTCTATATCGGTGAAGAAACCAATATCATGCGCCGTAAAACAGCAGCATTAACACACAAAGGTAACTTCTCCTTTGGTGATTCATTTAGTTACCTTCAATTTGAACAAACGGAAAATACCCGTTTAAGTGAAGGGGCAGCCGGTGGTGGCGATGGTGCCATTAATACCACAGAAGGCGAAATGAAAACCGTTATGTTGCGTAATATCACGGCAAAATCAGAGTGGAACTTACCGCTTCAGCTTGCAGGGCTTAACCAAACAATGACGATTGGTGCTGAATACCGTGGCGAACGTCTAGATGACAGTGTTTACAATCAGTCTTCGATTGCCGTTGTTGATTCAAGTGAAATCGAGGAAAACGTCGATGTAGAAGACCGCCCTTCGGTTACTACCGCAGATTTGGTTGGCGTGTATGTTGAAGACAACATTATGGTAAGCGAAGCCTTAACGGTGACGCCAGGCGTACGTTTTGATAACCACAGTGAAGCGGGCACTAATGTGTCACCGAGTTTAAACATTGCTTACAGTGCATCGTCTAACCTCACTTTTCAGGCGGGTATTAGCCGCGCGTTTAAAGCGCCTAACTTATACCAACTCAACCCTAACTATGTATATACCACACGCGGTAATGGTTGCCCTGTTGCTTACCCAAGTCAAGGTAGCGGGTGCTCAATTATTGGTAATCCAGATCTTGAGCATGAAACCTCGATCAACAAAGAATTGGGCGTGAATTACACCAATGATACGGGCTTAAACGCGGGTATTACCTATTTCCATAACGCTTACCACAACAAAATAGGAACAGGTAATCAGAGCCCTGTTTATATTTTAGACGGCACGCGTGGTGGTTACGTACAAGTCTTCAAATGGGCCAATATTCCTAAAGCCGTGGTAGAAGGTTTAGAAGCCAACTTGTCATTGAAACTCACCGATAGCATTGAGTGGTCTACCAATGCCACCGTGATGTTGGAATCAAAAGACAAAACCACCGGCGAGCCTTTGTCTATTGTTCCAGATTACACCATCAATTCACTGATCTCTTGGCAAGTTACGGACGATTGGGAAGTGGTGTTGAGTGGTCAACACTATGGCAAAACAGAAAGCCCAGAGTACAGCGCCACCTCGGGTGAAGAACTGGAAAATCCGAAAGACAGAGAGCCATACACCATCGTAAACCTGAATACGGTTTACGAATTAACCGACTCTCTGCAATTTACTTTCTCTGTGAAAAACCTGTTCGAAGAAAAGATTCGTCGAGAAGGTACGCAGACGAATGCAGGCGCAAATACGTATAACGAGCCTGGCCGAAGCTTCTTATTAGCGGCCACGTATCGCTTTTAAGTCGGTCTGTTTTAGACGTTTTAGCACCAATAGCACGAGCGTTGCTATTGGTGCTTGTGTCTTGTTAAAACGCTCATAATACGATGGATAGTAATGATGTATCGGTACTTAATGGCAGTAATACTGCCGCTAATGACAGCGCCCGTTTTTGCACAACAAAGCATAGATGAAATTGACACCCTGACTGAGCAATGGATAAAGCTTGAAAAACAAACGTATCAGTTAACTAATGAATGGCAAGAACAAGCACCGGCGATGCGTCAACGTATCCAGTTGTTAAAAGCAGAACAAGCTCAGCTAAAGGCAATTCTTGCACAAAGTTCAGATACACAAGGCGATGTAGAGCAGCAAAGAGACGCTTTATTGGCCCAGCAGAGTGAAATGGAAATTCAGCAAGAGAAGGTTAGTCGCACGTTAGCCAAAATCGTGGCGCAAGTCGATAGTTTGTACGACCAATTGCCAGCTCCTGTAAAGGTGCAGTGGGACGATGAACAAGCCCAACTTACTGAAGAGAATGACACTTCAACATTGATGCAAGTTGCGCTGGCCAAGCTGTCG
Source organism: Alteromonas sp. ABE4_545 (assembly GCF_056161325.1). Taxonomy (NCBI): domain Bacteria; kingdom Pseudomonadati; phylum Pseudomonadota; class Gammaproteobacteria; order Alteromonadales; family Alteromonadaceae; genus Alteromonas; species Alteromonas sp. ABE4_545. The sequence continues at coordinate 319,536 of NZ_JBSWYY010000001.1, forward strand.
AGTTTACAGAAATTTGACCAACAGCTCACTGTAAACGAGACCGTTATTACTACACCAGATGACAAAGAGGTGTTGGTGAAACAGTTTTACTTGGGTGCTGGTTACGCATGGTTTACCAATGCTGACGGGCGCTATCGCGGATATGGTAATCGAACATCGGGAACATGGCAGTGGACCTTTGACGAAAATATCGATTTTCAGGCGATTCAACAAGCCATTGCTATTTTTGAAAAGAAGCAAGAGCCGTCATTTGTTGAGCTACCTGTTGTTATTGCGACTCAATCAACAGGAACAGAATAATGAAGCGTTTTTTAATTGTTTTAGGGCTGTTGTTGCCATCGTTTTTACTTCATGCCGCCACGCCACAAGAGGCGCTATTGGCGAATATTAAGCAGGCGAAAGCAGAGTTAGCGCGTACTGAAAAAGCAATAACTAAAGAGCGTATTGCGTTAGGCAATACGTTGCGCACACTAGAGCAAAATGTGATCGCTTTGCGCAATGAAACCGCAGTTGCACGGCGAAAAATGGACGAGCGTACATTAGGGTTACAACAGCTCGAAGAGCGTTTGGCAACATGGCAAACACAGCAAGATTTTCAGCGTAACTTACTTGATCGATTCTTGCTGCAAAACGGGGCAGTGTATTCAACGTTAGAATCACTAACACTGAGCGAAAAAGTGAGCCAAGTGGGTGAATCTACCACATTAATACAGCAGCGCCTGCAACCCAAATGGCATGATCAATCATTGGTTTTACCTAACGGCGAGGTAACACAAGCGAGTACCTTGCGCATAGGGCCAGTGACCTGGTTTGTCGAACCTGATAAGCAGGTGAGCGGCTATGCGGGCAAGCAAAAAAACTTACTCGTTGCGGCTTCGGTTGACAGTGGTGAGCGGTATGAGCAGTTGCTTGAGTTAAAAAGCCAGCAGCAAGGTGATATTGCATTCGACCCAACACTTGGCCGAGCGATCACCAAAAGCGAGGTTAGCGAGTCGGTAATTGAACACGTTGTAAAAGGCGGCATTTGGGTGGTGCCTATTGTGTTATTTGCTTTCATCGCTACCGCAATAGGCTTGTATAAAGTCACTCAACTTTGGCGTTTGCCTGCCATTATCGCAGTAAACTCTTACAATCAGTTGCGCGCAACATTGAGTGCGAACGGGGCTAATGCTTTCAAAGGTATGCAAAAGCAATTACTCGATATTAGCCATAAAGCTGGGTCGTCGAGAGAGCGAGACGATGAGCTGTTTGTACAATTACAAGGCCAAAAATCTCAGTTAGATAAATGGATTAACACGGTAGCGATTACCGCTGCTGTTGCCCCCTTGCTCGGCTTACTGGGTACGGTTAGCGGCATGATAGAAACCTTCCGCATGATGACAGCCTTTGGTTCAAGTGATCCTGAAGTGATATCTGGCGGCATCGCGAAAGCGTTAGTGACCACAGAACTCGGTTTGGTGGTTGCCATTCCCGCGCTGATTTTAAATGCGGTGCTTTCGCGCAAAGCAAAATCGTACTACGAGAAACTGGAAAATTTCGCACTGTTGTTAAGCAATGACAATACCGAACAAGCGAGCAACGATGCCGAAATAGCCAAAGTAGAATCAGCCCAAAGTGCAGGGGCAACATCATGATCGAACAAGTACTGAGTAATTGGATTTGTTGGTTCATGCTCGTGGTAGCTTGGGTGGCTTATTGGCAAATTTTTACTCTTTTTGTTCATCGTAATCAGGTGATTGATAACGATGACACCTTCGCGGAACAAATAGAGAAAAAACAGTTCATGCCCAGTGTTTTAGTCAGTGCATTACCTTTAATGGGGTTACTGGGCACGATAGTCGGCTTGCAAGGCAGCTTTACAGGCATGATGACACAAGGCGTTGATAGTCAGGTTGTCAGTGCGGGGATCGCCGATGCGTTATTAACAACGCAAATGGGGCTAGTACTAGCTATACCCGGCTGGCTGGCATTAGCGATGGTGAAAGGTGCGGTTGCCCGCGCTTGGCAATTGAGAGCGGAGCATCAGCATGGCTAGCCGACTCAAGCGCCGTCTTGACGCGCAGCAAAATCAAACCATCGACATGTCGCCATTGCTCGACGTGGTCTTTATTCTGCTTATCTTTTTTATTGTCTCTACCGTGTTTGTCAAAGAAACCGGCGTAGAGGTTGACAAGCCACAAGCAATATCAGCACAAAAGCTCGACCAAATGGCGATATTGATTGCAATCACTCGTACCGGTGAGGTGGTATACGACGGCGCCAATATTGGTGTGAGTGGTGTGCGCTCTACGGTTGAGCAGTTGTTGCTTAAAGATGTCCGCCCGGTTGTTATTCAAGTGGATAAAGCGGTGCGAGCAGAGCAACTGGTGGAAGTGATAGATGAAGCCAAGCTTGCCGGGGCGAAAACGGTCAACATTGCCACGTTGAAAGCGTAGCGGAAGGATTCGAGGTCACTTGTGAAAAAATTAGCCGCACCTTTGTTCAGCTTCGTTTTATTGCTTTGTGCAATGGGCATTATGTGGCTTGGGCATTATTTAAGTTCGTTGTCTGGGCAAGAGCTAACAGTACGCACGTTGGATATTGCGGTTATTCCACCGCCGCCACCGCCACCGCAAAGTCAGCAAATAGAAGCGGATACAGAATTGACCTTACAAGTTGAAGGCGCTGGCGTTGAGCTTACTATGGCTGATCTCCACGTAGAGCCTGATGTACAGATTGCTCGCCCTGACATGCCTAATGTCACCGTTGACAATACTGAGTGGGAAATGCCAGAAGTCGATTGGGATGCCTATGGCCTCAGCGAACTTGACGGTAAGCCAACATTGCTCACGCCGGTAAAAATACGCTTCCCCAAAAAGTTAAAGCATCGAGGTATCGACCGCGTTGTTGTGAAACTCGATGTAATGATCGACGAACATGGCAATGTCAATCTTATTGATATTGTTGAAAACCCTTATCACGAATTACGGCAAGAAATTCTTCGATTTGTTAAGGGCAGCAAGTTTACCGCCCCTTATAAAGCGAATGAAGCAGTACGAGCACGCTTTATTTGGCCTGTAGTGATTGAGGCGTAATTAGGAATACACCATGACAAAACTAAAAATCATCTCGCGCAGCGTAGCAACCTTGTTTGCTATCGGGATCGCCTCTATTCACAGTGCTTATGCCAGTATATCGGTTTCATTAGAAGAGCCCGATTGGCATTTTGTGTTAAAGCAAGACTTTGGTCAGGGGCAGGGCAAGCGCGGTAAGGTTTCTCGCGAAGAAAGTAAATTCATCCACACGATTCAACCCTTGCTTAGTCAGGGCAATTATCAACAAGTGATCAGTGCATTTGACAGCGCCAATATAGAAAACCCCAGCGCTTCTTTGTTGGAGTTAAAAGGCCAGGTGTTGCTGAATCTGAAGCGATATCAAGAGGCAGAGAGCGTGCTGAACGCGTCGCTGAAAGCCATGCCAGGCTCAGCGGTAGCTCATCGCAGTTTGAGTATGGTGTATTTGCTCACTGATCGACTACCCGAGGCGCAAATTCATTTGGTGAAAAGCATAGAACTGGGCGCAATAGATGCTCAGTTATACGGTCAGCTCGCGTACGTAAATTTACAGCTTGGCAAGCCGGTGACGGCTATTAGTGCATACCAACATGCCATTATGCTTGAGCCTAAAAATCGTCAGTGGTATCAAGGGTTGTTGTTCGCTTATATTGAAAGTGACGCCTTACCACAAGCGGAAAATTTACTCAGTGAATTACTGCTTGAAGAGCCGAACAATCAACAATTGTGGCTACAAAGAGGGCAGTTGGCGTTAAAGCAAGCTAACTATGTAAAAGCGATCGCGAGTTTGGAAAGTGCACTCACACTGGGCGACGACAGTTTGTCGAACCTTATTTCGTTGGTCAAATTGCACATTACCGAAGGAAGCCAGCAGCGCGCAACCGATATTCTCTCCACCCATGTCAGTGCGTTTCTTTCCGATCAACAAGGCGAAGGTTTTGAAACAATCAGCCGTGTTGCCAACTACCTAAGCGCTAAGCAAGGGTGGCAATCACTGTCGGTATTACTCAAAGCCACGGCGACACAAACAGCTCAGTTGTCGAAAAACCAGCAAGCCCAATTGGATGTATTTAAAGCCAAATTAGCCTTAGCCAATAACCAGTCAACATCGGCGATGTCGTTATTGCAATCAGCAGTTGAACAATTGCCGAACAACGGCGAAGCATTGATGACGTTAGCGCAGTTATATCGCGACAACAAAAACAGTGAACGTGCCGCCATGTATTATTTGCGCGCAGAAACACTCGAAGGCTTTAAACCACAGGCCATGTTGGGGCGAGCTCAACTTGCCATTAATCAACGTCAATACCCTGAAGCCCTTACCTTGCTGCGCAAGGTGTATAAAGAAAACCCCGCGCGTACCGATTTGTTGTCCAACATTCAATCGTTGGAAAACTTAGTGCGCAATACACTGTAAACAATGAATATCGAATAATGAAAACCTCAACTGTGATTGCTCACCCCAAGACCTTGGTTACCCTGCGTACCCTTTGTGCCGTGTTAGGTGGCTATGCTGCATCTGCTGCCATTAGTTTGTTAATCAGTCATTTTTCTGGCCTTGAAGGCCGACAAAGTGAATCGCTCATACGACTTGTTTTTTTCGTTGCCTATTGCACGGTTATCCTTTGGTCTTTTGCGATCAATTCCCACCGAAAAGCCTTTACGCACATGGCGATATTAAATGTCACGACATGGGCCGGTTATTGGCTTTTAGCAGGAGGTGAAGCATGACGGGTTCATTAAGACAGTCGATGACGTGGCTCCACACTTGGAGCAGTATTACTGCTGGTTGGCTGCTTTTTGCCATATTTTTAACCGGCACTTTGTCGTTTTTTCGCAACGAAATTACCTATTGGATGCAACCTGAGTTGCATCAAAGTCAACCGGCTGAAAATACCATTGAAGTGGCATACGATTACTTAGTTCGCCATGCGCCACAAGCGGAGCAATGGCAGATAAGTTTGCCTGATTCGCGCAAAAATACGGTTGATCTTTCGTGGAATATACCCGGTGAACAAGTAGAGCGCAGGCGTGGGCCTCGGGCGCAATTAGACGCGACAACGGGCGAGGTATTGACCGCAAGGCAAACCGCCGGCGGCAACTTTTTGTACCGTTTTCATTTTGAGTTGTACGGTATGCCTCGTGACGTGGCACGTTGGCTAGTTGGTATTGTTAGCATGATGATGTTTGTGGGCATCATCAGTGGCGTGATTATGCACAGAAAGATATTCGCCGACTTCTTTATGTTCCGACCCAAGAAAAAGCTCTTATCGTGGATCGATGGCCATGCCATCAGTGCAGTGTTAGCACTGCCATTTCACATCATGATCACTTTTTCAGGCTTAATTTTATTGGGGAATACTTTATTGCCTTGGAATGGTGAAGGACATTTTGGCGGTGGCGGAGGCCCAAATAGAGATCGTGGGGGGGCACGCCCTGCTGTGGTGGCCAAGGTGGTAGATAAATCCTTTGAGCCACAACCGCCTTTTGATGCCATGTTCACACAATTTGAGTCTGAGTTTGGGGTACCGGTAGACACCGTACGCATCGCCAAACCGGGCACGGATAAAGTGCAATACACCATTGGTGGCGGCAATCGCACTGAACTCAGTGCTGGTCGTGGCGGTGAAACGTCGGTTGTATTTAACCAAAATGGCGAGCAAGTAAAGCAAAATCCAGCCAATACCGAAAGTAATGCTGCACAAGCCGTTTACAACTATTTGGATATGTTGCATCAGGCGAGATTTGCTGATGTAACAACCCGATGGCTGCTCTTTTTTGCGGGTTTATTGGGCACAATCATGGTGGGAACCGGTTCGATATTGTGGGCGGTTAAGCGCAGTAAAAAACAAATGGGGCAAAAGGGCTATGAGCTTATTCGAGGCTTAAATATTGGTACGATTGGCGGATTAATGACCGCCTGCGGTGCGTATTTTTGGGCGAATCGTTTGTTACCTGCTGAACTCTCTACGCGTTCTAATTGGGAGATTTCGAGCTTTTTCATCGTTTGGGCGATCACCATTGTGGCTGGTTTAATTTGGCGTGATCGCAAAGGCTGGAAAGTGCAACTGATAATAGGTGGTGTGTTGTTCACTCTGTTACCCCTATTAGATTCTGTTACTTCGTCAACCTCTTTGATTACCGCAATCATGCATGCCGATTGGTTGCGTTTAGGATTTGATCTTTGCGCCTTACTGATCGCGGCCACAATTTGGGCCAGTGTCTATTATCTATCTGTACAAAAGAAAGGGCGAAAAAGACAACCCCAACCCAGAACCAGACCTGTGCAAGGTGTGAGGAGTGAAGCATCATGATCAGTTTAATTATACTCGCGTTGCTGTGCGCCATATTGGGGTTCACTTTGTTTTCGCTAGCCAATAAAAAGCACTATGCCGTTGCGTTTACCGACGCGGAGCCAAGCACAGCGTGCCAAGTTGTTTTACACATAGTCGGATGGATGTTTCTGGTTATCGCATTGACACTTTGCGTAAAGTTATGGAGCGGTGAAATCGGTACCACGGTGTGGGTGGGTATGTTGCAACTCTCAAGTGTGTTGGTGTCGGTGGCACTTACGTATGCGCCGCGTATTTATCGTGGCATATGTCGTTATGGCATGGTCGGCATTATATGGGCCCGACATTCGTGATGCTATTCACTCGTCGTGCCTTTTTCTTTCCTCGTTATATCGCAGCCTGATTGCTAATCAGAACACGCTTTTTCCGCATGCCGTAAGAGTGGCGATGTGCAGTAGAAATTGTACAGAGCACGACGCAATGTCATGCCAAGAATATGAAGGCGTTATAGATTTAACTAATGGCATATTGCTATTTGCTAATCACTGGTAAGACGCTCGTTGTGACAAAATAAAACGTATATTTAGTAGTAAGTAAAACACATGATAAAACCTACTTGGATAAGAACATTTAGAGCATTGGTCGAAGTGAAAAACTTCACTCGTGTCGCCAATAAGCTTGATATTACCCAAGCCGCGGTGAGCCAGCATATTCAATTGTTGGAAAAAGAGCTAGGCCCTTTGGTGATAAGGACAAAGCGCGGTATCGAGCTTATGCCAAAAGGAAAGGCTTTTCTAGAGTATTGTCTGGAAGTTGAGGGGGCGGATAAACGGTTAGAGAATCGCCTTAACGAGTTTGATAACACGTCGGGTAATGTCAGTGTTATTTGTCCAGGTAGTTTGGGTTTGCGGATAAACCCTTTGCTATTGAATTTTCAACAGCAAAACGAAAACATTTATATACACAATCGCTTTGCACCCGACAACGAGGTGATCGACCAGGTGCTCGCTAATCATTATGAAATTGGCTTTGTGGCTAACCGACCTGATGAGAGCCGCCTGAACATTGAGCCTTTTACGCAGGAAGGGTTAGAGCTGGTTGTGCCCGCGGATGCAGACGTGCATGATTGGGCAGATCTAATGCAGTTGGGGTTTATTGACCATCCTGATGGGCAATCTATGGCGTCTAGGGTGCTGAGTCGTTTGTACCCGAATGAGTTTTCGCTTTCTGCCGTTAAGCGCACGGGGTTTAGCAACCAAATTAGCCTCATTTTAGAGCCGGTTTCTCGCGGGTTTGGTTTTACCGTTTTGCCGAGTTACGCGCGTCAGGCGTTTGCAAAACAAGATAGAATTAAAGTGATTAATACCGGAGAAACCTACAAAGAGCAATTGTGGCTGATCTATCGCAATGAGTGGCCTCTCTCAGGTAAAGCCTTGAATGTGATAGAATACCTGCGAGCAAGTTTAGCGAATTAACATACTGAGGGTGCCAGTAACGCTTTGTTACAATTACAGGGAATGAATAAAAAGAGAAGGCTCTAGCCTTGCTAGGTTTCGTCGTCGTGCACTGATATATTGTTGGAAACGACAATCAATAAGAAAACGATGAAAAAATCCAGTTTACTCTCATTAATCCCATTAGCGGCAGCGACAAGCTTGATCGCTGCATGTTCTCAACCTGAAACGTCCTCTAATGTCTCATCGGCTCCTGTAGCCGCGCAGCAAGGTTTTGCTGTGAACTATGAAAAGTTTACCCTTGATAATGGCCTAGAAGTAGTGTTTCACAAGGATACTTCTGATCCTGTCACTGCGGTGGCGTTGACCTTCCATGTGGGGTCGGCGCGGGAAATTGAAGGCCGTACCGGCTTTGCTCATTTATTTGAACATTTACTCTTTCTTGAATCAGAAAACTTAGGTAAAGGCGGGCTAGATAAAATGAGTTCGCGCATTGGTGGTTCTGGCGCTAATGGCTCAACCAGTCGCGATCGTACCAACTATTTTCAAACTGTACCTAATGACGCACTAGAAAAGATGATTTGGGCAGAAGCGGATAAGCTGGGGTTTTTTATCAATACAGTAACCGACGCGGTATTAGCCAAAGAAAAACAAGTGGTCAAAAACGAAAAGCGCCAAAGTGTCGATAATCGTCCTTATGGTCACGCCAACTATGTGGTGGGTAAGAACATGTACCCAGCTGACCACCCTTATAACTGGCAGGTGATAGGCTCTTTAGAAGACCTGCAAAATGCCACTTTGCAAGACGTGAAAGACTTTTACAACAAATGGTATGTGCCTAATAACGCCACGTTGGTGATTGCCGGTGACTTTGATTTTGCGCAAGCGAAAACGTGGGTACATAAATATTTTGACGATATTCCTCGTGGTGATGACATTGCACCGCTAGCAGATCGACCCGCTAAGCTGACAAAAACCATTAAGCGATACTACGAAGACAACTTCGCACAATTACCAGAATTGCGTTTAGTGTGGCCAGGCGTTGATCTTTATCACGACGATGCCTATGCATTAAACATCTTGATGGCACTGCTATCTGAAGGGAAAACAGCGCCTTTAAACAAGGTATTAGTAGAAGATAAAGAATTGTCTGCTAACGTTTACATGTATAGCAGTAATTCGGAAATTGCAGGTGAAGTAACCTTTATTACCCGCGCATACCCTGGCACCGACCTCGATGATGTAAAAGCGGCAGTCGATTCGGCATTTCTGCAGTTTGAGCAGAATGGGATTAGCGATGACGATCTTACTCGAATAAAAGCAGGGCTTGAAACAGAGTTTTATGATGGGTTGTCGAGCGTCTTGGGCAAGGCTTTTCAATTGGCTCAATACAATATTTTTGCCCATGATCCTGGGTACATTAACCAAGACTTGCAAAAATCACTCGCGGTGACCAAACAAGACGTCATGCGTGTGTACAACAAATACATTAAGGGCCAGCCTTTTATTGCGACTAGCTTTGTACCTAAATCTCAAGTGAATTTGGCGTTAGAAGGGGCGAAACCGGCCACAGTTGTAGAAGAAAAGATTGTGGCCAATGCCGAGGGTGAGGCATTTTCTTTGCCTGAAGAGAGTAGCTATACACGCACTGAATCCAGTTTCGACCGCAGTGTTGAACCAGCTTACGGTGAGATGCCAACGCCAGCCGTTCCCGATGTATGGCAAGCTCATCTCGACAATGGCTTAGGTATCTACGGTATTGTTAACACTGAACTGCCTTTGGTCGAGTTTGCACTGAGCTTACAAGGCGGGGCAATGGTGGAAAGCCCTGACAAAGTGGGCGTGTCGAGTTTATTAGCGACCATGCTTGAAAAGGGCACAGCCAACAAAACCCCAGAAGAATTAGAGAAAGCCATAGACCTGCTGGGTGCTGAGATAACGGTTTCGGCTGACCGACAGTCTTTGATGATTAGTGGTACCACGTTGGCTAAAAACTATGACGCCACTTTGGCTCTAGTGAAAGAAATGCTGTTGTCACCGCGTTGGGACCAGCGCGAATTTGCTCTGGCTAAGCAAAGTACGTTAAGTGTAATTGCCCAGCAAAGTGCGAACCCCAACAGTATTGCCGACAATGAATACTATGCGCTACTTTACGGCAAAGGGCATATTTTGTCGTTTAACCCAATGGGAACTGAAGCGTCAGTTGAAGCCATTACGCTTGATGATCTCAAGGATTATTACGAGACTTATGTGTCGCCTTCAGTGGCTGACTTTCACGTTGTTGGCGCAGTGAATACCAAAACTGTTATTAATTCCTTGTTGCCTTTGGTCGCTGACTGGCCGGCGCACGAAGTAACGATCCCTTCTTTTACGCCGCCAGCCAGACCAGAAAAATCTACAGTGTATTTTTATGACGTGCCGGGGGCGAAGCAATCGGTGCTGCGGTTTGGTTATCTAGCGATGCCGGAAACCGATCCAGATTTCTATCCGGCAACAGTGATGAACTACAAATTGGGGGGAGGAAGTTTTGCCTCTCGATTAACCCAAGAATTGCGCGAAGGAAAGGGTTACACCTACGGCATTTATTCGCGCTTTAGCGGCTCTGATTTGGCTGGCCCATTCACTATTTCAAGTGGTGTGAGAACCAATGTTACGTATGAATCGGCGGCGCTAGTGAAATCTATCCTCACAGATTATCCCGCGACTTTCAGCGAGCAAGACTTACTTAACACCCAGAGTTATTTCTTAAAGAGTGCGGCACGTCAATTTGAAACCTCTGGAGCAAAATTGACCATGCTTGAGAAAATCAGTCAGTATGGCTGGGATGCGGACTACGTGAGAAAGCGCCAGAATGTCGTGCAGGAAATTACCCAGCATGATGTGCAGCAACTCGCGGCAAAGTATGCCGACCCAAATCACATGATATGGTTAGTGGTTGGTGATGCAGAAACACAACTCGCAGGGCTAGAAAAGCTCGGTTTTGGAAAGCCAGTGCTTTTAAACCCAAGTAACTAAAACCGAATTAATCGCATAAACAAAAAAGGAGGCGACTGCCTCCTTTTTACGTTTTGAATGGGGAACGCTGAAAACCTAGTTAATTGGGTCTGGGTTTGCTGGCGATGGCGCACCATTTGGTGAAGCATTTGCGCTTGATGAACGGCTAGCCAATTGTGTTGCCATTTCCCTCAGGTCGTTTTCGAGTTTACCGATACGGCCGGAAAGGGCGAGGTTGCGTTGTTCCAACACTGCCAGTTTATCCGACAAGTTTTTATCTGAACGCTCAAGTGCTGCTTTATCCGCTGCGGCCTGTTCTAGTTGTACGTTAAGAGCAAGCATTTCGTCAGCGATGCTGTCTAGACGAGAGGTAATAGCAGCAATTTGGGTTTTTTGTCCATCGGTGTTGCGAGAAACTTGCGCGATAGATTCAGACAAATCGCCTTGTACTGATTTGAGCTTTTCGCCTAAATCGGCAATTTCTTTTTGGTTGCGGCGCCATGCAGAAGCCCATAGCTTGTCCATTTGTTCCCACAACTCATTGGTTTTGTTGGATAACTCGGTCACTTTTACCTGTAGTGCCACCGTTGATTCACCAATTTCTTCACCGGTAGCCGATAACTTGCTTTCTAGCTGGGCAATACGTTGGTCAGCTTGTGCAACCTCTTTCACCTGCAATTGCAATTGGGTATATAGGTAATAACAACCACCGCTTGCTGCGAGTGCTATCAAGGCTACCAAAAATATCCAAACACCATTTCCACCGCTTTTGCTCGGTGTCGATGAATCAGGTACGGGTGTACCGGTAGTCGATGTTGGTTTGGCTTGAGGTTGTTTTTTTTGTTGGTAGGCACGACGATCTTCATCATCCAAGCGAATGGTTGGGAAATCATCGTTGCGTTTATCAATTGCCATATACCCTCTTAATGACTATAGATTTGTATGATAGTTTTCTCGTTCTTACGCGATGTTATCGTTATTCTTGATGCAATACCATGCCTGACGCTAATTTGCTTGCATTTCCCATGACATTAATGGGTATTCGGGCAAGATAAGCGGTGCGTCTGCTTGGTATTGGTACAAGTTGACTAAATCTTTTTGCAAATGATAACGGTAACTGCGTACTTCATCCCAAACTGCATCTAAAGTGGGTTGTGCTTGGCCCGCTTTTTCGCGTTCAAGCATTGGCCCTAATAGTTGATAAGCCCGATATAACCGCATAGTCTGTTGCTTTTCAAATTCGCTCACAGTTAGTCTTTGCGTTTCAGGTACATTGACCACAAACCAGTGGCGTTGGTTTCGCATGAGGCTGAGATATTTATTTAACGCTGGCATTGATTCACTATGAGCGCTTTGCCAACGTTGTACTGAGTCGCGATTAACCACCATTTGGCTAACGGGGTCGACAATCAGTAACGACGGCGTACCAAAATAGGCGGGATGATGAATTTGGCTTAGTTCTTGGGTGAGGCCAGTAAGCCACTGGGCATTTATTTTGTACACAACGTAGCCCTCACTGAGTGTTTTCTTCACGCGGGGCGAAGAAAAATAATCGGCAAGGGCAAGTGAATCGTGGCACCAACCCGCACCGACCAAGACCAATAATAATTTGTCTTGAGTTTGGGCCAACTTCATGGCCTCTGAGAGCGTAGGAGGTTGGGAATCACTGGGCTTATAAAATTGCGCTAATTTTTCATCGGATGTGGCGTTCACTGCGCTGCTCCATAGTGTCGCCAAGAAAAGGAGAGCGAAGAATTTTATTTTTATTGGCATAGTTCCGTTCCCTGAATGACAGAAAGAAGCAAGCTGTATTTAGCCAGCTTCTTTCTGTTTATTCAAGTATTTAGCGCATTGTGTGCTTGCTCAGTCACCACCAATCCATTCAACGCGATAGAGGTCGCGGCGTCGGTCGAGATAATTTCTCACAGACCCTTCGTTTTGCAGTTTGGTTAACTTGTCGAGGTCGAGGTCGACAATCAAGGTCATTTCGGTGTTAGGCGTGGTCTCAGACACAATGGCATCGTGAGGGAAGGCAAAATCAGAGGGAGAAAACACCGCCGTTTGACCATATTGAATATCTACATTGTCTACTTTGGGGAGGTTACCAACACTACCGGCAATGGCCACATAGCATTCGTTTTCTATCGCCCTGGCTTGCGCACATCGACGAACGCGCAAATAGCCATTCTTGGTGTCGGTCCAGAAGGGCACAAACAATATCTGCATTTCTTGTTCTGACAACACACGAGCTAACTCTGGAAATTCGACATCGTAACAAATGAGCACGCCAATTTTACCAAAATCAGTGTCAAAGCAGCGCAGATGATTCCCGCCTTTCATGATCCAGTCAGTCTTTTCGTGAGGCGTAGGGTGCAGTTTATATTGGCTTTCAATTGTCCCGTCTCTACGACAGATATAGCTGACGTTGTATAATTCTTCTTCCTCGATCACTGGCATCGACCCACCAATGATGGTGATATTGTACGATACAGCGAGATGCGACATCGCAGTCAATATTTCGTCTGTGTATTGGGCTAGATGCCAAATGGCATCAATTGAGGACTCTGTTGGGCAAAGGCCCATTAGCGGGGCGTTAAAAAACTCTGGGAAAAGCGCTACATCGCAGTTGTAGTCTGACAAGGCGTCTACGAAGTACTCTACCTGCTGAAGCAACTCTTCTACGTTTTCAAAATAACGCATTTGCCACTGCACGCAACCAATTCTTGCGTTGCTCTTGCGCGCGTTAATAAAACTTGGGGTTCCGGGTTCGTAGTAAATATTGTGCCATTGCAATAAAGTTGCATAACCTTTTGATGCTTTGTCTTCCGGCAGGTAAGCCGTCATCACTTGTTTTACTTCAAACCCATTCGACAATTGAAATGTCAGGATCGGGTCGTAAATATCTTTGTTTTTGACTTGTTCAATGTATTCATAGGGGCTGATATCGTCAGCATACTTACTGTAATTCGGGATGCGGCCACCCGCCATTATCGATTTGAGGTTGAGGTTGCGGCACAGTTCCTTGCGTGCTTCATAGAGCCGACGTCCAAGGCGTAAACCACGGTACTCGGGGCATACGATAACCTCAACACCATAAAGCACATCGCCGTTTGGATCATGAGTGGTAAGGTAGGCATCGCCAGTAATCTCATCGTAGCTGTGCTTGTCGCCAAATTTGTCGTAATCAACGATGACCGAAATTGCGAAAGCAACCACTTTCCCTTTGTCTTCAATACAAATTTGCCCATCGGGAAATGTGTTTATTTGTGCTTTGTAATTTTTATAGGGCCAAGCGCCACCCACATTGGCATACACTTTATCCATCAACTCTTTTACGTCTTGATAGTCGTCGAGTGTTAAATGGCGCAGCTCTAGGTGATGTTCTGTTTCTTCCGTATACGTCTCTTGGCTCATATATGTCCTCTTGGGTACGATTACACAAACATTCTATTTGTCTATCATGATTGAAGTTCTGTGTTGTGTATACCTATTCATCAACGGCTTAGATCGTTTTGTTGGTTTTACGTCCGATGCAAGTAGGGCGTTACCAAGGATAATGCGCGCTGAAAATCGAATACTGAAATTGCATCAACAAAAGCAATCAACTCGTGTTCTGGCATCATTGCCGACAGCAGTTGCTGGCATTGGTCGATATCGTCTTCATTAAAATACTGGTAACGTTCAAGTGCGTTAACCAATTCGTCGAGTGAAAGCGTGTTGGTACTACGCTCACTTTTGATGATATCGGGCGTCGCGTCGATTGCTGCAATCGTATTGTTTACCCCAGCCAACAAACTGTCTAATCGCTCAAACACGGTATGAATGTGCTCGTTTTGAATGATTTCCATCTGTTCATACATGGCACAAGTCGCACTTAGCTCTTCGTCGCCTACAGTCATCGACAGCCCTTTAAGAGAGTGCATAAATCGGTGACGACTGCTTTGGTCTCGTTCGCAAACTTCGTCGCCGGTCAAGCCGTTGTATTGCACAGCGAAGCTTTTCAATACGCCAATAAAGGTGGTCACGTCTCCATCTAAACGCTTTAACGCATCGTGCGTATTGGCGCCGTGTATATTTTCATGAATGATATGGATACGCCGTTGTAATTGAACGGTAACAGGTGTTTCCGGTTTTTCTTCATATTCGATTACCGCGTATTCAGGCAAATAGGTTTGTAAGGTATTGATGAGCTTGTGATAGTCAACAGGCTTGGGAATGTGGCCATTCATACCGCACTCTTTTACTCTGGTAATGGCGTCTGGCGTTGTAGCCGCAGACATGGCGACGATGGGGATAGTCTTGCCCGATGTCAGTTGACGAATGGCTCGTGTGGCGGCAAATCCATCCATAACAGGCATTTGTAAATCCATCAAAATGATATCGATAGGCGCGCGTTTGAATATGTCGATAGCCATATCACCATCAGAGGCAATAAGCGGGGTAATACCGCATTTTTGTAACATTTCTGTGGCGACAAATTGGTTGGTCGGGTTGTCTTCCACCAGCAGAACTCGGCAGTTTTCAAACTTAATTTGATGTGAAGGCAGATTGTCGGTTTTGACGTTTTGACCGAGCACTTCCATCAGCGCCTTGTCGATGTCGGACGGCACATAAGGCGTAATTAAACGTACTATCTTATCCAACTGTTGTGCTGGCTCACAATCCGCTTTAAATCCATGACGGGTGATCAGGATAACGCCCTGTTTAATTTGCTTATTGTCACACATTTTTTTGCAACGCTGTTCAAGCATGCCGGCGAGGCTTTCGTGTTCTTCACTGATGTCTAAAATCAACACGTCGGCACGTATTGATTCCATTGAATCCATACTCGGGTCGAACGTTGATTGGACAATGTCGGCGTTTGGCTGATGATTAAAATAATGCGCTAAAGTGGCAACATCTGTTTGATGAGTGGCGATATGAATGCGCAAATTAGTGATGTCGGGCCGTAATACACGTTTGTTCGGAGCGCAGGCTTGTAATGGCAGCGTTAAGGTAAAAGTGCTCCCCACATCGGGTTCACTGGTGACAGAAATTTCACCTCCCAGTAGTGAGGTGAGTCGCTTACAAATGGATAATCCCAAGCCGGTGCCACCGAATCTGCGGTCGATAGAGCTATCGGCTTGAGTAAAAGATTCAAATAATTGTTCAAGCATGTCAGGTTTAATGCCAATACCGGTATCTACAATATCGCATTTTACTGTGTAGAGGTTGGCGTCGCTTTGCTGCGAGGCTCGCAACCGCACCAATACGTTCCCCGATTGTGTGAACTTAATGGCGTTACCAATTAAGTTATTTAATATCTGCCCAATTCTCACGCTGTCTCCAAGGAAAAAACGTGGAGTATCAGGGGTTATATCGGTATAGAGGTGGAGCTTTTTGTCCCGCGCATTGACGGAAAATAGTCGAAAGCTGTCGGATACCGTTTGATATAAATCGAATGGCTCGGTGAGCACCACCATTTTTCCCGCTTCGAGTTTTGAGTAGTCGAGCACGTCGTTGAGCAATTGTAAAAGCAAGCGAGAGGAGGCGTGTACCTCTGCTAAATAGTTGCGTTGTTGATGGCCAAGATCCATGTCTCTTAGCAACTGAGTGAGGCCAAGAATGGCGTTCATTGGGGTGCGGATTTCATGGCTCATGTTGGCTAAAAATTCGCTTTTAGCGGTGTTTGCCTTTTCCGCTTTGTCTTTGAGTTCCAACAAGTTGTTTTGCATGTTTTTTAATGGCGTGATGTCTAAGAAACTGCCCATCAGCAAAGACATTTTATCTCTGTCTGTCCAGTCGAAACCCACATGCCGAGCCAACAGCCAAATCCAGTGTCCATTGGCGTGCTTAAAACGATACTCAAGTGTGAAAATATGGGCCTGATTATTTGGTCGCATTAGCTGGCGATAGTGACGCATCAACCGGCGTCTGTCCTCAGGGTGAACTAATTGGATAAGCCCGGTAAATTTGGCTTTTTGTAATTGAGCCTGAGAATAACCGGTAATGTCGGTATAACGCTCGTTGATGTATTGGTTTTGACGCCGGTTCATATTAAAAACGAATACACCGGCAATGGATGCATTGAGCGCTCTCTCGATGAGTTTTTCTTTTTGCCGTAGCGCAATGTCAGCGTGTTTTTTCTGAGTAATGTCGTTAAACACTAAAATTAAGCGTCCCGGATTAGACTGAAACCCGCTGATTTCAAACACCCGCGCCTGACCGTGAACGATAAAAGTAATTTCCCGGCTCTCAAAGGTTTTACCTTCAATGGCAGTTTCGATGTACTGGTTGAGTTCAGAGGGTTGCGACACCATGGGGAATATCTCTTTAATCGAGCGCCCAATAATGCCGCCTTGTGATTTTTTGTCATATCCCAGCATTCTGTCTGCCGCTTGATTACTTTGGGTAAGCCGCAGCATGCTGTCGGTATGTTCAAAAATATGCAGCCCAAAGGGAAATGACGCGATAATTTGCTGGGTGGCATTTTCACTTGCCTGACGAGCGGCTTCTATCCTCAGACGTTCAGATATATCTTGCAAAGACACAAACACCATAGGTTCTTTGTGATAGGTGGTGTGTGTGAGGCGCACTTCAATTGGTATTTTAATGCCTCGCTTTGAAATTCCATACACCACGCGGTCTTCAGCCATGTTGCGATTGTCTTCTTCACGCATAAAGCCAGAGACAAGTTCAGTGTGCTTGTCTCGAACAGATTGCTCCACCAGACTGTTAATGTGTTTCCCTTCTAATTCGGTGGCGTCGCGGTAATGGAAAATCCGACAAACTGCTTTATTGGCCACTTCAATGAGACCGCTCTTGTTCACCACAATAATGCCGACGTGTGCACTGTCTGTCGATTCTCTGAGAATGGCGTCTTGTTCCCGCTGGCTTTCCACTTTTAAGCGTTCGAGTTTTTCCTGGTTCGCATTTTCAAATGCTTGAGTTAGCTGGTCGGTAGTGGGGATTTTCAGCGCAGCCGGCATTGACTTAAACACCTGATAAGCGGTGATACAAGAAATGATCGCGGTGGCAAACTTCGTCAAGCCATGAATACCATAGGTGCCGTGCCAAATAACGATAATGCCCACAATGTGGGTAATGCCACAAAGCAAAATAAATGCGGAGAAAAGCAAGGCAACGCCGCGAAACTGAATGTCTTTTCTCTTTTTTACGAAGTAATAAATCGCGATAGGAATAGAAAAATAGGAAACGGCGATGAGGAGGTCAGACACCACATTGAGCCATAGTATTTCCGGTTTCCACCAGTAACAATGTCCATGTGGCATATAGTCAGTACGAAATAATGACCCAAGTATATTTTCCATAATCGTCAATATAAGCTAGCTTTAACTCAAGCTTATGTTGAAAAACATACTTTTGCTAAATTTTCACTAGCGCAATGACAGGGATAGGAGCCCTTGGGAATGGCCACATCGACTATGCATGTATTAGTTATCGATGATGACATTAGTATCATTCGTTTAATAGCCGAATCGCTTAAAAATGATTACGCAATTGTAGTTGCCACGACTGCGGAAGAAGGGTTGACGCAAGCCATTAAAACCCAACCTCACCTGATATTGCTAGACGTGCTCATGCCTGAAATTGACGGGTTTGCCTTGTGCCGCGCATTAAAGGCCGACCCCAAAACCCAGCAAATTCCCATTATTTTCGTCAGCAGTTTGATTGAAATTGATGAACAAACCCGAGGGTTTGAACTGGGGGCAGTAGACTACATTACTAAACCGATACAAGTGCCTATTTTAAAAGCGCGGGTGAATACACATACGCGGCTCTATAAGCAGGCTCAACAGCTTTCAACATTAGCCGCAACCGATCCATTAACTAACCTTGCCAATCGCCGCAAATTTGATGAAGTGCTAGACGCTGAATTAAAACGCAGTGACAGAAATGGCGGTAATCTCTCGTTGTTGATGATTGATATTGACGACTTCAAACAATACAACGACGAATTTGGTCACGGAAAGGGTGACGATTGCTTAATTCAAGTCGCCAAAATCCTAGCCAAAGAAGCCTGTAGGGCTTATGACACCGTGTCTCGGCTAGGCGGGGAAGAATTTGGTATTATTATTCCCGAGGGCGAACAGGCAGGTAGCACTATTATCGCCGAAAACATACTGCGACATTTTGCGCAGTTGCACTTACCACATGCCGCCAACGCGCGTTTCGATTATGTCACCGTAAGTATCGGTATTGCGATAAAACCCAATACCACCCTCTCTGCCAGAGCATTTTTAGACATGGCAGACAAAGCATTGTATGCGGCAAAAGCCAATGGCCGCAATCAATTCTCAGTGACCACCACGCCAATTATCTCCTCCGACGCAGGGTAGTTTTATCGTGGCATCGTGTGCCACCAGTCGGGTTACATGCCACGGTTTTACCACGTATTAGATTGTGCAACATCAAAAAACAAGTGATAGTATGCCAAAGGCGGCCAACACCAATTATCACCGCCAAAAACAACAGGCTCTGAGAAGCCTGCCGATATATAAACAAATAACATTGAGCGCAACAAGTCATCATGAAGGAACATATCGAAGCTCCCAAAGCAATTCATGAACTCAAAGTATTGATTGTTGATAATCAGTCTCTGGTGCACGAGCAAATTGCTTCTGCGTTAAAAGAAATTGGCGTGTTCGGCGTTGAACATGCACACAATGCCTACAACGCCGTGCGAGCGTGCCAAGAAAACACCTTCGATATCGTTTTATTGTCTTTTAATGTTAGCCATGACAAAGACGGCTTTCATTTATTTGAAGAGTTTAAACACCATCAATACATCACTGAGAAAACCACCGTGGTTTTTTTGAGTGCTGAAACGTCTGCTGAGTTAGTTAATTGTATCATAGAGTTACAACCTGATGATTTTTGGGCCAAACCGCTTGGTCGTCAAAAAATGCAACAGCGGTTACACGCACTAATTGAAATGCGTCGTAAACTTAATAAGCTGTTGCATTGCCTTTACAGCGAAGATTATGCCGCCGCGATTTATCATGCAGAGCGACAGCTCGTCGACCCTATGATGGCCGATCAATACCCCAGAATGAAACGCATAGTGGGGGAGTGCTTGATGAACTTGCGTGAGTATGCTCAAGCTGAAAAATACTATGCCAGTCTGACCGACGAATACCCACATGCATGGGTGCAAATTGGGTTGGCTAAATCACTGTTGCGCCAAGACAAAACCGAAGCGGCCGACACATTGATCGAAGCATTACTGCTGCGCGATGATACCCGCTTTAAAACCTATGATTTGCTGGCTCAGTATTACATTGAAAAAGCCCAATTTGATGTTGCGTACGAGCAAATGAAACAAGCGGTGCGCTTAGCGCCAAGAAATATCGAGCGCAATAAAAAACTGTGGGATTTAGCCCGTTTGAATCGCGACAAAGCGGGCCAATTAGACGCCGTGCAAAAAATGGCGAAATACGCCAAAAACTCGATTCATGACTCTCCCGAACTCACGCTTAATGTTGCACGCTCAATGCTTGATTTGGCGTCGACTGCTTCGACTATCGAAGCTGCAAAACTTATTCAATCGATTGAAAAAGAGTTAGAGCCACTGCACGAAAATGTCACGCTCAAGCGCCAACTTAGTCAGCAACTATCGGTAATTCAAGTGCGCTCAATGTGTTTGAACAATGAGAAAAATGACGCAGAACAATTGATAACGGGATTGTTTGACGGCAGTGAAACTCATTTAACGATGGAAGATAATCTCGATTTGATGAAGGCCTATCATCAATTGGGAATGCGCGAAAATTGTTTACGCATTTTAGATACATTGCGAGAGCAAATTGCGGGTGACAGTTTTTCTAGTCGCGTGGTTGATGAATATCTCCAACAAGAAGCAATAGAGCGTAGAGAGATTCAATTTACGACCAAAGAGCTAAAAGACATGGCTGCGGTGAATTATCGAGAAAACCGCTTTGGCCCCGCTTATCATAACTTGAGACAAGCATTAGTACTCTCGCCAGAAAACAAGCAAATTGCGTTGAGTATGTTAAAAGTGATGGTTTTGTTGCATCGCAAAGAGCATCTAGATGAAGAACAACTTTCCGATGCGCGTATGGCGCTCGACTTGTTGGAGGCCTCAGACTTGGGGCAAGTACAACGGCAAAAATGTGAAGAGTACGCGTATTTATTGGGGATTAACAAGCAGGATAGCGTTGAAAAACCAGTATAAATAAGGCCTCAAAGTGTCGAGTGTTAAACCGAATTTTCTCTGCTAACAAGGTAGGCATGGTCGTTGACAACTTGATCAGCATACTGATAGCAGGCATCAACTAACTCGTTTTTAATAAAAGGGATCGTAGAAACGGCCGCGGTCTCAAATCGAGTTGTACGTCTGTCTCCCCGGCAGTGAGCAAGGGCGAGGGCTTCCCCACAATAAGCCGCGTAGCGGGCAAACCCGCCTTTTAACGCTTTGTTGCCGCATGCAATATCAATAGGGTCAATGCCGACGCGGGCGTGGTGCCTTGAGCGGATCAAAAAGTGCTCGCCTTGCCATGCCACTTCATCTAACAGCAAGTCTGGCTTTCGCTGCATTCTACGTTGACATCGGGCGGTTAAATGCGCGGGATTGAGCTGATTCACTACACTTAAATCGTCAAAATAAAATAACGGCGCGGCAATACGCTGTTGCTTTACTTCGACAATATGGCAATCGACCAAGTGTTTTTCTTGTATAGGATGTTGCGGCCCAACTAAAAAATAGTACCGCTGCATATTCACCGACCCCGTACCGGCGTTCAGCCGAGTGACAATATCGAGCACTTTATCATCCATGTACGGCGAAAACGCCCGATTAAGCGTATCGTATTGGGTATGACTGAGCCGACTAAATTTATCGGGCTTATGTGCAAAGCCGAGTACGCCATCTTGCAGTGTTACTGATTTGGCCAACGCACTTTTGGTCAGAAATGCCTCGCCACCGGCTGCTCGTTCACGGGCTTTTTGCCATAGCTTGTGCAATTTACTGCTGTGATCGATGTCGTTTATTGCGTCCTGCAGATGTTGAGCATCACTGAGTGCTTGCTGGCATACCGTTAAATATGCACCAAAAAATTCATCAATGGCATCGATCAGAGAGGCTTCTGTCACCACGGGTTTATCTATTGTTGTGTCGGTGAATCGATAGCGACCAGAACTGATCCCTTGGCAATGATCAACAGTGAGCATTAACGACACACAAAAGCGCATCAAATCCCAAATAGCGTGGCCAATGCACGCGTCATCAAAGTCGTTAGGACTAAAAATGACCTGATCGCCATGAGAGCCTTCTTCGGTCAGAAAGCCAAAGTTGGAAACGTGACAATCGCCCATGATGGTGGTCAGCGGCATACGCTGCGCTAATTTAGGCGTTGGTAAGTGACCGTGTTTTAAATCGGCGTAAAAAAGTGGCGCACTGCCACGTAGAAACACAAATGGCGACAGTGCCATTTTTTGATGTTTGGCGAGCCCTTGTCCTGGCTTCACGTCGTCGACGTTGAACAATACATCATCAATAAAACTGTGTCGCTCGGCGCTCATTGGTGTCTCTTAAGGTGTGATTATTGGCGTAATGTAACGCACTGAGCACCTAGACGACAATGACTTGTATCAGTGTTGGTCGTCAAACCCGCTGGTAAAACAACATTTATTCAACCTAGTGAGATCAAAAAGGTGTGATTCACCGTTATTAAACTGTCATTTAACACACCTATGTTGATATTTAATACAAGGAGCCTATCTCGATCGTTGAGCGGGATTTTTAGGTTGAAAGTGACGTTAAAAAATGACACACTTTAATTGGAAATATCGCTCACAAAAAATGCAATCAATTGGTTTTTTGAATCAAAGGCTTCAACTTTATCAATTATCTTTTTTGGAGGAAGGCGATTATTCTTATCCACGAAGTCAACAACGAACCAAGTGCTACACTGAATCGTGTCGCTTTGTGGAACAGGTTTCTTGATAAGTGGAGAAGTTAACGACTTATCAATTTCGTAAAGACAAAGTGTTTAACAACATCAATTTAAGCAATTGAACTTTTAGGAGAAAAGTAAAATGGCATTAATCAACACACAGATTAAACCGTTTAAAGCGCAAGCATTCAAAGATGGCGAATTCGTAGAAGTAAGCAGCGAAGACATCAAAGGTAAGTGGGCTGTATTCGTATTTTACCCAGCTGACTTTACTTTCGTATGTCCTACTGAGCTTGGCGACATTGCTGACAAGTACGAAGAGCTTCAATCACGTGGCGTAGAAGTTTTCTCAGTATCTACTGACACTCACTTTACTCACGCTGCATGGCACGCGTCTTCAGAAACTATCGGCAAAATCAAATTTGCAATGATCGGCGACCCTACTGGTGAGATCACTCGCAACTTCGATTGTATGCGTGAAGAAATGGGTCTTGCTGACCGTGGTACTTTCGTAATCGATCCAGACGGTATCGTTCAAGCAATGGAAATCACTGCTGAAGGTATCGGCCGTGAAGCAGACGACGTAGTGCGTAAAGTGAAAGCTGCTCAGTACGTAGCTTCTCACCCAGGCGAAGTTTGCCCAGCTAAATGGAAAGAAGGTGAAGCAACACTAGCTCCTTCTCTAGACCTAGTTGGTAAAATCTAAGTCAACGCTTAGAGCAACAGTCTTATGCGGGTGTGGGCAGCGGTTTGCCCACACCATCCTGACAACAAGTTAAAAGGCAGAGAACCGTGTTAACTAAAGAAATATTGCAAGCATTGAAAGGCTACACCGCATCAATGCAAAAAGAAGTAACGTTTGTCGTGCAAACCGGTGAACATAGTAAACGTGAAGAGCTTGTCTCGTTCCTGTCAGACATTGCAGGAGTGAGCGACAAGATTAGTGTAGTCGAGCGTGACACAAGCGGCACATTGCGTAGCCCAATCAGCTTCCTACTTGAAGCTGATAAAGAAGACACAGGTATCCGTTTCTCAGGCATTCCTGGTGGTCATGAGTTTAACTCATTGATATTGGCGATTTTGCATTCGTCAGGTACAGAATTGAAGCTAGACGATAGCCTGAAAGGCATCGTTAAAGCAGTAAAAGAAGATTTGCACTTTGAAGTGTTCATCAGCCTAAGCTGTCACAACTGTCCAGATGTGGTTCAAGCGTTGAACCAGTTTGCACTAGTTAACCCGCACATTACGTCTGAAATGATCGACGGCGGTTTGTACAAAGAGCTCGTTGAAGAACGTGAGATTCAAGGTGTACCAAGTGTTTACTTGAATGGCGAGTTATTCGCTAACGGTAAAGTAGACGCAGCAACATTACTCGACAAATTACTCGAGCGTGACCCGAGCCTAGCAAAAGCAAACGCGGGTCAAACAATGCCTCTACAAGACGTAACTGTTATCGGTGGTGGCCCTGCGGGTGTCGCATCAGCAATTTACAGTGCGCGTAAAGGCTTAAAAGTCACTTTGGTTGCAGACCGTTTTGGTGGCCAAGTAAAAGATACTATGGGTATTGAAAACTTAATTTCAGTACCAAAAACCACAGGCCCTGAGCTTGCTGGTAACTTAATGGAACACTTAAAAGATTACGAAATCACGTTGAAAGAACATTTACGTGTAACTGAAATCGAAAAAGGTGACATTAAAACGCTAACCCTTTCATCTGGTGAGCAAATTAAAACGCGCACTTTGATTGTGGCAACAGGTGCTCGCTGGCGTGAACTCGGCGTTCCGGGTGAGAAAGAAAACGTGGGTAATGGCGTGGCGTACTGCCCACACTGTGATGGCCCTTTCTTCAAAGGCAAAGACGTAGCGGTAATTGGTGGTGGTAACTCAGGTATTGAGGCGGCGCTGGACTTGGCTGGTATTGTGAAGTCAGTGACTGTGTTTGAATTTATGCCTGAGCTTAAAGCTGACAAAGTGTTGGTGAATCAAGCTGAAAAGCGTGACAACATCACGATTATCAAGAACGCGGCAACACGTCAGATTACCGCTGAAGGCGGCAAGGTTAACGCGATTGAATATCAAGATCGCGCCACTGAAGAAGTACATACATTGCCATTGGCAGGTGTCTTCGTACAGATTGGTTTGGTACCTAACAGCCAGTTTATGAAAGGCGTGGTTGAAATGTCACCACACGGTGAAATTATCATCGATACTAAGTGCCAGACTTCTGA
The DNA here is from genome assembly GCF_056161325.1 of Alteromonas sp. ABE4_545. Lineage (NCBI taxonomy): Bacteria > Pseudomonadati > Pseudomonadota > Gammaproteobacteria > Alteromonadales > Alteromonadaceae > Alteromonas > Alteromonas sp. ABE4_545. The sequence continues at coordinate 344,473 of NZ_JBSWYY010000001.1, forward strand.
GCCAGGTATCTATGCGGCTGGTGACGTGACAACGGTTCCTTACAAGCAAATCGTCATTTCTATGGGCGAAGGCGCGAAGGCATCACTGGCAGCGTTTGAATACTTACTGACTCATGAAACGGCTGACGTTTCTGAATAATCAGGCAAGACTATAATTGAAAAACCGGCGCAAGCCGGTTTTTTTATGTCTATTGGCCTGTCTTTCCTCAAGCTCAAATAAACAAATCGACAAACGGGGCTCTCCTAGATGAGCACCGGTAGAGCAAGCAATGAGTGAAGCGAACGAGCGGATTAAGATTTCGCGGCTAGCATTGACCTCGTCATAGTTTTCCCTACTTTGATGACGTTCACGCTTAGCTTAACCAACCCAAAGTTATATTGGAATCAAGTTGTTAAGCGAGGTAGGATAAAACCGTTAACAATTGACCAGTGAAGTGCAAGGAACAAAATATGTTTAGAGGTTGGGGAACGTGTGTATTTGTGGTGAGTATTGTCTTTAGTGCATTGTCACTGGTACAGGCTAAAGTCATCCCCGCTGATAACAAAGCTTATCAGTACACTGGTCGAATCGATTTTTCTAATCCGAAATCACCCTATATTTCTTGGTCTGGTTCTTCGGTTAAAGCCAAGTTTACAGGCCATCGCTTGTCTGTTCGTCTGAATGACGATGAGGGTAAAAACTATTTCAATGTGATTGTGGATGGAAACGACACCGTTCCTTTTGTTATTCAGGCTAAAAAGGGCGTGAATGATTATTGGATCACAGAGTCTTTGGTCGATGGCGAACATACTGTTGAGGTGTATAAACGCACTGAGGGAGAAGAGGGTGGTACGTATTTTCTCGGCATTGATATTGATGACGATGGGCAATTGCTAGCATTGGCACCAAAGCCCGACCGACGAATTGAAATTTTCGGCGATTCTATCACCAGTGGTATGGGTAATGTGGCACCGTTCAATGGGCCTGACAATTTGTCTCGCGACAAAAATCACTACATGAGTTACGGCGCAATCACCGCCCGTAATCTCAACGCAGAGTTGCACACCATCTCGCAAAGTGGGATTGGCATTATGGTGAGTTGGTTTAACTTTATTATGCCCCAATTCTACGACCAAATGAGCGCAGTGGGGAACAACAATACCCAGTGGGATTTTACCCGTTGGACCCCAGATGTGGTGGTGATTAACCTATTCCAAAACGACAGTTGGCTGGTGGGTGACCCAAAACGAATTTCCCCCACACCCGATAAAAGCGACATCATTGGCGCTTATCAGGCATTTGTGACCTCAGTGCGCAGCCGTTACCCCGACGCTCAAATTATTTGTGCGCTTGGGAGTATGGATGCGACTAAACCAGGTTCACCATGGCCTGGCTATATTGAAGCGGCAGTGGCGAATCTACAGCAAAAGGGTGATGACCAACTCTCAACCGTGTTTTTCGAATTCAACGGTTATGGCGCTCACCCTCGTGTCGACCAGCACATTGCCAACGCAGCGCGTTTAACGCAAGCGATTAAACAAGTCACCGGTTGGGAATAGTATGTATGGCTCTTGGTTGACAGTACTTGCGTGGCTTATTGCTGGCATTCTAGGTTTTTGGGCGATGGCTAAACTGTTCAGCTTTTACTATCAACTTTATCAAGTGAATAAAAACAAAAATCCTACGCGAGCCAGCATGTATAAAACCATGATGCAAAATTTCGCGATGGAAATTGTCCTGCTGGTCATGCTCATTGGTTTTGTTTTGGTTGCGTTGTTCTACAAGCCTGAAAACGGTTACGGCTTGTTTTTCACGCCGGGTTAACGAGCATTTATGTCACATCCCATCACATTTACTTATTTTATCCGGGAACTCTGGTTCTTTGGCATAAAACAAGCCTACGCGTGCTTATTCGGCGGTTTCTTACTCCTCGTTATGCTAGTCACTCACTTTTGGTATCCCATTGAAGGACTACATCGCTACGATTTTATTTTCTTAGCCGCTATTGCCTTTCAAGTGGTGTTACTTGTCACTAAATTAGAAACGTGGCGAGAATCTCTGGTTATTGTTGTGTTTCATATTGTTGCGACAATCATGGAGTTGTTTAAAACCTCTGATGGCATTGGCTCTTGGCATTATCCCGAGGCTTATGTGTTTGGCATTGGTAATGTACCGCTGTTTACCGGCTTTATGTACAGTGCGGTAGGGAGTTATATCGCCCGGATTTGGCGTATATTCGACTTTCAGTTTAGTCATTATCCGAATAAAAAATACACGCTGCTATTGGTGTTGTGTATTTATATAAATTTCTTTAGTCACCATTTTATGTGGGATATGCGCTGGTGGTTGCTTTTTATCACAGTGTTACTTTTTGGGCGCACTCGCGTATATTACAAAATGACAGATCACTACCATTCAATGCCTTTGCTTTTGGGGTGGTTTTTAGTGGCGTTGTTTATCTGGTTTGCAGAAAACATGGCGACATTCGCCAATATCTGGGTTTACCCTCATCAAGGGCAAGCGTGGGAAATGGTATCTGTTACCAAGCTTGGCGCTTGGTTTTTACTGATGCTGTTGAGTTTTGTTCTGGTATCTATGGTGCACGGTATTCAATTAAAAAAAGCGTGCACCACATGTTGTACTAAATAATTTGCGGGATTTGATAAGCGAGCACACATACGGTCGGCGTGCCTACCATTAACCATAAATTCCGTTGTACTTGTTTGTGAAATTGCGTGAGTGTTGGGTCTTCTTTTTGGGCAAGCGGTCCATTTTTCACCGCTTCTGCGGCCAAATATTTTACCCATTTACTCTGCTTGCCAAGCAACTTGGCTTGGCGCAGTATTTTTTCCCACTCTTCAGGGTAGTGCTGTTCAATGTGAGCACACAGCGCTTTGCGAGCTGTGTTCATTCTCACACCAAAAATAGCAATGCCAGCCACACTGGCAAATCCAAACACAAAAAAGTTGGCTAATTGCATGTCTATCATTCCTTAGATTAATTAGGGCGTTGGCCTTTGCCTGCATTGCGGTATTGTCCACCACTAGCGTTTTGTTTGCCGCCGCGCTTACCTTTTTCTTTTTGCCATTTGGGCTGAGGCGGTAAACCTGTGTGTTTGGTCAGTGCTCGTTGGCCTCTTTTGGCTTTCTGTGCTTTTTGGCGCTTTTCATCGGCAGTTTCAGGGGGCACTAAATGCTGTGGACCTCGACCAATCAAGTCTTCACGACCCATCTTTTTCAGTGCTTCGCGAATTTGAGCAAAGTTTTTCGGATCGTGGTAACGCAACATGGCTTTGTGCAAACGACGGTGAATTTCGCCTTTTGCCGATGGTACGCTTTCGCTCTCTTTGGTTACCTTGCGCAACGAGTTAACCTCGGTGTGGTACATAGTCGTAGCTGTTGCTAGCGGTGATGGGTAGAAGTTTTGTACCTGATCGAGTTTAAAACGATTTTCCTTCAACCAAATTGCTAAATTGAGCATGTCTTCATCGGTAGTCCCAGGATGCGACGCGATAAAGTAAGGGATCAAATACTGTTTTTTGCCCGCTTCTTGAGAGTACTTGTCGAATAATTCTTTAAAGCGATAGTAGCTACCCATTCCCGGCTTCATCATTTTAGACAAAGGCCCATCTTCGGTATGCTCCGGTGCGATTTTCAAGTAGCCACCAACGTGATGAAGGGCGAGTTCTTTCACGTATTCTGGATCTTCCACCGCGAGGTCATAACGTACACCAGAGGCAATTAAGATCTTTTTCACCCCAGGAAGTTCACGTGCACGGCGATACAAATCAATTGTGGGCTTGTGATTAGTATCCATATGAGCACAAATGCTTGGATACACGCATGAAGGGCGACGGCAGGTGGCTTCCGCTTTCGGGCTCTTACAGCGCAAACGATACATGTTGGCCGTTGGCCCACCCAAATCTGAAATCACGCCTGTGAAGCCAGGCACGGTATCGCGAATTTGTTCGATTTCTCTGATGATAGAATCTTCAGAGCGGCTCTGAATGATACGTCCTTCGTGTTCAGTAATCGAACAGAAGGTACAGCCGCCATAACACCCGCGCATGATATTGATCGAAAAGCGGATCATGTCGTAGGCAGGAATTTTTTCATCGCCATAGCTAGGGTGAGGCACTCGCTGGTACGGCAAATCAAATACCGCGTCCATTTCTTCGGTTTCTAGGGGCATCGCTGGTGGGTTAATCCACACATGGCGATCGCCATGGCGCTGCATCAGTGCACGCGCACATCCCGGGTTTGTTTCCTGGTGGAGAATACGAGAGGTGTGCGCATAGAGTACTTTGTTATCACGCACTGTCTCAAATGCAGGTAACTTAACGTAGACATTTTCCCACGGCTTACGACGTTGGGTTTCAGCCGGTTGAATGGTGATCGGCTGAGCGGTTTGAGTCACGTCTTTGTCGCCGCTAGGTTGATTTTCTTCGCTATCACACTCCGGTTCCATTTGATATGGATTCGGAATGGCTTCGATTTTACCCGGGCGGTCAAGGGATGTAGAGTCGACACCTTGCCACTCAGGCAGTGCTTGTTTAACGATAATCGCCGTACCACGCACATCTGTGATGGTAGAGATATCTTCGCCAGCAGCCAAGCGATGTGTCACCTCAACTAAGGGGCGTTCAGCGTTACCAAACATCAAGAGGTCAGCTTTTGAGTCGAACAATACAGAACGACGCACTTTTTCAGACCAGTAGTCGTAATGGGCAATACGGCGCAAGCTCGCTTCGATACCACCAATAATAACCGGAACGCCTTTAAACGCTTCACGGCAGCGCTGAGAGTAAACCGTAACTGCGCGATCGGGACGCTGGCCACCCACATTTCCGGGGGTATAGGCATCGTCATGGCGCAGTTTTTTATCCGAGGTGTATCGGTTGATCATGGAGTCCATGTTGCCCGCGGTTACGCCGAAATAGAGATTAGGTTTACCTAATGTCATAAAGGCGTCTTTGCTGGTCCAGTCTGGCTGAGCAATAATGCCTACGCGAAAGCCATGGGCTTCTAACACACGGCCAATCACAGCCATACCAAAACTCGGATGATCCACATAGGCATCGCCTGTGACTAATACAATGTCACAGCTGTCCCAGCCGAGTTCGTCCATTTCCTTACGTGACGTCGGTAAAAATGGCGCAGACCCATAACAATGCGCCCAATATTTAGGGTAAGAAAACAGACCGCGATCGGCCTTGATGGTGGCTTGCATAGAACTATCTTGATCAACTTCAGGCCTGATAGTATAGCATCGCAGGGTAGGTAGGGGATAGCGTAGTTGTAGAAAGACGGCAGTTGTTTGCCGAAGTGTGGCAGGGTGGGCAACCCATTACCTCACCAAGAGGCCAATCAAAGTCACTGAGAAACATGAAAACAGTGACTTTGATCGTCTTTGCCCATTAGGCTTGCGTCTCAATACCTAGGCTCGACTTCAGCATATCGAACAAGCCTTTTTCTGGTTTGCCAATGTCTTCAGTACTGGCATATTGGTCAACCGCGCTGGATACAGTGGCTGCAGGCTCAGCAGAACTCGCTGTTTTTGCCTCTTGCATGCTGTCGTGCTTGGCTTGGAAAAACGTTGCCAAATCAATGTTGTGCTCTTCTGCATAGCTCTGCAATGTTTCTGGCGCTGTGGTAGCTAGAGTTTCAGCATCAAATTCACCACTGTCTTCCATGTCCATAATACTTTGCATAAAGCTTTTTATTGCATCGCTATCACCAGATTCGGCCATGAAATCTGATAATTCATCTTCTTCAGGTTTCGGTGGAGGCGGTGGGGGAGGTGTATTACCGATACCTTGAGCCATGGTGCGCTCAAGGTTGGCTTGTTGCATTACGCTGCTGTTTGAAATATCCATGTTATCTCCTAACGTTGGGTTTAAATGGTGGCGCGGTACACTCTTTTATTTTTTGTTGCCGAGCTTGACCAACACCGTGAGCGCTACGTGCTCACTTTACATACTGAGCAATGGCTATTCCTTTCCTTGTCAGTAATGTGTAAAGGTAACAAAGCGTGATAATTGTAGTTCTCTGTGAGCAAGGTATACTGCTCACCACATACTACGCAGGTCAGTGATTACAATGGGATATTGGTTATTTAAAACCGAGCCAGACGCATTTGGTATCGACGATTTACGTGCTCGCCCAGAGCAAACTGAGCCTTGGGATGGCGTTCGCAACTACCAAGCTCGGAATTTTCTTCGCGATCAGGTTGCACTTGGCGACAAAGTCTTTATCTACCACTCCAGTTGTAAAGAGGTAGGAATTGCTGGTGTTGCAGAAGTGGTGAGGGCGGGGTATCCCGATGAGTCGCAGTTTAACCCTGAGGCAAAGTATTTCGACCCTAAATCGTCACCAGACAACCCAAGGTGGTTTCGGGTTGATGTGAAGTTTGAGAAAAAATTTGCCAAGGTATTGCCGTTAAAAACGATAAAAGCTAACCCGGATATTCAAGAAATTGGTTTGGTGAAAAAGGGCCATCGGTTGTCGATTATGCCCGTTGAGCCAGCTGAGTGGGATATATTGATCACCATGGCTGGCCGTTAAAACACACTTATCTTGGCTCACCCCACAATAGAGATTTAGGTTTACTCATCCAGCCATCTTGAAACTCAAAGCCATTGGGCCGGTCTTCTGCAACCAGCAGCGGGCCGTCTAAGTCAACGTATTGCGCTGCAGCACACAGTGCATAGGCCGGAGCCATGGCTAACGACGTTGCCACCATACATCCCACCATTATTTCCATATTGGCGCGTTTGGCAGTATGCAATAATTGCATTGCTTCGGTGAGCCCACCGGTTTTGTCGAGTTTAATGTTCACCGCTTGATAACGCTGAGCGAGGCGAGGAATATCTTCTGCGGTGTGGCAAGATTCATCAGCGCATAAAGTAATTGGGCATTGGTAGCCCGCCAGACACGCATCGTCTTTTGCCGCTAAAGGTTGTTCCAATAACACCACATTGAGCGCAGCAAGCGCGGGCGCCACGTTTTGCAGTAGTGCAAAAGACCAGCCTTCGTTGGCATCAACAATAAACTTACTCTCAGGTAATGCTCGATGCACCGCTTCCATGCGCTCGATAATCTGGTTGTCATCGAGTTTAATTTTAATCAGCGGCGAGCCTTGTAATTCCAGTGCGGCTTGGTACATGGCGTCGGGAGTATCGATACTCAGTGTCTGCGCGGTGTGGCAGCCTTGAATACTGGGCAAGCCCGTAAGATGATGAATAGAACGCTGTTCTTTTTGTACCGTGAGATCCCAAATAGCGCAGTCGAGCGCGTTGCGTGCAGAGCCTGCCTGAAGTAATGCGCTGGCTTTGGTTAACGCGTCTAACGAGGTAATGTGTGTAACGGCATTAAGCTGGTCGAGCACTTGTGGCAGCGTTTCTCCATATCGTGCATACGGGACAGATTCACCGCGACCAGTTAGGCCATTTTCACTTATTGACACAACCACTACATCAGCTTGGGTTTTCGCGCCTCTGGATATTCTGAATTCTCGTGCAAGAGAAAACGACGCTTGTTCAACGACTATTTCTACACCCATGACTACACTCTATTTACAGCTGTTCAACCAACAACCCAACGCCGTGACGAATTGGGTCAACACAGGGCAACCCTAACTCTTGACTGACTCTTTCACAATAACGAAATGCTTGTTCTTCTGTAACAGCAGATGTATTCACTGAAATGCCCACAACGCGTACGTTTGGGTTTGTAACTTTGGCGGCTTCGATGTTGCGCGCAATAGTTTCGGCAATAGCAGGCAGTGGTCGGCCCGGCAAACCGCGCATATGTTGCCTTCCTAGGGCATGACAAATCACCAATGCGTCAGGTTGAGAGCCATGCAGTAAGCCGAGGCTTACGCCCGCAAATGCGGGGTGTGACAACGAGCCTTGGCCTTCTACAATATCCCAATGAGAGGGGGAGTTTTCCGGTGTTAAGGATTCCACCGCGCCGGAAATAAAATCGGCCACCACACAGTCAATGGCAACGCCTTCGCCAGCCACCAAAATGCCGCTTTGTCCTGTAGCTCTGAACGTGACGGGGATGTGTCGCTTTTCCATTTCACGTGTCAGGCTCAGTGATGTGAACATTTTCCCTACTGAGCAATCGGTGCCAACGGTGAGCAAGCGCTTTCCGGCTCGCTTGATACCTTTTGCAGTTGTGAACCGGCGTGTGGGGTGACGAATATCGATTAATTGTCTGCCCAGTGCTTGTGCTTTGCGCTTCACTTCGTCGATATCGGTAAGTTTGTCGTGTAGCCCTGACACAATATCCATACCGGCTTCTAGCGCACTGATAATCATTGGCACCCACTCAGGAGCGAAGTGACCTCCGCTATTGGCAAAACCCAGTACAAAGGTTTTTGCCCCTTGTTCTGTCGCTTGTTGAATCGACATTTCGGGCATACCTGTTGTTACCGTACAGCCGGGCAGTTTGTATTCGCCCAAGCAATATTCCGGCCGCCAGTCTGCGGCACTACGGGCCATTTTGATACTCAGTGGATCTGTCGCATCGCCGATAAAAAGAAGATAAGGCGGAGAAAATTGCATGGTAAATCCTTGTAGCCTGGCTGATGAAATAGCGTGCATGCCAGTATGTTACATCTCATCGCTGGCGTCAAAATGGGAAATGAGGAAGGAGTGTAGCCGCTGATCCACATCTTCGGTCAGCGGCTGGCATTGTCTTGTGCTAGTAGCCTTTCGTTAGCACTCTGGTTGAAGGCTCGCGTTGCTGTTGTAGTGTTTTGGCTACCTGTTCGGCTTGCTCCATGGCGCGAAGCAAGTTTTCGCCAGCAAGCTTTTTCAGTTCTTCATCACTCCAGCCTCGGCGAATTAATTCAGCAAAAAGATACGGAAACTTTGACACATCTTCTAACCCTTGAGTGTTCGGCTCGCCGCCCCAAAAATCGCTACCAATACCAACGTGATCAATACCCGCAACGTCTGCGACGTGATCAATATGGTCGGCCACTTGTGTTAATAGCGCTCGGGGCATGGGGTTGCGCTTTTTGTACTGTTCGTATAGCAGATTAATTTCTTCTGTTGTGAGGTAGTTCCCTTTAATTTTATCGCTGATTTCGGTTTCCCACTCACTAACGGCTTGAGAAACAAACGCTGGAACAAAGGTTACCATTACTACGCCGCCGTTCTGCTTCATTCGCTTTAATACATCATCGGGTACATTGCGAGGATGATCAGTGATGGCTCGTGCTGAGGAATGAGAAAAAATCACAGGTGCTTCCGAGATGTCTAGTGCGTCGTTCATCGTCAGGGCTGACACATGAGATAAATCAACGAGCATGCCAAGTCGGTTCATTTCACGTACGACTTCTTCGCCAAACGGAGATAAGCCGCCGTGACGCGCTTTGTCAGTGGCTGAATCGGCCCAATCTGTGGTAATCCCATGGGTAAGTGTCATATAGCGAACGCCGAGGGCGTAATAAGTGCGCAACAAAGACAGTGAATCTTCCATTGCATAAGCGCCTTCCATGCCAATAAGAGACGCAATTTTGCCGTGTTTTTTTGCTTTACGAATGTCTGCTGCGGTAAGCGCCAGTGTTAAATCGTCATAATGGTCGATTAATCGACGGGCTAAATCTATTTGCTCTAATTGGACTTTGGGATAGTTGTCTTCCACTTCGGGTGGGATCCACACTGACCAAAACTGTGCGCTGACACGCCCTTCTCTTAATCGAGGAATATCAGTGTCGCCTGGAGTTTGGGTTGAAATATCGTAGGCGTTGAGATTATTTTCGCTATTCGATTGTTCCCGAATGGTCCACAACAAGTCATTGTGCCCGTCGATTAGAATGGATGATTGTAATAACTGTTTGGCGTGTGTTAACGCTTTGTCTTCCGACTGCGTTTTGGCATTACAAGCCGAATTTGTCAGCGATATAACTAAACCGGTTAGTACACTTATCGCCCATTTTTTTGAGTGTTTCACAGCATTTCCCGTCATTTTACTGAATCTCCCGTCTGAGCGAGAGTGGCAATGGCAAGATTAACAGAAGTCTTGTTGATAGCAGTAGTCAGATATTCTAAGTTGTTGAAATACTGCGATGGATGGATAAAAAAACACCGCTTGGAATAAGCGGTGTTTGATAATTTACAGCGAGCGTTAGTTTTGCCTTGCTTCAAACCATGTTGCAATGTCCTGGCGCTCTTGCTCAGTCATTTTGGTTTTATTCAAAAAGGGCATGTCTTTAGTCACTGAGGTACGTCTAACTATTTGTGGCGCTAAACGCTCCACATCTTGCCAACTATCCATAATCACGCCTAGCGGGGCGACTTTGAATATATCGTCGGTCGGTGTGGCCGAGTGACACCCTTGGCAATGGGTTGCAATTAATGCCATCACTTGTTCATCTGTAATCACATTTGACGTTGGTTTTGTCTCAGTATTTTCACCACTACTACTGCCGTCAGTACTGTGAGCTTGTGTGCTGACAGATTCACTTACAGGCGTGGTAGGGGCCTTTGATTGTGGCCAAGAAACCCATACTGTTAACGCCAGCATGGCCACCGCACCCGATACCAAAATAGAGGGTTTTACTTGCCCAACATGCTTTAGGTTAAAGAAATGACGTATCCACGCAGAAATGGCCATGATCAGAATAAGCACCAACCAGTTCAGCTCATGCTGATAGGTCATGGGGTAGTGATTGCTGATCATAATAAACAGCAATGGCAAGGTCATATAGTTGTTGTGCACTGAACGCAACTTGGCACCGGCACCCCAACTCGGGTCGATGTCTTGTTTGTTCGCAACTGCATTTACCATTAAACGCTGGGCTGGCATGATTTTAAAGAATACATTGCCTGCCATAATGGTGCCCACTAGTGCGCCTACATGAATATATGCGCCACGGCCACTAAACCAATGGGTTGCTAGCCAAGCGGCTAACGTGAGCAACAATACCAGAAACACGCCAAAAGCGATGGGGGAGTTAGCCAAAGGGCTACGACACGCTAGCTCATAGCAAAGTAAACCACCAAATACCAAGGCCAAACCGAGCATGATGGCACTTGATTCAGACATTGCCATCACTGACGGGTCAATGAGGTACGCCGACGCACCGAGATAATAAACCAAAATGAGTAACGCAAAGCCACTTAACCATGTGGTGTAGGCTTCCCACTTAAACCAGTGCAATGTATCTGGCATTTTTTCTGGGCCATAAGCGTACTTGGCAACTTCGTAGAAGCCACCACCATGAATTGCCCACAAATCGCCTTTAATGCCTTTGTCTTGTTTCCATTTTGGCGGGGTGCGCAGGCTATTATCTAACCAAATAAAATAAAATGACGCGCCAATCCAGGCAACACCAGCAATAACGTGAAACCATCTTACAAACAGCGACAGCCAATCAGTCCACGGCATTACTTATTCTCCTTTTCTTTCGTATAACGTGCTTGTCCGGCAATCCAAGTTGAGTGAATTGCACGGTCGTCGCCTAACATGGTGAGCGCGAAAATGACATCTTCGCAACTTTCAATACTGGGTAACCGTAGCTCGGTGAGCGTATCGAAACGTGGCTCAACCAGAATAAAATCGGCATCGGTGCCTACGTTTAAATTCCCAATCGCGTGAGTTAACCCCAACGCATCGGCAGCACCTTGGGTAAGCATATAAAAGCCTTCAAGAGGCGATAATGTATAACCTTTTAGCTGACATATTTTGTAGGCTTCACCTAATGTACGCAGCAGGTTAAAGCTAGTGCCGCCGCCTACATCGGTAGCGAGTGCCACTTTTACGCCATGCTGGTGAACTTTGTCCATATCGAACAAACCACTGCCTAAGAAGAGGTTCGACGTGGGGCAAAATGCCGCTACAGCACCACTTTCAGCCATGCGATCCCATTCGTCATCTCGCATGTGAATACAATGGCCATATACCGCGCGTTCACGCACCATGTTGTAATGGTCATAAACCGCCAAGTAGCCGTCAAACTGTGGGTATAGTGATTGTACCCAAGCAATTTCGTCTTTGTTTTCAGATAAATGGCTTTGAATAAATACATCAGGGTATTGTTTTGCCAGCTCGCCTAAGGCCGCCATTTGTTCGGGGCTACTGGTGGGGGCAAAACGCGGTGTTAGCGCATAGTAATTACGCCCTTTGCCATGCCATTTATCAATGAGGTAGGCGCTGTCACGCTGTGCACTGTCTGGCGTATCTTGTAGCCAGTCTGGGCAATTGCGATCCATACACACTTTACCGGCAACGGTAAGCATATTAATACTGTTCGCACGCTCAAACAGGGCATCGGTGGCCACTTTGTGCACGCTGGAATACACCAAGCCCGTGGTGGTGCCGTTTCTCAGGCATTGGTCTATAAATACATCGGCTATCGCCCGGCTGTAAGCCGCGTCTTCAAACTTATGCTCGGTCGGGAAGGTATAGTTTTCTAACCAAGTAAGCAGTTGTTCGCCGAATTTGGCGATAATTTCAGTTTGAGGGAAGTGTAAATGGCTATCTATAAAGCCTGGGAACAGCCATTTTCCTCGATGATCTTGCACTAAAGCTTCAGGATAATCAGGCGCAAGTTGGGTGTAGTCACCTACTGCCAATACTTTGCCATTGGCGATCACAAGTGCACCGTCGGCAAGGGTCACAATATCTTGCTGATAGTCTCGTGTCGCCTCAGGAAAATGGGCAATACTGGCGCGAATTAAGGTCGTAGATTGCAAATTAACTGCCTCGGTAGCTACTAAAGCCAAATGGCGAAATCAACAATGGCACATGGTAGTGGCCACCGTCACTGGACATGGTAAAGGCAATATCCACATAGGGATAAAAGCTCTCACCGTGCTGTTTGACCAAATAGGCTTCGCAATGAAAACGCAATTGATAAACGCCGTCGGTAAAAGTGACATCGCCAAAGTCTTTGCAACGACCATCGCTGTTAGTGACACCTTTGTAGGTACTGCCATCTGGCGTTGTTAACGTGAGCGGTAAATCGGCTGCGGGTTTGCCAGACGTGGTGTCTAATACATGGCTTGATAAAGTGATCATTATTCTTCCTCGTCCTGTAGCCCTTTGCGCAAGCGCAACAAAGTAATATTAAATTGATGCTCTGCGGCAGTTTTCATTTCGGTTTCAGTGTCGTTGGGTAGGCGGTTTTCCAGCTCTGCAAGCATGGTTTCGGCACTTAACCCAGTGGCACAAATAATAAAAATAAAGCCGTGTTTTGCCAGATAGTCGTGGTTGAGCTTTTTCAGCCCTTGGAGTGTTGCTTCACTGGCTGTTGATGTACTGCTTTGCTCATTCGCGGCAATTTGCTTGGTATTGGCAAATTTAGCCCGCAAGCTGCTGATATCGCCAATCATGGGGTGAGCCGCAAAGGCTTGCATCCAATCGTCTTGTGCCATTTGTTGCCAAGCGCGACGTGCGCTGTCTTCTAGGGCATTGAAACTGGCGAAAGGACGAGCGTCCGTCATCAGTTGGCACCAACGTTGGGCTGCGCATGTTTTCTGAAACCAATCCATGGCGTCTTGCCATGGGAGGTAATTCAAATCATTGAGTGTCATACGTAGCTGAGTTCCTTGTTTATACGTGTTGTTTGTTGTTGAGTCGTTGAATCTGCGTTCAATCGATTAATAATTTGTGCCGCTATGGATACGGCCACTTCTATAGGGCGTTTACCGTTTACGCTGAGCTCGCCAATAGGAGAAACTAAGCGTGCTAGGGCTTGTTGCTCTAAACCCTTGTGTTCTAACCGGGTAAAAAAGCGTTTTGCTTTGGTGTCTGAACCAATCATGCCAACATAGGGCAGGTCTGGGCGTTTCAGGGCTTTTTCCACAAGGGTAAAGTCGAGCTGGTGGTCATGGGTCATCACCACCACCCAGCTATTTTCGGGGAGCAAGGCCACTTCGCCTTCTACTTGTTCATCAATCACCACTTTGACATTACTGGGTAACACCGTATCGGGGATCAAACCTGAGCGATTGTCATACCAGCGAATTTGAAGTGGCAACTGGGCTAAAATGGGCACCAATGCTTGTGCTACATGGCCGCCGCCAAACAAGGCGAGGGTTTGGCAATGGCTGGCGCGCACTTCAATTAGTACTTTCATTGCACCACCACAACATTGGCCGAGTTTGCTGGCAAGCGGATAAGATTCAATATGCTGAACGTCTTGACCTTGGGCTAATAAATTACGCGCCAGTTCGGTGGCTTTGTATTCTAAATGCCCACCACCAATGGTGTCGTAAGTACTGTCTGCCGTAATGATCATTTTGCTGCCACCTTCACGCGGGGTCGAACCGGCCGTGGTCAGCACGGTAACTGCGGCGTAAGCCTGACCGGTTGTTTCGCAATCATGTAAGGCGTCGAACCAAGTTTGTTTACGCATCGCTGTTACTCCGCGCCACCTAATTCATCTGCGGCAGCTTGTGTGGCAAGTACCGCATTTAACACTCTTTCAGGTGTGGCTGGCGTGTGAAGCTGAGGGTCAATTCGATAATCAGCAATACTGGCTATCGCATCTTTTAACGCACACCAAACACTATTCGCAAGCATAAATGGCGGTTCACCCACGGCTTTAGAATGATAAATACTGTCTTCGTCATTGGGGCGTAAATACAAATCTACGTTGAACACTTCAGGCGTGTCTCCAATTGCTGGAATCTTATAGGTTGCCATGTTATTGCTGATCAAGCGCCCTTTGTCATCCCACAGTAATTCTTCGCTGGTTAACCAACCCATACCTTGAATAAACCCACCTTCAATTTGCCCTTTATCGATAGCTGGGTTTAAGCTGGCACCTACGTCATGAAGAATATCCACACGGTCAACTTTGTATTCACCAGTCAGGGTATCAATGCTCACTTCCGATACTGATGCGCCGTAAGCAAAATAGAAAAACGGGCGGCCTTCACCGGTTTCCCGGTTGTAGTGAATTTTGGGTGTTTTATAAAAGCCAGTGGAAGATAAGGAAACACGCGCAAAGTAGGCTTGTTGAATCAACTCCACAAAGGCAATATGATGCTCGCCCATTATCAACTCGCCATCTTTAAACTCACCTTGTTCGGGTTTACCACCCGTTTGCTCGGCATAGAATTCCAAAAGACGCTGCTTGATCGTTAAGCTGGCATTTTGCGCGGCTTTACCATTTAAGTCTGTGCCACTTGAAGCGGCAGTGGGGGAGGTGTTCGGTACTTTATCTGTATTAGTAGCCGTGACCTCGATCATGCTAATGGGTACGCCAAATTCATGGGCTACAATCTGGGCTATTTTGGTATGCAGCCCCTGACCCATCTCGGTACCACCGTGATTGACTTGAATACTGCCATCGGTATAAATGTGCACTAATGCACCCGCTTGGTTAAGGTGCTTGGCGGTAAAAGAAATACCAAATTTAACCGGTGTGAACGCTAAGCCTTTTTTAATAATGGGACTTTGTTGGTTAAATTGGGTTATGGATTCTCGGCGTGCCCAATACTCACTGGACGTTTCAAGTTTTTCGATAATGTCTGGTAGCAGGTTTTTACCTACGTCCATACCGTATGGTG
Source organism: Alteromonas sp. ABE4_545 (assembly GCF_056161325.1). Lineage (NCBI taxonomy): Bacteria > Pseudomonadati > Pseudomonadota > Gammaproteobacteria > Alteromonadales > Alteromonadaceae > Alteromonas > Alteromonas sp. ABE4_545. Next base: position 359,985 of record NZ_JBSWYY010000001.1, read on the forward strand.
TTACATTGCCGGTATCTTCTCCATAGAGATTGCGCTTGCGCACAGTGAGAGGATCTTCACCAATGTTTCGAGCAATCGCATCCATCATGGCTTCAGCCATAATCATCCCTTGTGGGCCACCAAAACCGCGATAGGCAGTGTGCGACACATAATGGGTTTTTAATCGATGGCCTTCAATTTTACTGGCGCCCAAAAAATACCCGTTATCAGCATGGAACATAGCGCGGTCGACAATGGCATCGGATAAGTCAGGGGAGTGACCACAGTTGCCATTTACATCAACATGGGCTGCTACAACTTTTCCTTGTTGATCAAAACCAACGGTAAATTGGTTTTCAAAAGGATGGCGCTTGCCTGTCACGACCATATCTTGACTGCGAGGTAAGCGTAATTTCACGGCAATTTGATTGCGAGCAGCCAACAGAGCGGCAATACACGCCCATTGCGCAGCTTGAGTTTCTTTGCCGCCAAACCCACCACCCATACGGCGCATGTCTACCGTAACATGGTGTAATCGCACATCGAGAACTTCGGCCACGAGCTTTTGTACTTCACTCGGGTGCTGGCTCGAAGTGAAGATTTTCATTCTGCCTTCTTCATCGGGCACAGCCAAGGTCACTTGACCTTCCAGGTACATATGCTCTTGGCCACCAATATTAAGTTGCCCAGAACAGGTTAGCGGCGCTGATTGAATCGCTTGGTCGTAGTCACCTTGACCAAAATAGTGAGAGGGCATCACTTTTACATCAAGAGATTTTGCCTCGGCGACCGTTAAAATCGGTGGGGTGTCTTCCACGGTTAACTGACCTTTAGTGGCGGCTTTTCTGGCGTTCGTCACTGTGTCGGCAAGTACGGCAAATAGCGCCTGGCCGTGAAATTTTACTTCACCATCAGCAAGCAGTGGGTCACCCGGGTATACGGGGCCGATATCTTTGTGGCCAGGCACGTCGTTAATGGTAATAACGTCTATTACGCCATCACTGGCTTTTACTGCTTCCAGGTCAATATGAGTAATTTTGCCACTGACTACATTGGTGGTACCAATGGCTGCATAAGCGACTCCGGTTGGCGCCATGTGGTCGTCGACATAGCGCGCTAATCCTGCCACTTGTCGCGCCGCGCTCTCATGAGGAAGCGATTTACGCAATGGCGAAGTTTGCGCTTGATATTGAGGTTGTTCTATCAATTTACGCATGGGCGGCTACTCGTGTTTCTATGGTTTGATGCTGACGATTGGTTTCTAACCAGAAGCGGTGCCATAAGCGGGCAACCATTTGTTTGCGGTAGGTTGCGGTTGCACGCACATCATCTATCGGATTGAATGCATTTTCGAGCATGGCTTTGCCCGTTTTTAACGTGTCAATCGAAGACCAAGGCTTGCCAATCAGTAGCGTTGCTAACCCTTCACAGCTCACTGGTGTAGCGGCAACACCACCAAACCCTGTGGATACCGCGGTAATGATATTATTTTCTACAGTGACGTTGAACACGGCACAAACCGCAGAAATATCATCCTCCATGCGTTTAGAAATTTTATAAGCGCGTACAACGGCTTGTTCTGCTAACAATGGAAAGCGAATTTTTTCGATAAACTCGCCTTTTTGCAGCTTTGTTTGTCGGTAGCCAGTAAAGAATTCGTTCGCAGGAATAGTTCTGCGCGCATTGCCGTTGTCTACCACTACGTCTGCGTTTAACGCCAATAACACGGGGGGCATATCACCAATGGGTGAGGCGTTAGCAACGTTTCCTCCCAATGTGGCTTGATTGCGGATCGGCATGGAAGCGAATCGCTCAAGAAGTTCCTGTAATGCAGGGAAGTCTGCGAGTAATGCTTCACGGAAATCATTTAGTGGGCAGGCCGCACCAATTTCCAAATGGCTGGCAGTACGCTGCACACCTTGTAATTCAGCCACGCGACTTACACTGATCAGTGTAGGTAAACTCGCGAGCTTTTGCGTAACCTCCAATGCAAGGTCGGTGCTGCCTGCGACGAGCATTGCTTCTGGATATTGTTGCAACGCTGCAGCGAGCTCTTTTCGGTTACGAGGCAATAATAAACCTTCGATACCCGGTTGTGTGTCGTCGGCTAATATGGCCACCAGTGAGGCGATAGTTTGTGCGGCCTCACGAGCAAATTGATCGGGTTTATAGTCACCACACGCTTGTTCCATTGCCGCGATGATAGGGCGGTATCCGGTGCAGCGACACAAGTTACCTGACAAAGCGACATTTATTGCTTCTCGGTCGGGTACTTCCTGAGTTTGGTAGTAAGCGAACATGGACATCACGAACCCGGGTGTACAAAAGCCACATTGCGAACCGTGTTGGTCAACCATGGCTTGTTGAACAGGGTGCAATTGCCCCTCATCTGCCAAATGCTCAACGGTAATCAATTGTTTGCCATGTAAAGCAGACATAAAGGTCACACAACTATTAATCGCGCGATAATGAAGGGCGGTTTGGTTGGCGGTTAATTCGGCAAGTACCACAGTACATGCACCACAATCGCCCGCTGCACAGCCTTCTTTGCTCCCTGTTAGTGCACGGTGCTCTCGCAAATATTGCAAAACCGTGAGGTCAGCCTGACCTGAAGTGAGAGTAACTTCTTCATTATTCAATAAAAAACGGATCATTCCCGTCTCCGATGTTAATTTAACTGGCGCTAAGCCTTTACTATATCTGGGATTGTATTCAAAAAGTAGACCACTTGGTCAGATTTTCTGTTGTCAGATAAAATTCCTGCGCGTAAGCTATCTGTCTTTAATTAACGTTTTCACTATATACAGTATGTGCAATGGTGGCTGGCACCCGTTACGGGGCAACGGATAGAGGCTTGTAAGGCCTGTTAATACTAGTGATTGAACAAAGTTTACAGGTACAATAACGTTTACAGGCGCACAGAACGGGCCAATTTGGCTCACTTTCAGTGAAAATTGTGTAAAAGCGAGTTTTTTTGCGGAAAGATGACTAAGTGGTCAGGTTTTTGCTGCGTATTGTCAGACGATTAAAATGAAAGCAGGACGTTTCAACAATAATGACAACCAAACAAGTAAATGATGCGCGCATCGGCTCACGGAATAAAGCCATCATTCTTGCCGCTGCTGAGCGAGAATTTGCGCAAAATGGATTTAAAGGAACATCTGTTCAGCAAATTGCCGATGCCGCGGCGTTGCCGAAAACCAATGTACTGTATTACTTCAAATCTAAGCAAGGGCTTTACCTTGCATTGCTCAAGCAAATTATGCAGTTGTGGAACTCTCGATTTGACAGAGCGACAGTCGAGGATGACCCCGCTGAAACACTTGCACATTACATTGCCGAAAAAATGGAAATGTCGAGAACGCACCCGCAAGCCTCTAAAATTTTCGCGCTAGAGATATTGAACGGCGCACCGAATTTGAATCAGTTTTTCTCAGATGATCACAAAAATTGGTTTGAAGGGCGGGTGGAAATATTAAAAGCCTGGATTGCTCAAGAGCGCATGAACGCGGTTGATCCTGAATACCTACTATTTAATATTTGGGCATGCACGCAGCATTACGCCGATTTTTCTTGTCAAATAGTGAGTTTGCGAGGAAAAGCGATGCGTAAAGCCGATTTCGAAGATGCAACACGCAATCTTATTGCAGTGGTGCTTCAAGGCTGCGGATTGGTTGTGCCTGATAAATACCAAGGAAAATAAATGACGCAGACAAGTTATCCTCGTGATCTGATTGGCTATGGCGCAAAGCCGCCTCATCCTCAATGGCCAAATCAATCCCGAATAGCGGTGCAATTTGTATTGAATTACGAAGAAGGTGGGGAAAATTGTGTTCTCCATGGCGATAAGCAATCAGAAGTGTTTTTGTCTGAAATTATCGGCGCACAAGCCTATGAAGACCGCCATTTGAGCATGGAGTCTTTGTATGAATATGGCAGTAGAGCTGGTTTTTGGCGCTTGCATCGACTTTTGATTAGCCGACAAATTCCGGTAACCGTATTTGGTGTGACTATGGCAATGCAACGCCATCCCGAAGCGGTACAAGCCATGTTGGATGCGAATTGGGAAATTGCCAGTCATGCGATGCGTTGGATTCACTACCAAGATATGGACATTGATACAGAAAGAAAACTGATCGAAGACACCATCGTACTGCACGAGCAACTCACAGGAACAAAACCTGCGGGTTGGTACACTGGGCGAACTAGCCCCAATACGCTTAAACTTATTGCGGAACGCGACGATATTCTCTATTGCGCTGATTCATACGCAGACGATTTACCGTATTACGATTGCCACTACGACAAGCCGTTGCTGATGGTGCCTTATACCCTAGATACCAATGATATGCGTTTTGCATCACCTCAAGGGTTTAATAGCGGCGAGCAGTTTTATCAATACCTGAAAGACGCGTTTGACGTGCTATATGCTGAGGGGGAAAGCGCCCCTAAAATGTTGTCTATTGGGTTACATTGTCGAATTGTAGGGCGGCCGGCACGCATGATGGCACTGCAGCGATTCATCGACTACGTGAAACGTCACGACCAAGTGTGGTTATGTACTCGGGAGCAAATTGCCCAACATTGGGTTGAACACTTTCCTCGCTAGGGTATCTCTCCAGCTTAATATTTCATTTCACGCACAGTGCGGTTCAAAAGCGCCGTGCGTGAAATCTTGTCTAATCTGATAAACATCATTTACTTAAACGTAAATCCGGTGCTAAAAACTGGAAAAAAGTTAACTTAACGTTAATACTTACTTTAGCGTAGGTAAATGTACCTGCGTGTTTTTTGCTTTTTTAGGAGTGATTTGCTTTCACGATCGAGTTTATTGAAGTTGTTACTATTTGAGTGCCGCTGATTATTTTTCTGAGCACTATGTGCATTCAGTGCTCTTCTCCGACCGACAGACGTATTATTTGAAAGGTTGAGTTTCGTCCACAATGACCATGATTAAGATAGTCATCTATTGTAAAGATATTGAATCTGAGCAGTTGCTAATTGACACAGTCACTAGGCAATACAAGCACGTTGTTACTGTGTCCTCATCAGGCGAAATCGCCAAACATCTCAAAGAGGGTGACACCAAAATAGTGATGGTGAGTACAGACAATTTCAAGAACTCACTTGCTATTTACTATCACGCTTTAAGTTACATCCCAGACAGTGAACTGCCAGAACACGCTTTCTTACCCTTAGTGACCAGACACGATGAAAAACAAGCGTGGGAAGCGTTTAATGCGGGTTTTGCCGACGATTATATTGTTTCTCGTCCTCTATACGAGCCGCATCGCCCGATAATGATTTGTGATCACTTACTCAAAGAAATGGGGGTAGCCAAGCAAACGTCGAGCGGAAAAGAATTCCAAGACCAATTAGAGCAAATGCCCGAGCGGATCCGCGATGTCATTAAAAGCGGCATAGTGCGCAAAGAAAACCTCAAAAAAGAGTTTGAGCAAACCATACGTTTGGTCGACAAGGCCTTGGATACCGCAGCAGACAAAATCCAGTCTAATCAAAGCGTGAAATTAGACATGGAGCAACTCAAACAAACACTGTCGGCGATTCGGTCAGATGAAATTCGCCCCGAGTTGCTGAAACTTCAAGACAAAGCTATCTCGCTATTACAGCATGTATTCACTGATCTCAACAAACAGGCTGCGAATGAGCCGAACCAAGAGCCTCAAGCCGGTGATAGTGAACAAAGCGCAACCCAAGAGCCGCCTAAGTTTAATAACTTACACAATAGCTCTGTGCCTGTACCAGAAACCACAAAAACGCCAAGTATTCCCAGAGTCTTGGTAGTAGATGATGACGCAATTAGCCTGAGTGTGACGGTTAAAACACTGCAGTCGTATTTAATGAAGGTTGACACCACTAGCTCTGGTCGCCGGGCTTTTGCTTCTCTTAGTTCGCAAGAATATGACTTGGTGTTTATAGATATAAACTTAACCGATTGCAACGGCCTGTTTGTGATAGATCAATTGAGAAATTCGGGTGGGCCGAATAAAGACATCCCTAAAGTGGTGCTAACCTCGAATCGCGATAAGCAATCTATAAAAACGGCGTCAGAGGTGGGCGCGAGTGAATACCTTATTAAGCCACTTCAAAAAGACACCATTATTAAGTTGTACAAAAAATATCAGATATCGTTGTTAAAGAAAAAATAGCGCCCCAAACAAAAACGCCGCTGAAACAGCGGCGTTTTAACTATATTGAGTAGGCTATTTCAGGTCCAGCGCATATCGCAAGATAAACACTGCCGCGAGAATATAGGTGATTAGGCTTACTTGTTTAAAGCGCCCTGTACCCACCATTACACCCACATAAGTGATAAAGCCGAGCGCTATCCCTTCACTGATAGAAAAGGTGAGCGGCATCGCCAGTAGCGCAACAGATGCGGTTGCCAATGCGCCCATGTCGTCAAAGTCTAGCTGACGAATAGAGTCCATCATTAAAATACCTACCATGATAAGGGCAGGCGTTGTCGCCATTAACGGGATAACTTTCATCAGAGGCGTTAAAAACAACGCTAAAACGAAACACAGCGCTACTACCACACTGGTAAGCCCAGTGCGGCCGCCAGCGGAAGCACCAGCAGCAGACTCAACATAACTTGTTACAGGGGATGTGCCAATAGCAGCACCGGCAATACTTGCTGTGGCATCAGCAGTCATAGCGCTGCCAATCTTAGGAAGCTTACCGTCTTTATCAAGCAGATTTGCACGACGAGATACGCCAATTAAGGTGCCAATAGTATCAAACATATTGACGAACATAAGGGCAAAAATTAAATCCCATGTTTCTGCGAAGTGCTCAAGAGGGTACCAAATGTCCATCGCAAATAGTGTATCACTGATAGGCTCGGGCATACCCACAACGCCTTCTGGCGCAGGAGTCAGCATACCGCTTTCGGTAGGAATAAAAGTACCAATCAGCGTTAAAACCACGATGCTGATCAAAATACCGCCGGTGATGTTTTTCATCACCACAACGATGGTGAAAATGATACCCAGAAGTGCGAGCATCACAGATGGCTCTGATAAATCGCCAATGGTCACGAAGGTCGCAGGGTTATCTACCACGAGCCCAGCATTTTTCAAACCAATAAAAGCGATGAACAAGCCAATACCACACTGCACGCCAATTTTAAGTGCAGCAGGGATCGCTTCGGCAATTAAGGTACGTATGCCACTAACAGTGAGCAGTAAGAACAAAATACCATTCCAAAATACAATGCCCAAGGCTGCGTCCCATGGAATTTCACGTGACATACAAATGGTAAACGCAAAGAACGCATTTAAGCCCATACCCGGTGCCATCGTGATGGGGTAGTTGGTCATAAACGCCATCAACAAGGTGCCGATACACGCTGCTAGGGCAGTGACAGTAATTAAGCCTTCTACCGGCATGCCGCTTAACCCCAATATTCCGGGGTTGACGACAAGAATGTACGACATGGCTGCGAAAGTGGTTAACCCCGCTATGATTTCAGTTTTAACGGTGGTGCCGTGTTGTTTAAGTTTAAACACACGTTCTAGCAAAGATTCCGACATGAAGGTTCTCTAGATTATTAGCGTATTATTGTGTTGAGACTCACAGTTGAGGTAGTCCGTGGTATAGTTACCGTTAAATGACACCTTGGCTGAAGTATTGAGGCTACAGAAAGCAAAAACCTGACCAAGTAGTCAAATTTTTGGTGTAAAACCTGCTTGTGGATACGAACCATACCAATCAGCGTGCTTTTGCACCAGATTTAGTCGCATAAAATCTAACGAAGCGGACGCTTTTTCGACAATACTCAGCATTTTCCCTTGAATGCTTGCACCAAAAAGGTGATGTTGCTTTTCAATGGTGCTTAAACTCGGAGATTTCATGTCAGTAATTGACCTTATTCAACAACTGCCAAAAACAGAATTACACCTGCATATTGAAGGTTCACTGGAACCTAAAATGATGTGGGAGCTTGCACAGAAACACGAAATTACTTTGCCTTATGATAGTGTTGAAGCCATTGAAGCTGCCTATCAATTTGAGAATTTACAGAGCTTTCTCGACCTCTATTATCAAGGCGCAGATGTACTGCGTGATCAAGACGACTTCTACCAATTAATGATGGCGTATCTTCATCGTTGTCATGAAGACAACGTGGTTCATACAGAAATTATGTTTGATCCACAAACTCATACAGAGCGTGGTATTGGCTTCGAAGTGTTTATGGCTGGATTTACCAAAGCCATTGATGAAGCCAAAGCCAAGTGGGGCATGTCGGTTTATTTGATCATGTCTTTTTTACGCCATTTGTCTGAAGAGTCAGCCTTTGACACCCTAGCTGCAGCCGAACCATATTATGACAAGATTACCGCAGTGGGCTTGGACAGCTCTGAACTGGGCAATCCGCCGGAGAAATTTGAACGGGTGTTTACCAAAGCGAAAGCGTTGGGTTTTAAGCGAGTGGCTCATGCTGGAGAAGAAGGGCCTGCGGCGTATATTTGGCAAGCTATTAAGCTATTGGACGTACAACGTATTGACCATGGCGTACGCTGTATTGAAGATCCTGAATTAATGGCCTACCTAAAACAAACGCAATTACCTTTGACCGTGTGCCCGCAAAGTAATCTAAAGCTCTGCGTGATTGACCATATGGCAGAGCACAACATTCTAGAACTGCTTGATGCAGGTTTGTGTGTCATGGTGAATTCAGACGACCCCAGCTATTTTGGCGGTTATGTAAATCAAAATTACGTCGCGTTGTGCGAGCACCTTAAAATGCAAGACAGTCAATTGAGTCAGTTGGTGAAAAATAGCGTCAATGCCAGCTTTTTGCCTAATGAAGAAAAGTCGAGATTGTGCAGTGAAATCGACGCCATAATGGCTAAATTTCGATAAAAGTCTTGTTTTTTGTAATGTGTGAATAAGAAGGCCATCGCATTGCGATGGCCTTTTTGATTAAGTCTGAGCTTACCGATTAGTCATTATTGATTTGGTAATTGGGTCTTATAGGTATCCCAGTTCTCAACTATTTCGTCTACCACTTTGCTTCCCGCAATATATGCTGCTTCCAGTGCGGGGGTCATTCCTGCGTATCCTTCGTCAGTACTTTCAGCCGCTAAGTTTTCTACTGCTGTAAGTGAAGGTGGTTGCATGGTGAAGTTACTGGCTGTGCGCAATACCATAAAACGTTCTTTATCTGCTTTGCCTGCGTTAGTGAGATAAATCATCGCTTGGTAACTTCCTGTGTCTTCCATGCCTGAAGTCACAAAATTACCTTTGCCTTTGGTCCAGAATTTGGTCCATTCGTTCGCCCATTTATTCAGCAATTCACCGTGCCAGAACGTGGCCGCAGCCATGTGGTCACCTTTAATCACTTTGGGTGGTGCGAGTGCGTTAGGAGAATCTGTATACTGGCTACGCAGTTTTAGCATCGCGTCGGTATCCATTAACTCTAGATCTTTCGTGAGGTCATATGCCCAGTTCACCAGCCCTGTATTGAGTTGGTACATTTCACCATTATGAGGCTCATAGGTACTGTTCGCCTTTGCCTCTGGATAAGGGCTAGTTGCGAACAATGGGAAGTAGCCAGTAGGCCATGAATCAGGCACTTCTCGTGCATCAATTTCATGCGCTAAATCGCCGTCAACCAAGTATTCTGCCCATACAGCAGAGCCTACGGTGCCGTCTTCAGGATCGATCCCTGCGATACCGGCAACTAGCCAATATGCGTGGGTTAAATCGAAACGAGGGTCTAACCCCAAACCTAAAATGGCGGCTGACGATTTTGCTGTTCCCATTCCTGTAACCATGGCGAGTACGCCTTTTTCTGGGTTAAGGTATAAATCGTGAAAGCCTTGAGGGAAAGGAATATGTTGAGTTAGGCCATATCGCTCCTTCCACATTTGAAATTCACCGGCTTTATCGCCCTCATCTTCGCCAATTTCAAACATAGTGACGACAACGGCTTTAATTTCGATGGGTTTCGGCGCTTCACTGTGGTGCTCGGGAGAAGGGCTTGGCTGACAAGCAGATAACAAAACAACAGCCATAGTGGCTATAAGAAATCGCATAATAACACTACCTAAAAAAAAGGCATGTCCGCAATGGGGCATGCCTGTGACTTAAAATATCAACAAGTATTAGAACTTGTATGAGAATGTTGCGCTGACGTTTCGTGGTAATTCAGGTAACACGATAGTGCCACCGAACAAGTCAGGGAAGTTAGCGCGGAAATAACGCTCATCAGTTAAGTTTTTAACCGTTAGACCGACTTTCCAGTTTTCAGCATCGTAAACAACACCAGCGTTGATCAACGTGTACCCAGGTAATTTCACATTGTTAGTGAAACCAGAGTATGTAGAATCAGCGTCGATGATGCTCATGTTAGCTGCAAAACCGTTTTGGAAATCATAGGTACCCGTTAAGGTATAAATGTTTTCAGGTACGCCTGCTTTTTTCGCTGTTGGGTTATTTGTGCCAGCAACAGGGAAGAATAACGACTGAACCACACCGCCGTAGAACAATGAAGGATCAACATTTGGCATGTCAGCTGCGCCTACGAAACCAAACTGGCTCTGTCCGTCAACAGTTGTTAAGTTCCATACTTCTTGCTTACTGTAACCCGCAGTCAAGATAAGGTTTTCGTTAACAACCCAACGCAATTCAAATTCAACACCTTCGTTTTTAGTAGTGTTGTTTGTTACCGTTGCTTGTGCATTGTAGTCAGTACGCTCCATGTCATAAACAGATAGTGCAAAGTACAATGAATCGTCAAAGAATGTCCCTTTTACACCGTATTCAAATAGTTCAGAACCGGCGAAAGCGTTGCCATTAGCCACGTTATCGGTTGTGATTTCTGCACCTTGACCTGCGATGATCGTCGTCTGTTCTGACGCAGTTACATAAGGAATAATGTTGATCGGTGTTTTGTATGAAATACTTGCAGTCCAAGACACACCGTCATCAGTGCCGTCTGCTGAAGCCAAGTAACCATCGGTATCAAGTAGCTTATCAAGCGGTGTGTTACTTTCCATATCCATATGGTCATAACGCACACCAAGTACTACATCCAAGCCCATTTCCCAAGTTAGGTTGGTCAATGCAGCCACACCTAAATCAAGATAGCTACCGTAGTAGTATTCTGTGTAATCGTCGTCAATACGTGTTGCTAGCAAGCGGCGATCGAGTGCGCCTGAAGCCATAGTAAGGTCACGACGGTCAAAGAATTCGTGCGTATAGTCATCACCGTGTTCAAAGTCGGTGTAGCGAATCGACGGCGATAATTGTACCGACGCTGTCATTGAATCGAAGAAGTACTCTTTGGCGAACACTAGTTTGTCTTCAACTACCCATGAGTCATGGAACTGCGCGAAGCCGTAAGCGTTTTCGTTTAAGTTGTCATATCCTTCGTAGAACAACTGGTTTTTGATTTCCCAGCCGCCTTCAGTGTAGTAGATAACGTCGAAGTATAGGGTTTCAACCGTGTTAACTAGCTGATCATCAGCCGCAACGAGTGTTTGGTTGCCTTTTAGTTTCGCGGTGCCTACATTTTCAAGCGCCATGTCGCTAAGGGCAGCAAAATCATCATTAGTTAAGCTGCTTGGATCAGCGAAGTTGAAAAACACTACATCTGAACCATCGTTTGCGGCAGCATACTCTTGGTGAGAAATTGAGCCGTCACCGTCTAAATCTAGCGGTTTAGCTGTACCAGTAATATAAGTGCCATTGTCGATAAGCTCTTGTGTTAAACGGTTCCAACCGGCAACCTGATTACCTTCGTAATCGTGATACATTCCACCAAATTCAATGCGTAGGTTGTCAGAAATATCAACGTTAAAAGACGCTTGAACGATAGATTGGTCAGTACCTGAGTTATCATAGTAGCTACCAGAGTTTTCCATCTCACCGTAAACGTAGTAACCAAACTCTTTGCCCGCTAACGTACCCGGACCACCAACTTCAGCAGTCAGCACGCTTTTGTCCCAAGAACCTGTAGTGTAAGACATACCGCCAGTGTCAGAGTTTAGGTATTGACCTTTGCTCGAACGCGCAGACTTAGGAATGAAGTTCAAGTAACCACCGATTTTCGCTGGGCCGTAGATAGGTGATGCTGGACCACGAACGATATCTACGCGGCTAGAAGCGCCGATAGGAGTAGGGTAGTTACCTGGGTTATCCAAACGCTTAACGCCACGGAAATAGGCTTCACCAGGGTTACCACGAATGTCGAGTGAACCTGCAACGCCGAAGAAAGATTGGGTAAAGGTACCCGGGGCGAAAGTGATGAGTTCATCGATATCTGCGATATTGAAACGGTCCATCATCTCATCAGAGATAGATGATGCTGAACGAGGAGTTTCTAGAATAGATTTGCCGAAGCCGAATACCGCTTCAACGTCTTGTCCTGGCAAGCTTCCAAGCGAGCCTTTTACTTCAATTTTTTCGATGTCTGCATCTGCAGGTGCATCATCCTGAGCATACACTGCATTCGACGCCAACATTGCTACGCCAAGTGTAACGGCGTGAGTCAATGGTCTGACTTTGAAAAGTGTGTTCTTCATGGTTTTCCTCGTTATGGTTTTTAGTTGAGTCAGACAGGTAGCCCTGTACGCAACCTGAATTGCACATACAGTGCCAAGTTCCTGTCCAGATGGTCAAGTTTAGGGTTTTTTTTATATGTCTGATTTATAACGATATTTATTGCGGTAATTTCACCGAGTTTTGAAACTACGCAATAATACAAGGGCTAATTTGTTTCGCGTGCACCATTAATGTGATTCGAAAAATGGTACTGCACCAAAAAAGCTCTTGTCAGGATGGGCGGCAAAAATGCGTGATTTGTGATGAAATGTAAAGTGAAATTTCGTCAAACGTCGGAGAAAAAGTGTCGTTAGAACGAAAAATGCACAGATGTGATCAACATCTGTGCATTGTGTTAATGCGGTGTAATTGTCTTATGCGCAGGTTATAAACTCGACACGCGAGAGTGCGAGAGTGCTTCTCCACGAGAGTTGGCTTTTGGTTCTTCTGCGGCAGTAACATCGGCATTCGCCGCCGTTTGAGTGCTCGGTTTGGCTTTGGGTATGAGCAAACTCAATATGATGGCTGTTAGGCCCGCAGTCGTTACTGGCGAAGCAAAAACATTCGCTGCCCATTGCGGTAGCTGGCTAGCCACATCACCAACCATCATTACTCCAAGCCCCATGCCAAGAGCACAGGCGGTAATCAAACTGTTGCGCTTATCAAGTGGCTCGTAAGTTAATATTTTTAAGCCACCTACCGCGACCATGGCAAACATAACCAATGTTGCACCACCTAAAACGGGTTTGGGCATAGCTTGTAACACACCACCAATGGTTGGGAATATCGCCAGAATGACAAAGATAACGGCCACAAATAAGCCCACTTTACGACTGGCAACCCCCGTCATTTGGATCACGCCGTTGTTTTGGCCAAACGTGGTGTTGGGGAACGTATTAAAAATACTGGCAAGCATGGAATTAATGCCGTCGCCCAAGATACCGCCCTTAATGCGCTTCATGTATTCAGGGCCTTGAATGGGCAGCTTGCAAAACAAACTGTTCGCGGTTAAGTCACCGGCTGTTTCGATGGCGGTAAAAAAGTAGATCAAAGCAATAGGGAGAAACAGTGACCAATCGAAACTCATTCCGTATTTAAATGGCTGAGGCACGGTAAAAACCGGCAGTGTTGCTAAATGAGAAAAGTCTACTTTTCCCATGGTCCAAGCGACAATGGTACCGACAAACATGCCGATAAATATTGCCGATAAACTCAGCCATTGGTTTTTCGAAGAATTAAAGAAAATGATCACCAATAATACACCAAGGCCCAATCCAAGGTTTTCTAAACTGCCAAAATCGGGCGCATTAAAGCCGCCGGCTAAATCTGTCATGCCTACTTTGATCAGCGACAAGCCAATGGCGGTAATCACTATACCGGTAGTTAAGGGGGTAATAACCTTTTTCAACAGATCAATAAATTGGCTCAGTAGTATTTCAACCATTGCGCCCCAAAAACAAATGCCAAGCATCATCGCCATAATTTCATCATTAGTGCCACCACGCGACTTGATAGTCGTACCGGCTAACAATAATGCACTCATAAACGCAAAGCTGGTACCTTGTATCGCGACTAAGCCACTGCCCACAAAGCCAAATTTTTTGGTTTGGATAAAGGTGCCTATGCCGGACACAAACAATGCCATACTGACTAAATAAGGGATTTCTTCACCTAATCCTAAAACCGAGCCAATGATCAGTGTGGGCGTTACTATCCCCACAAAGCTAGCAAGTACATGTTGCACCGCTGCGGTTAAGCACGCCCAAAAAGCAGGTTTATCGTTGAGTCCGTAAAGTAATTCTTGTTGTGATGACATGCTTGTTCACCTATTCACAGAGAGCGGTTTGAAATTGACAAATAAACCGGCCTTTGTCCTTGTGTGTAGAAATGGGGCGTTGATTTAATCGCGCCTCAGTAAATTGTTTCATTCGAAGCGTAAACCGTGCCAGTTCGGCTGCTTTATCTTGCTCGGCTAAAAAGCTGTGTGTCAGCGAGTTGCGGCTAAGTGTAACGACTTCTTCCCACGACAGGTTGAATGCAGTGACCGCTACATAAAACTCGTCAGTCAGGTTACTGTCCCACATGCCTCTGTCGTCGGTAGATAAGGCTACGGGAATATCTAAACGCAAATATTCGCCAAACGGATGGCTGCTGTAGTCATCAACGTATTCAAGCAATAAATTACTTATTAGGTTTATTTCGATCAAATAGGGGCCATGACGCATTAGTAACAGCGTATTGGGGTCGGTAATTGTATTAAGGCCGTGGCCAATGCGGTCGGCGCCTAACAAAAGGGTTTGGCGCACGTGCTCGTTAGGTTCATCCACTTCACCCGCGTGTAATGCGAGAGGAATTTTGGGGTAAAGATGACGCATTTTTCGCAGTGTTGGCAAGAAGCGCAAAGGGTGGCCCTTGTCGTTGTCTTCTCTGCCGACAAAGTTAATACCTACGTAACGGTCGCGATGGCTATCAACAAACTCATACATCCAAGTGAGTTGTTGCTCCGCGTTGGGTAAAAACCGCAGTAATGCATACTGGAAGCGCACCGTAACGCCGGTCTGTTTTGCTGCATCAGACGCCAGCAAGGTTTCAAATACACTGAGGGCTTCTTCCGGTGTCATTAGGCTGCCATCGGGCTTCAGCTTATATTGCATGTTTACCTGAGTTTCCAGATATTGCATACCCTCAGCTTGATATGCCTGCATATTTTTGAGCAGCAATTGCGCCATCAAATAAGGGGTTTGCGTCATACTGTTTAAGCGTTGCCAATGAGTTT
The DNA here is from genome assembly GCF_056161325.1 of Alteromonas sp. ABE4_545. Taxonomy (NCBI): domain Bacteria; kingdom Pseudomonadati; phylum Pseudomonadota; class Gammaproteobacteria; order Alteromonadales; family Alteromonadaceae; genus Alteromonas; species Alteromonas sp. ABE4_545. The sequence continues at coordinate 375,313 of NZ_JBSWYY010000001.1, forward strand.
GAAAAAACTCATCGCGCCCTTCGTATTCTTTGTCCAGGCGAAAACTGTTTAAAAACGCTTGCTTGGTTTGCTCATCTAAGTGCGCCAACTGAGTATATTCTTGTTTTTCACAGGCGGAGAGTTGTGCATATTCTGATGCTTGAATGGTTCGGAATAAGAGCAGAGAAGGGCTTTGACCAAACTCATTGGTGCCATAGCCATTACACTGTTTTATTTGCGTTTTCGTGTAATACACATAGCCGCCATTACGCGATTGATCGGTGGCTAATTCCCACCACCATTCACTTTTTCCCGCGCCTGACAAATGGTGATGTAAGTCGCCGCCTTTTGGCATTGCGTAGAGAAAGTCGTACATTTGTTGCGGTGACGCAGTGGCTTTAAATTCGCGAAACCAAGTATTCATTGATTGCGAGTTGTCGGTAGTCGCAGCAAAAGAAGAAGAGCATTGCGCGATACACAGTGCGAAAAGAGAACGATGAATTAACTGCTTGAGGGTCATAAACTCTGAATATTCAATAAGTATTATGACTTAGAAGCAAAAAGCTGACCAATCGGTCAGCTTTTTTGTGTCATTCTGTAATGATGTTTTAATTTATAAAAATCATCAATTTAGCGATTGGCGAATGATGCCGGCTTGGATTGCAAAGCCACTGTAATGCATCTTGGTTGTGCGGTCGCACTATTGTTGGGCAAAAGAATTCAGGAAGTGGAGCATACCTGATTAGTCATTATAAAGCCAAGCCTTCAGGCAGTGTTACAAAAATAGAATGGCGCACCTCGTTGTACATCGCGCGACTGCAATGACCTTCGCCTTCGGTATCTTCCAACAACAATACGTCGCCAGAGCCAAACACGTGGCGTTCACCTGAAGACACCGTGAATTCTGCGCGCCCTTTTAAAATAAACAACAATTGGCGAGCGGGGGCGGGGTGCCATTTAAAGTCATAATCAGCAGGCGTTTCACGAAAAATCACAGAACCCGCAGGGAATTTTTCAGACAACAAGCCAATTGGACCGCCGTCTGCAAGTGGGATATCTACTTCACCAAAGTGACTTTTTCCTTCGGCATCATTGTATATGCGCGTGATTTTCACGGCGTACTCCTTAACGTCGATGTTGAGATGATAATTGTTGAATACTCGACCACAGAACGCTCAGTGAAGCGGCGACATCGTCAGTAACAATGGCTTCTGCGGGATGATGGCTTATGCCACGATCACAGCGAACAAATAGCATGGCAACGGGGCAGATATCGGCTATTGCCATAGCGTCATGGCCCGCGCCCGACGGCAAAGTCAAAGGGCGAATACCATTGTCTGTAATGGCTGATTCCAATATCTTTCGCAAGCCTTGATCACAATGAACCGCGCTGGCGTTATGGGTTTCTTCAACCTGTAATGACACATTGCGTTCTGCTGCAATACCTTGAATTGACTGCATAATCTGTTCCAACGCGAGATCGCGAGAGGCGTCGTCGGCACTGCGAATATCGAGAGAGAACACGGTATTACCCGAAATCACGTTTACGCCATTGGGACGATTGCTAATTTTCCCTACCGTAGCAACCACGGGATGCGCGTTGGCAATACGCTCTACTTCCAAAATCATGGCCGCTGTTGCGGCAAGGGCATCTTGTCGCATCGTCATGGGTACAGTACCGGCGTGACCCGCGAAACCAGTGACTTCAATAGAGAGACGTCGTGCCCCAGCGATGGCAGAAACAATACCTACTGGTAGATTTTCCTGCTCTAAAACGGGGCCTTGTTCAATATGGGTTTCGATATAGCCTATTAGTGACTCTGGGTTAATAGCGGCTTCAGCCACGTCATCAAAATTCAACCAAAATGCGCGCATGGCATCGGCTAAACTTACCCCATCGGCGTCTTGAAGCTCACGCCAGCTGTTGGGCCATGATTGGGTTAATGCACGACTCCCCAGCAAGGTTGACCCAAAACGGGTCCCTTCTTCATCACCAAAGCCAACAATATCGACGTGGAAGGGTAAGCTGATTTGATTGTCATGGCAGTATTGCAACACTGCCAAGGGGGCCAATACGCCTAACATACCGTCGTATTTGCCACCGTTGGGTACAGTATCCAGGTGGCTGCCCATCAATAAAACTTTTGCATCAGCATCCTGACTGGCGTAGCGCCCCCATTGATTACCGGCGGCATCTTGCCAAGTTTGCATACCCGCACTTTGCATCCACTCAGCCACTTGCTGATTAGCGCGCGTGTGTTCTGGCGTAAGATAACGGCGGTCGACCATACCGGGCGATTGGGTAATGGCGCCCAGTATGTCGCATCGGGTCATGACATCCTTGGCCAATTGGCTAAATTCACTCATGCAGATTTACCTGCATAAACATCAAGGGCTGCATCAACACCTTCGCCCAAAGCCATTTTATGGCCTGCGCGGCGCAATACGGTTTCAAGTGATTGCAATGTATGTAACACAGCGTCTTGGCGTGCGTTGTAACCCATAGTGCCAATACGCCAGATTTTGCCTTTTAGTGGGCCAAAGCTGGTGCCAATTTCGATGTTGAAGTCGAGTAGCATTTGTTGGCGAATCGCTTCGCCGTCGACTACGTCGGGGATCATCACACCTACCACATTGTGCATTTTGTGCTTAAGATCACCAAATGGCGTAAGGTTAAGTGCCTTTACACCTGCTAGCATGGCGTCGCCGTTTAGCTTATGGCGATCAATGCAGTTATCGATACCTTCATCAATAAGATTCAACGCGCATTCACGGGCGCTGTAGAGCATGGTCGCCGCTTCGGTGTGGTGGTTGAGTCGTTCTTCACCCCAATAATCCATGATCATGGGGAGGTCAAAATAGTTGGAGCGGATACGCGAACCTTGACCCGATTGATGGCTATTCTCACGAATACCGGCTTCCACATGGCGACGCTTGTTGACCACGTCGACATAACGCTCGCTCAAGGTAACTGGTGCACTGCCCGAAGGGCCACCCAAGCACTTTTGCAAACCTACTGATACAGCATCGAGTTGCCACTTGTCGGTTTCAAACGGGTTTCCACCGATGGATGCGGTGGCGTCTGAGTAAAACAGTACGTCATAGCGGCGACAAATTTCACCTAAATGTTCAAGAGGCTGCAGCATTGTGGTTGAAGTATCGCCTTGTACGATGGCCAACATTTTGGGTTGTACTTTACGAATGGCTTCTTCAATTTGTTCGGGTTGGAACACTTCACCCCAAGGCACTTCAATACTGTGGACTTCAGCGCCAGCACGCTCGGCAATTTCACACAACAAATGACCAAAGCGGCCGAATATAGGCACAAGTACTTTATCGCCCGGCTCTAATGCCGACACCAAAACTGCTTCAATACCTGCGCGTGACGTGCCATCAATCAACAAGGTTTGCTTATTTTGCGTTTGAAACACCTGACGATACAAACCCATGACTTCGTTCATATACCCCGTCATTACAGGGTCATACTGACCAACCAATTGTGTTGACATGGCATTAAGCACACGTGGATAACAGTTTATGGGGCCTGGGCCCATTAATAGGCGAGGTGGGGGCGATAATAGTGACATGAAATAGCTCCTAAAGCAGACTTTGTGCGAGCATGCGCACGCCTGTGATGATGAGAATAACCGCGAAGACTTTCTTTAATTTTCCAGCATCTAGCTTGTTAGCTAGGCTAGCGCCCACTGGGGCGAAGAGAACTGTAAGTGGCACGATGGCACAAAAGCCAATTAAATTAACCAAACCAACGGTAAACGCTGGGGCGTCAGCAGGGCTGGTGCCCACAGTGAGTAAGGTAAGCGCGGCAGGCAGAGAAATAATTAACCCTACTGCGGCAGCGGTACCTACCGCTTTGTGTGCCGGGTAGTTACAAAACGTGAGTGTTGGCACGGTAAGGGTACCGCCACCAATACCCACCATAGAGCTGAATAAGCCTATGCAAGTTGCAATCAGCCACTGACCAATGCGGCCCGGCAAACCATTAAACAGTGATTTTTTACCACCAATCAGCATGTTAATGGCTGAAATCGACGCAATTACGCCAAACAAAATGGTTAACCATTGGCCATTCACTTGTGTCACAGCGTAGCTACCAAGTAGTACACCGATAAGAATAAACAGGCCCCAGCTTTTCAATAATGCAAAATCCACATTCCCTTTGGCATGGTGAGCGCGAATAGAACTGATTGAGGTGGGAACAATCGTCGCTAACGAGGTTGCGGTAGCCACAACCATTGCGCTTTCGGCCGAAACTCCCAGCGCTTGAAACAAAAAGTACAATACCGGAACAATAACAATTCCGCCGCCCACGCCGAGTAATCCGGCGAGAATACCGGCCACCACACCGGTGCCCATCATGGCGAAAATCGTGGGCAAATTATCAATAATGACGTCCATTTATGTGTCCTTGTTTTTTATTCTTGATAGGGTCGAGCTGTGGCGAAGCATTTGCCATCACTGCGCGGATCGGTTGAGGCATCAGTGTGACCATCGGGGTGGTGAACTATTGCGCCGGCATGGCCCATTAATTCGTTGCACGCTTCTACTACCACCATGTCGTGGCCGCGTTTGAGCAATTCATCACCGCCACTTTCGGCCAAGTCGCGTTCAACTTTTAAGTTGTGTGATTGGTCACCCCAAGTACGACCCAACAACCAACGCCCTTGGGCAATGGCTTGGTTTAGTGGCGTATTGTGATACACAAAACGAGAGAAAAGCGCGGCTTGGGTTTGAGGTTGGCCTTCGCCACCCATGGTGCCGTAAGAAATACGACGGCCATCATTTAACTCGGCAAAGGCTGGGTTAAGGGTATGGAAAGGTTTCATTCCCGGTGCGAGCACTTGTAGGCTGTTAGGATCTAGTGAGAATGAGGTGCCGCGGTTGTTCCATACAATGCCAGTACTCGGGCTGACAATACCGCTGCCAAATTCCCAGTACAAACTTTGAATGTAGCTCACCATGCGACCTTCGCTGTCACACGCGCCCATCCAGATGGTGTCACCCGGTTTTGCTTCATGGGGCCAAGTTTGGGCACTGTCTATTTTCACCGATTCAATCATTTTGTTGAGGCTTTCTTCGCTCAACAAACTTTGTAAATCAATGTCTACTCGTGACGGGTCAGCTACATAGCGGTTACGAACAATAAAGGCTTGCTTGGTGCATTCGATAAGCAAGTGAGCCATATCAATATCGGTTTCAGCTTGTTGATACACTTTGTCGTACAACGCCAATATGATCAGCGAAGCAATGCCTTGGGTCGGCGCGGGCAGGTTATAAAGCTTGCCCTTGCTGGTTTCAACAGACAGCGGTGTAACCAGTTGGGCTTCGTAATTGGCAAAATCTTCAAGGGTAATCGGTGAGCCCGCCGCAGCGAGATCGTTGGCTAATTTTTTCGCAATGTCACCGTGATAAAAATCATCAAGCCCTTTATCTGCGAGTTCTTGCAAGGTCGCGGCTAACTTAGGCAATTTAACAATTTTGCCTTTTTTCAGCGCTTTGCCTTTAATCAAAAACTGATCAAAATTGGGATCATGAGCAAGGTCGCGATAGGTTTTAAAGCTGGCATCAGACAAACTCTGAGTCACTTCAATACCCCAACTCGCTTGGCTGATTGCGGTTTCAAGCAGCTCCTTTAGCGGCATTGGGTTTTGCCACTGCTCGCTGATAGACAGAGCTTTTTGCCAGCCAGCAACGGCGCCAGCCATACTCAGCGCCGCTTTACCGCCACGGCTCGGGATTGCACTCTCGCCGGCGTAGAACTCAGGCGTGGCATTGGCCGCAGCCACACCGCAGGCGTCTATAGCAATGGGGGCTTTGCCTGGCTCACTGATTAACCAGAAACCATCGCCACCTAGGCCATTCATGTGAGGGTATTCCACCGCAATTGACGCGGCAGCGGCAACCATAGCTTCAATGGCTGTGCCGCCTCGTTGGAGTATTTCGTTTCCGACCTGCGACGCAGCAAAGTGCGGCGCAGTAAATGATACGTGTTTTGTTGTCATGAGTGTGCATCCACGAGTTGTTTCGCCCAAGCAATCAACTGTCGGTCACTGCCGCGAGCGCCGATAAGCGATAAACCACAAGGTGCACCGTCCAAGGTGAAAAGAGGTAAGTGCAACTGGGGTAAACCAGCTAATCCGGCAAAGGCAGTCATGCCGAGTAATTGATTTCGATAGTCAGCAAGTTCACTGTCTTGTGTAGACAATAACGGAGACTTGCCTGGAGTTGTAGGGATGATCAACGCATCGTACTGTGAAAATAAGATGTCGATCTGGGCGATGATTTGTTGTTGTGATGTTTTTGCATCGAGTATTTCTTGCTCGGTTAATGCGGGTAGGGCATCGAATCGAGCTTTTATATCAGGCGCGATAGCGGGTTGTTGTTCTGTTAACCACGCACCGTGTTGTTGGTAAATAGCCGCGCCTTGCAAGATGCGAAAGGCGTTGCCTGTACCGTATTCATTGGGGTCGAGAGAAATGGCTTGGTCTATGCCTTTTTCCTTTAGCCATGCAAGGCTTTGGTCGGTATGCTCGACGCTTTGAATTAAATTGTCGGCATAAGCCAGATTGGGCTGACTGTCGCTGACGGTTTGCTCGTTCAGTAATACATCCGCGACGTTTTCGAGAGTGGCGATGTCTTTGGTCATCCAGCCTATGGTGTCGAAATCGGGGGCGAGTGGCACCATGTTGTCCATCGCAATCACACCGTAGGTGGGGCGCAAGCCAAACAAGCCATTATAGCTTGAGGGTACGCGAATCGAGCCTCCGGTGTCTGTGCCTAGGCCTATATCGGCTAAATTCCCTGAAACGGCAACGGCTGAACCGCTAGATGAACCGCCGGGTAAGCGTTCTGGCGTTACTGGGTTTTCGGGTGTGCCGTAATGAATGTTTTGTCCGTTGAGGCTGTATGCGAGTTCATCGGTAATGGTTTTTCCGACGAGTGTTGCGCCGGCTTCAAGTAATTTTGTCACTGCGCTGGCGGTTTGTGTTGGCGTTGCATGGCTTGCGAGCCAATCCGGGTTGCCGGCTGTAGTGGGTACGCCTTCAATATGGAATAGGTCTTTTACGGCCACGGTGAGGCCTGCCAATGGTCCTTGGCTTTGAGTTTTGGACGCAGGGGCGCGCCATACAAACGGGTTGTGGGTAATATACTGTTCCATGGGGAAAAAGGCGTTTTGTGTGATGCTTCTATGAAACGATTGTTTCACTGGTTTGTCAAGTGAAACATTGTTGGTTTCTTCGTAGTTCGTTCGCTTGGCGGTAACTGTGTCCCTCAGAAACACGCGGTAAATACATCCTTGTACGCTCGTGTTGCCACATCCCTGTGGCAAACGGTTTCTGATGCACACAGTCACCGCTTATCGCTCTCTACATTATTCTGAATATCCGTCTTTTGTAGTTTTAAATAGAAGATAATCCGAGTTGAAACTAACTCTTGCTTGAGGCTCCTTAGTAGAACACACATTTGTGTTAAAACATCAGCTATTCGAGGTGGGATGTCTTTTAAGCAATTAGTGAGCGCTATAGAAAAAGAGCGTTAACGAGTTAAAGATAGAGCGACCAAGCAGTGGGCAGGGGCGAGTCAGAAACCGTTTGCCGCAGGGATGCGGCAATCCGAGCGCCCAGGGACTGGGTTCACAGCGTGTTTCTGAGCCGAACCTGTCTACTGCCCGAGCGAGCTATGAAATAAATAGCCAGAGGCACTAAAGAACGAGCGAACGGACTACGAAGAAACCAGCCTCGGGAACCAAAGAAACTAATCATCCGCAAGTGAGTATTCGTCTATCCACTTTCGCTCGTCGTCCACTGTACGAACATCGCTAATTTGCCAACCTTTTGAAGTTTTTACATACAGCAAGTTCAACAACATCAACTCGTCATTGAGTAACACCGCATAATAAGCGTTTATAGCAGCAGAGCTAATAGGAGTAGCTTTAACCAGCGGTGATTCAGGAATAAAGATAGTTGAATCCGCTTTTTTGGTTTTGATAAAAGCGGTTAACGTTTCAAAGTCTTCCGAGACGTGAATTAAAGAAGTATCTGGAAAATAATCAGCAAGAGTAGAATCAGGATTCGCGTCACTCAAGTAGGCCAAGTAACGTTCACCCAGCTTTTCATAGTTGTCGTTTTTCTTTTGACCAAAAAAATAGGTCACAACGAACATGACCAAAATGGCCAATGAAATAATAAGTTTGCCAGTATGCATAGACTTTCCTTGTTACTTTGCTAGCAGCACGAACGTGCTCAACATCCCGATGAGCATAGACTAATTCGTTTTATTTTACTCAGACTCTATCTCGTCTAATCCCTCATACAACGACGAAATAGCCGTTGCGCGTGTCGAAGCGTTGCTCCCCACACGTTGATACACTTTATTACACAATACTGACACCAAACTCATCGGTGCAGCATAGCTGTCAAAAGCGAAGTGTTGACCTAATTGACAAACCAAAAGGTGATCAACTTTTTGGTTGTAAATTTGTCCAGAAGGATCAGTAAGCAATAGAGTCTTGTGGTCGGCCAATCGTTCAATTAGTTTTCCGAAACCGCGAGGGCGGCGGCGAAACCCCATCACAATTACAAATTGCTCTTTGTCGATGTCGAGTAAATCTTCGCCCACACTCTGACCCGGTTGAGGCAACAAGCGTACTTTGGGGCGAATTTGAATAAGTTGTTGGCGACAATGCATCGCGACAGGGTAACTATTGCGATAGCCGAACAAAGTAACCGCTGGCGCATCGGCGATCGCCTGGGCTACGGTGTCTAAGCGCTGCTCGTCCAAACTATCAAATGTAGTGCGTAAATTGTCTAACTCAGCATCAAGTACGCCTGTCGTTGCTTTAATATCTTGTAATGGCACGCCAGCGTGACGCAATTGAGAAAGGGTTTGACGCGCCTCTTGGTGAGATTGGTAACCCAGTTGGCGGAAAAATCGGCTAACGGTCGCTTTTGATGTATTAGTTGCACTTGCTAATTCAGCCATCGACAAGCTGAGCAACGCAAGGGGTTGTTGTTGCAAAAAGTTCGCTATTAAGCGCGCATTAGGGGAGAGTTGCGGATATTTACTGTCGATTCTTTCTAATATTTCAAATGTTTCAGGCATTTGAACCCAACCTAAAAGCAAACTGGCTAAAGGCGCATGTTGCGCGATTTAGCCAGTAAAGGCAATGTTAAGCGGCAGCTAATTGTTGATATCGTAACTTAACCAATGCCGGTTTAAGCATTAATACAAACCCAAATGCGCTGATTAAAAAGGCGATATTGATGATCAACGCTCCGCCTATCCATGCATGGCTGCCATAGATCACGCTGTGAATAATCACGATGAGGAAAAGCGCGACTGCATTTGCGCATAGCAACCAATATTTGCTGTTTAAATGATTTTTACGCCACAGCGTAAGGGCGCAAAATACCAACATAATGCCCCAGAACAAGCCTTTACCGGTAAAGCCAACGCTTATTTCGGTAATCGCTGTAATCCATAAAGCGAGGGGGGCTCCCCATACAATACCTGTCCACAAGTGATTGATGTAGTCTTGGTTCTTGCGCTTGGCCAGCCAAATATTAATACCCGTTACCGATACAATCGACAGCGCGATGCCCAGCAGAACATACAACACTTTTACTGCAAAGTTGCCAAAATGACCAAAGTGCAAACGGTAGACGGAGAATATCGCTTGGCGACCTGCCGCACCGTCAGAATATCCCACATTACCGAGGTAATTTCCCGCACTGTCATAACGATATTGCTCAGCATAAATCAATCTGTCGTGGTGTATCGCACCGATTAACATGAATTGTTCAGGAGAGTTAAACTCTTCGAGTGTTATGTAAAAGGGCTCTGCATCGGGAGCGATGGTTTTAAGGTGATGAATGGCTTTGGTTATCTGAGCCGGTTGTACTGGTTGGGTTAAGCTCGGCTCTTCACCGTACACGGTTTCAATGACCTTTTGGGTGTCGCCATTAAAATAAACATTGGCAAATAACAAACTAAACAGCGCCGCTAAACCGAAGAAAGCACCGGTTACACCAAACATTAAATGAAAGGGTAAGCCCCATACACTTAAACGATTGTGCAAGTCGGTTTGTTGTTGCAGGCTTGCTTTGTTCCAGCGCAAGTTAAAGGCGTCTTTAAATATACGTCGATGAGCCATCACACCGGAAATGATCAAACTTGCCAATAATACGCCTAATAGGCTAACGATAATCATGCCAAAACTCGTTGGCAAATGAAGGTATAAGTGTAAGTTCACTAACATTTCTTTCCACGGAAATGCTTCGTCGATGCCGCGAGAACCGTCTTTATTTAAAAAGAAGCTGTCGTGATCTGTTGTAATCCGTGCACGGGGTGTTTCTGTTGTTGGCAACACCAAGAATAAATGTTCAGACTCTTCAAAATCGGTCTTGAGAAAGTCGAGGTAACTCTGTTCTATTGTTGCAATGTCGTAGTCTAGTTGCTCTTCTACTAATGGTTGTTCCCATCGTTCAAATTCGGGGTAGAGCACAGCAATGGCGCCCGAAAGGCAGATGAGGTACATGAACGCGCCAATCGCTATGCCTAACCAAGAATGGCTGCGTAGCGCACGTCGGGTAGTATCTTTAGACGGTATCAGATTCATAATACAAACAACTTTAATGCGCTAATAGCAGTAATTAAGACAAAGACCAATAAAGGCTTAACGAGGTTTTCCTGAGCGCCAGCCCAATACGCAAAAACGCCCCAAACTATCGGGATGACATAAGCGTTAAAGGCGAGAAGATTCACCAGTTCAAACGGGAACAACCCCGTAATCGCAACGGTTGCGAACGTTGCACAAATACCCGAAAGTGGCACCACCAATAAGAACAAATATACCTGTTTAGGTAGGCTTTTTAAAAAAGCAGGAATAGAAAAATGCCAGCCTAAGTCGGGTTTTACCTGCCATTTTGCGCTACCAGCGAGGTCAGGAGAACGTGATAACACGGTTAACCATGCAAACGTGGCGATACCTGCAAGCCCATAAACCGCGCCGAATTCCGCACCATAAACGCTAGACCAGCATACAATAGCAAGAGCTTGCAGCAACCAAGCTAGCGGAGTTAACAGTAACGGGCCTTTGCCTCGCCAACGAAAATACAATGCCGACACCCCCACTAAATTGAGGGTTAACGCTGCCCAAGTCAGGAGCATATTGATGAGTCCTTTTTATTTTCACGCCTTACCATTGCAGTGGCGCACTTAGTGGCATAAATGGTAATGGTAGCCGTTCGTATTTGCAATATAAGTGCAAGGCAATTGCTTATAGATACGTTTAGTAAAAGCTTATGGTTAGTTGTTCGCACTAGGTGCAGTAGGGCTTAAATTGCACCGTTTAAGAAATTGCTGCCATAAGTGAACATGTTCGCTAACAGTTTGTTGATAGTGATTAAACCCTGCTGTTGCGTGCTGAGAAACCGCCTTTGTATATTCAGGATGTAATGCAGGGTGGGTGCTAAGGGTGTGATAGACCGGTAACAGCTTGTAGTGTAATTGGTTTAGCCGGCTGCCAATAGGCTGTATTTGCTCGATAAAAAACAAATAGAACACATTGCGTAAAATTTTTGCTTGTTCAGTAGCCTTGCCGTTGGGACAAGATACTGTGTTTAACAGCGGCCCAATTCGCGTATTCATGTTACCTAACAAACTCGCTAGGTCAGCTTGCGTACGCCACAAAATGGCCGGAATACGCGTTTGGCTGATACGTTGCAAACTCAATTCTAGCCGCACGGATAAATTGTCGTAATGCTGATCCGCGGTGACCTGAGTTAAAAATTGCCAACTATTTATCGCCGCTGTGATGTCATCGTTAGAGAGGGCGGTGAGGCTAGTTTGAGGAAACTGTATGGCTAGCCGCGTTTCTTCACTACTTTCAATGACACTGGCCCACAGCATGGGGAAGCTTTGCTGCTTTTGTTGCTCCCACCGGCTCAATTCATCTAACAATTGCTCGTTTTCCGAGGTAAGCGTTGCTGCGCATTCCTTAAACAGTGGCAGTAGCGCATATTCATAGGCAAGACGTTGGCTGGGGTATTGTACTTTCCCCAGTGTCGTATTGCGTTCAGCTACATGATGGGCCAGAGAGCAAGATTGCAGAGCATAAAAAGCATTGAGAGGTATATCAATACTCGGAATGTCCCTTTGCAGTGTCTGTTGGGAAGGAAAGACTAATGGTGCAGACGTGTGTTCGAGAGAAATATCGGTTGCTAAAACACGACTAAGACGCGACGCGTACTCTTGCATTAAAGATGAAACGTTAGGGCGAGAACACGCACTGATTATGCATAGTAGAAACAGTAAAAACATGCGCCGCAGCATTATAACTCCTTCGACGTAAGCGTGTGAGTTACGCCTTTTTGTTCATTATTACACGCTCTTGCGAACTTATGAATGTTGCGTGATAGCGAAAGCAGAGACGACTTTACGTTAAATTACACAAAAAACGCTTTATTGTTGATTAGTCAACTTGTCGCTGCGTGTATAATCCGCGCTATAACAAAGGCAACACCCTACACATGTAACATTATGGCCAGTTATCCCGGTTTTATTATTCAGCGTTATATCGACGCTATTCAACAGCATTTCAAAGTAACAAAAGCGCAAATTTGTGAACAAACGGGTTTGCAGCCAGCCTTGCTTGAGCATAACCAAGCATGGTTCTATCCGTCAGATAAGCACTGCCATTATCTCCTTCGTTTTGCGAATGAGCTGGGTTATTTTGCTCGATATGAAATGCCTGATTTAACCGTATACGACGGTTTTATGAGTGGCGATCAAGTCACGCAAAATACGGCATTTTCTGCATTGAGAAACGCCCCAACACTGGGGGACTTTCTGCGTCGGTTTTTGGTAATGGCACAAGCCATGCCGGCTCATCGTCACTGGATCGAGAAGCGTCACGGGCAAGTGCGCCTATACCACGACTTCAATTTCAAAGAAGAAGCGTTCGCCGCTCCTCAAGGGCTGTTTTATTTGTTGATGATTGAAATAAAAATGCTATTCAACATCGATGATTCAAAAATTAAACTCAATTTCAGTGGCGCTGGATTAAGCGACGAAGTGGGGTTTGGCCGTGCCACCAAAATGGCATTTGATATTCATGGTTCATTGTCGTATTTGCAGTTTAACCTTGATGTTGAACGCGTTTACAATGTCTACAGCAATCCCATGCTAGATCAAAATATTGCCCGTCGGTTTACCTCGCATTTTGCCGTATTTGAGCAAAAAAGTAGTGTGAGAAATCAGGTCGAAAAGATCATGCAACAAGGGCTGTTAGAAACCAATCAAATGCCAACAGCTGAGTATATTGCTAGTTTACTGAACATCAGTAAGTCGACTCTTTATCGACGACTCGCTGCCGAGGAGACGAGCTTTGCTCATATTCAACAAGCTGTGAGGTCTGAATTGGCGAAGCAGTGGTTGTCGCAAGGCAACATGAGCATATCTTTTATTAGCGACCGGCTTGGTTTTTCCTGCGCCAATGCGTTTACACGTGCTTTTAAACAATCGGTCGGGGCTTCGCCGCGCGACTTTAGACAAGGGTGCCGATAGTCGAAAATAGGCATTAAAAAAAGGGTGGCATATCGCAAGCCACCCTTTTTTGTGAGATAAACACAGTCGTTATTGTGTATTTATTCGGTATCTACACCGTGGTCACTGATGACTTGCAAATACCAATAGTAGCTGTCTTTGGGATAACGTCGTAAATCATCATCGTAATCGATGTAAACTAAGCCATATCGAGGGCCATAGCCAGACGTCCATTCAAAGTTATCAGCAAACGACCACGCGGTGTAGCCAATTAAATCCACGCCGTCATTCATCGCCAGCCACGCGGCTTGAATATGTCCCTTCAAGAAGCGCGTGCGGTAGGTGTCGTGTACTTCACCCTCATCGGTTAACACGTCGTCGCCGGAGTCTTCATACGCTGCGCCGTTTTCGGTTACCAGAATGGGTAAATGACCAGATATATCATCCATGTAAACCAGTGAATCGTAAAAGCCCTGTGGATCATACACACCGTTACCCGCTGCTGGGTTATCGGCATGGGTTTCTACCCAGATATTGTCGAGAAATACTTGCGGCATTGGCACCAAGGCGCCATCCCATGCAAACGAGTCTTCCATTTCATCAGCGTCGGTGATTGCGGTCACATAGGAGCGAGAGTAGTAATTTACTCCTACATAATCGCCCGGGTATTGCTTGATAAAAGCAAGGTCACTGGCAATTGTCGCTTCGTCTTCATTTATGCTGTAACCGTAGGAGGCAAGCGTATCAAGTACGCCCTCTGGATACTCTCCTTTAAACACCGGGTATGTGAATAAGTCGTTGCGATAGTGGTTATATATCTCTGCGGCTTCTATATCAGCATCATCATCGCTGCCGGGAATAGCCCACGAAATATCAAACGCCATACCAATATCGCCTTGTTTTACAGTACCTGCGGCCTCTAGTTCATGATAGAGCTGCACTGTTTTGGCATGGGCGAGTAAATAATGATGAATAAAGCTAATTTGCGTCCCCACCAAATCTTGCATTGCAAAACTGGTAAGCACGGTATTTGAGTCGAGTTCAGGGTTTGCGATCATGTGCGCAATAATACCCTCAACCATGGTCGCGCCACTGTATGGTTCATTTAAGCTAACCCAGCGCGTAACGCGGTCGCCAAATGCTTCAAAGCACGTTTGGGCAAAGCCAACAAATGCGTCTACCGTGTTGCGTTTGTTGAACGCCGTGATGCCAGTTGCACCGTACCAGAGGTTTAAAGGCATATCCCAATGATACAGTGTTACAACGGGTTCAATTCCGTTTGCGATGAGGTCATCAATTAAGTTGTTGTAATAATCGATGCCAGATTGGTTTGGGGCTACGGGAATGGTATTGCCATCGTCATCCAAGATCGCATCGCCGTTGCCGTCAACTTCAAATGGGTAGCCACCGGGATAAATGCGTGCCCATGAGAGCGAAAACCGGTACGATTTGATACCAGCCTGCGCCATAAGTTGAACGTCTTCAGCGTAGCGATTGTATTGATCGATGGCAACGTTTCCCGTTGCCCCATGAGCGACGTTGATCGAGTTCGTTAAAAAATCCCAGTTTGATGTGCCTTTGCCGTCTTGAAGGTATGCGCCCTCTACCTGATAGGCAGAAGTCGCCACTCCCCAAAGAAAGTCATCAGGGAAAGACAAAAAGTCAGTATCGCTGGGAAGTACCACATCGGTGGTACTTTTGTCGGTATTGCTAGTATTGGTTGTTCCATCACACCCAGTCATAAGTAGGGTAGTGCCTAGTGCGGTGGCGCCCAACCATTTGGTCATTGTTTTCATATTGCGTGCTCTGTTGAAAAAACGAAACGCGGGCAATAGATGAGTGCCCGCATGCGGCAAGTCTTACCACCAAGCCTCAATATGAGCGCCCAATCGATAATTGCCATCTTCGCCATCGTCAGAGCCATAGCGGTAGTTTTCGGCGACATTGCCAAAGAACGAGCCAGCGTAAAAACTAATGGTCGGTTTGGTTTTAAAGCCAAAATCATAAGTAAATTGCTGAGCAATCATGATTTTCTGAAGTTTTTGTGTTTCTGTATCGTCAGAGTCTTTATAGCTGGTATAACCGAGTTCAAGCGTGGTTTTTGAGTAATCACTCCACGCATACGAAGGTTTTAGAATAAAGCTAAAGCGATACGGTTTATTTTCAGACACATCACCCGCAGCGGCGAGGGTTTCTGCTTTGGCGTACAATAGAGAATAATCGAGGTTTACCTTGTCGCTTAAGCGCACATCACCGTAGTTAATCACGCGATAAGCGTTGTCGTTTTCACCTTCCCATGTGAGGTCGGTATTAATAGCTGAGCCGCTTGCATTCGTCCACGCTGCATCAGCCATTGAATCATTGGCGTATTGCAAAACTAAGGTGTTATTAGCCCCCGCTATTTTGTGATTGAGTTCAGCAGTAATGAATACGCCGTCTTCTTTCGCTTCATCGGCATTTTCCTGAATTTCAGTCACATCAGTTCGGCCATAAATGAAGGCAAATTCAAGTTCGGCTTGCTCCCACAACGGGATATGGCTATAGCGCACATCAAATTTCTGAGTTTGTACTGACTGTTCGCCCTCAGCGTTAGTTTTGCCGTTGTATGGGCTACGGTCACCGGTGACCACAGCAACAGACAAATCACCAGTACCTAAATGAATGCCTTCCACACCTGCACCGTAACCTGAATTATTCAGGTAGTAGAGGTCCATCATATAAACCTGATGGCGTTGGTAGAATCGCTTACCCGCCCATACTGTCGCCTCAGGAGCAAAATCAAGTAGCCCTTTGGCTTGTAGGTTTAACTGACGAAGCGAGAAATCGCCGCGACTGTCTTCACTGCCCGGTTCGGTGATTGGCTGGTTGTCGTTGTACTGAGCACCTTGCGAGGTTTCGGCAGAAAACATGGAATCAAAATAGAACGATTTGCCGTTAAGTGCAGTGAATGCGTGCCCTAGGCCTAATTCATAGTAACTTTCACACTCGTCACCAAGTCGTCCGGTGTAGTGGCCATCGGCACCATTGCCAAAGCACATCTGTTCACCACCTTTTGAGGTTGTTGACACACCCGCGCGGGCGTATCCGTGAAAGTCTACAGTGTTATCGGCAAATGTAGGGGTACTGAGGAGTGAACATACTGCACAGGCAATAGCAGAAATCTTTAGCGTTTTCATCGTTCTTTATCCGAAATTCGTTAGTCAGTTTCTTATTAGCGAAAAGCCATTGAAAACGGCTTTCCCTGAGGGCTGTTTAGCGGAGGGAATAGTAAAAAAGTCGCACTCAGTTAAGGTAACGCAGACGGTCTAAAACCTAACTTAATGGGTCAAAAAGCTAGTTTGTGCTTCGAAATGTTAGGGAGTCGCGAGAGAATGTGGCTGTTGTGTCAACAACTGCCTGCTTATTTATTAGCAAATGTAACTGTTAAAAAAGGCGTGAAAGTTGTTGCTTGGCCTCGGTGAGGTAGTTGCCACCAAATAGTAGGGCGTGGTTGAGTATGTGATACAGCTGGTAGAGTTGTTTTCGTTGTTGATACTCTTGGGGGAGGGGCCATACATCGTTGTAGCCATTGTAAAAGGCGGGCGGAAAGCCTCCGAACAATTCTGTCATTGCTATATCGGTTTCTCTGCAGCCGTAGTAAACCGCTGGGTCATAAATACAAGGCCCTTTTTTAGTAAAACCTGCATTTCCAGACCATAAATCGCCGTGTAATAAACTGGGTCTTACATCTGCCTTTTGTAGATATTGAAAGGTGTGGGTTACGGCAACATCAATATTACACAAGCGTTGCCCAACATGAGCGAGGTTTTCTAGCATTGCACCGATACGATGTTCTGCGAAAAATTGCGCCCATGAGGTGGTGTAGCCATTGGTTTGCAGTGTGCCACCTATATAGTTGTCGTGATCCCAGCCAAATTGGGGAGCACCCGCAAAAGCGTGCAAACCGGCAAGGCGCATACCTAAATCTAGCCATTGCTCCTCGGTGCCTTCGACAAGCTTGAGATGCTGGAGTACGAGATATTCAATACGGCGTCCGTTTTCTTCAATTTCGCCATAACAAATAATACTGGGAACTTGAATGGTATCGGTTGCCGCCAGAACACGCAGGCCTTCTGCTTCTGCATCTAGTTTGAGTAGGCTGTCGTCGGTTTCTTTGTGAATTTTTACGAAATACCGTGTGTGGTTGTCGTGAATGACATAACTTTCGGTGGTGTCGCCGCCATGTACTGCATGGCTGTGCGCACAAATAAACGGTTGGCCTGTCGCATCACTGATATGCTCGCTAATAAATTGCCACATCTTCATATTCACGCCCTTCTGTACCTAATAGATTATGGCAAAGAACTTATTTTTCGCGAATGAAAATTTAATCCAACAAACAGGTTTGAATCATCCAATATACGGATTACAAAGAAACTAAGCGAGATGCCACAGATGGATGTCTCCGAGCAATCCCTACTAAAGTGTTGTATTCGAGCCAGCTTCTCTTTTCCTTAAAAGAGTAAAAGCGGGATATACACAGTAAACGAGAGAGCGCCAAGCGAACGGACTACGAAGAAACCAAGCTCGATGCCACAGATGGATGTCTCCGAGCAATCCCTATTAAGGTGTTGTATTCGAGTCAGATTCTCTTTTCCTTAAAAGCACAAAAGCTTGATGCACAAAGATAGAGCGACCAAGTAGTGAATAGGATCGAGTCAGAAACCGTTTGCCACAGGGATGTGGCAATCCGAGCGCACACGGATGTGTTTACAGCGTGTTTCTGAGCCGATCCTATTCACTACCAAGCGACACTACGAAGAAACAAGCCAGAAAAACCAATGATTCCAATCACTAGCATTGCATGTGAAAACCAATGCATTATAATCGCTCCGATTCGCGCCATTCAGGCGCTTTTTTATTACTCAATTAAACACAAGTGGCACAGAGTAGGTGTCACCACTGTAAGGACTATTCATGCCTGTAATTACACTTCCCGACGGAAGCCAACGCGCTTTCGATCACGCCGTTTCAGTAATGGACGTAGCTAACGACATTGGCCCTGGTTTAGCCAAAGCTACCATTGCCGGAAAAGTAGATGGAGAACTCGTTGACGCGTGCGACCCAATAGAACAAGACGCATTGCTTCAAATTATCACCACCCGTGATGAGGAAGGCCTCGAAATTATTCGCCACAGCTGCGCCCACTTGCTTGGTCACGCCATCAAGCAATTGTACCCAGACGTTAAGATGGCCATAGGCCCTGTGATCGACAACGGTTTTTACTACGACATCGACATGGAGCACTCGCTCACACAGGAAGACCTACAAAAACTCGAAAAGCGCATGCTTGAGCTAGCCAAAACAAACTACGACGTAGTGAAGAAAAAAGTCAGCTGGCAAGAAGCACGTGATACCTTCGAGCAACGCGGTGAATCGTACAAAATGGAAATCCTCGATGAGAACATCGAGAAAGATGACCGCCCAGGTTTGTACCACCACGAAGAATACATCGACATGTGTCGCGGCCCACACGTACCCAACATGAAGTTCTGTCATCACTTCAAAATTATGAAAGTGGCAGGCGCATACTGGCGCGGCGACAGCGAAAACAAAATGCTACAACGTGTTTACGGCACTGCATGGGGCGACAAGAAGCAGCTTAAAGCTTACCTCACGCGCCTAGAAGAAGCCGAAAAACGCGACCACCGTAAAATCGGTAAAACGCTAGACCTATTCCATTGGCAAGAAGAAGCGCCAGGCATGGTGTTTTGGCACAACGACGGTTGGTCAATTTACACCGAGCTAGAGCAGTTCGTTCGCAAAATGCTACGCCAGTACGACTACGGTGAAGTAAAAGGCCCATTGATGATGGACCGTTCATTGTGGGAAAAATCAGGTCACTGGGACAAATACGCCGAAAACATGTTCACAACAGAATCTGAAAAACGTGAATATGCCATTAAGCCAATGAACTGCCCAGGTCACGTTCAGATCTTTAACCAAGGTTTGAAATCGTACCGCGACTTGCCATTGCGTATGGCTGAATTTGGTTGCTGTCACCGCAACGAACCATCAGGTGCATTGCACGGTTTGATGCGTGTACGTGGCTTTACCCAAGACGACGCTCACATTTTCTGTACTGAAGAACAGATTTTGGATGAAGTCGGCAGCTGTATCGACATGATTTACGATGCGTACCGTGCATTCGGTTTCGAAAAAATCGTGGTTAAGCTTTCTACGCGTCCAGAAAAACGTGTAGGTAGTGACGAAATTTGGGACAAAGCAGAAAAAGCGTTGGCCGACGCACTCGACAGCAAAAACATCGAATTCCAGTATTTGCCAGGCGAGGGCGCGTTCTACGGGCCGAAAATTGAATTTACCCTGTACGACTGCCTCGATCGCGCATGGCAGTGCGGTACCGTACAGCTCGACTTCTCAATGCCAAGTCGTTTAGGTTCAACTTATGTTGCCGAAGACGGCGAACGCAAAGTGCCGGTAATGATTCACCGCGCCGTTTTGGGTTCATTAGAGCGTTTCATCGGTATTTTGACCGAAGAATTCGCTGGCTCGTTCCCACTGTGGTTAGCGCCACAACAGATGGTAATCTTAAATATTACTGACAAACAGGCCGATTATTCGAAAAGTTTGGCAGAAAAATTACAATCTGAAGGATTTAGAGCAAAGTCTGACTTGAGAAATGAGAAAATAGGCTTTAAAATCCGCGAGCACACATTGAAACGTGTTCCTTACATGTTAGTGGTAGGCGACAAAGAAATGGAAGCTGGTCAGGTTGCAGTTCGTACACGCAAAGGCGAAGACCTCGGCACAATGACCTTCGAAGACTTTGTTGCGCTAGCAAAACAGGAAGTCGCAGAAAAAACTATCAAGTAGCGATCACTGCATAACCTGCTATCATGTACGGGCTGGCTAGTACCAGCCCAATTTGCATACCCGAGTGAGGTCAAAACGAAACACTGCGGGATAAGATTATAAGTTTTGGAGGAATAGCACATTAAAGGCGCTAACAAAAAGGCTCAGGGCGACAAAGCCCGCATTAACGATGAAATCACAGCACGCGAAGTACGTTTAATTGGTGCTGATGGAGAACAGGTAGGGGTTGTATCATTTAACGCGGCACTGCAAGCTGCTGAAGATGCCAGCCTGGACTTAGTTGAAATTAGTCCTAATGCTGAGCCGCCAGTCTGTAAAGTTATGGACTACGGCAAGTTCCTCTTCGAGAAAAGTAAAGCTCAAAAAGAGCAGAAGAAAAAACAAAAGCAAATTCAGGTCAAGGAGATTAAATTTCGCCCTGGCACTGATGAAGGCGATTACCAGGTAAAACTGCGCAACCTGCGTCGCTTTCTAGAAGGTGGTGATAAAGCCAAGGTAACGATCCGTTTCCGCGGACGTGAAATGGCTCACCAAGAGATCGGCATTGAGCTTCTTAACCGTGTTAAAACGGAGCTGGAAGACATTGCAACGTGTGAATCTTTCCCTCGTAGAGTGGAAGGTCGCCAAATGATCATGGTGCTCGCCCCAAATAAGAAGTAGTAGTGGTCTAAAGTTTTTGGGAATCTGCACCCCAAAACACCCTGCTGCAAACTGTAACCGACATACGGTGCCTGCACACCAATAATGTCGATATTTAACAATGCGGAGTTTTAGCAATGCCTAAAATGAAAACTGTAAGTGGTGCAGCCAAGCGTTTCAAGAAAACGGGCTCTGGCCGCTTTAAAAGCAAACAGTCTCACTTGCGTCACATTTTGACCAAGAAGAGCTCTAAGCGTAAACGTCACCTTCGTGGCAAAAAAGTGGTTCATGATGCGGATACCAAATTGGTACAACGCATGTTGCCTTACGTTTAAGATTGGAGACTGAATAATGGCTAGAGTAAAACGCGGCACTATCGCACGTGCACGTCACAAAAAAGTCCTCAAGCAGGCAAAAGGTTATTACGGTGCCCGTTCACGCGTTTATCGCGTTGCGGTACAAGCTGTAACTAAAGCTGGTCAATACGCTTACCGTGACCGTCGTCAACGTAAACGTCAATTCCGTCAATTGTGGATTGCACGTATCAACGCTGCGGCACGTCAAAATGGTATGTCATACAGCCGTTTCATTAACGGTTTGAAAAAGGCGTCTGTTGAAATCGATCGTAAGATCCTTGCCGACATCGCTGTACATGACAAAGCGGCATTTAGTGCATTAGTCGAAGCGGCTAAAGGCGCATTAGCTTAATTATTAACTAATTAAGTTTAAGTTCTTTCGGAAAACGGCGAGCAGGATAGCTCGCCGTTTTTCGTTTCTGCGGTATAAAAACTTCTATACATCTGGTTTGGTTTCTTCGTCGTTCGTTTATTCTTTAGTTCCTTAAGTGGGTTTCTTCGTAGTTCGCTTGGCAGTGAACAAATTCGGCTCAGAAACACGCGGTGAATACTTCCCTGTACGCTCGTGTCGCCGCATCCCTGCGGCGAACGGTTTCTGACTCGAATTTGCTCACTGCTGGTCGCTCTTACTTTAGGCATCAAGCTTTATTTCTTCGTAGTCCGTTCGCTTGGCGGTAACAGTGTCCCTCAGAAACGCGCTGTAAACCCAGTCCCTGGGCGCTCGGATTGCCACATCCCTGTGGCAAACGACACTGCCACCGCTTGGCGCTCTCTCGATACATAGGTAATCCCTACGGTTTCTGACTCGAATTTGTGCACTACTGGTCGCTCTATCTTTAGTTCTCCGAGAGATTTCTTTGTAGCATTCTCTTTAATATTCTGAATATCGTACGCGATTAACCCTCTAGCGCTTTCATTACTATCGAGGGTTCTTTTGCAACTACGTGGAGTAGCGCGAGTGCTGGGCCATGAGGCTTGCGATCGCCTCTTTCCCAATGTCGAAGAGTTGCAACACTAATGCGTAGTTTGGAGGCGAAATCGACTTGTGAAAGTCCTAGATTTCTGCGGAGTTTACCGACGTCGATACTTGGCAGTGAGTGGACTTTAGCTTCGACCGATTGGCCTGTATTTAAAGCGACTGCTTCACTTAAACCTTTTGTAATACTTTCAAAGGAAGTTGTCATTTTACATTCTCCAAAGCAGTGGATACGAGCAATCCGACTAATTTTGCCAACGTGTTTCTTTCCTTGTGGGATAAATTTACTTTTTCGTTCTTGCCAAAAACTGTAATTAAATACAAAGGAATTCGTTCGTCATGGTAGTAATAGATAATTCTTACTCCGCCACTCTTTCCTCTCATTCCTTGTCGCCATCTTAACTTTCGTAGTCCTCCCGTTCCCTCAATTACAACACCTGCTTTGGGATTTTCTGCTAGATAGTTAATTATGGATAAACGTTCATCTAAGTTGAGTAAAGGAGCTGCTCGTTTTATGTATTCTGGTAGTTCGGCTATGGTTGCTAACATTTATTTTAATCCATTGGATTAGTTAGCGCAAAATTTAAACGAGGGTGGGGCGGCAAACAACTGGGCGTGAGAACGGTTTCTGACTCGAACTTGTCCACTGCTGATCGCTCTGCCTTTGAGCATCAAACTTAATTTCTTCGTAGCCCGTTCGCTTGGCGGTAACAGTGTCCCTCAGAAACGCGCTGTAAACCCATTCCCTGGGCGCTCGGATTGCCACATCCCTGTGGCAACCGGTTTCTGATGCACACTGGCACCGCTTGGCGCTGTCTCGAATCTTCGGAGCGTCGAGCTTTTGTGCTCACTTTTTTAGTTATTTAGTGCAGGTTTAATGGTTAGTAATTAGTGCTACTATAAATAATGTTCCTAGGAGAAAGATTATGTCTGAAGCACTAAAAGCTCTGCTCGAAAATATTGATCAGCTCAGCGTTGAAGAGAAGGCCGTTGCTGCGCACCGTTTGCTAACTTCGATGGAATCAGTATCAGATGACAATGTTGAGGCTGAGTGGTTAAACTTGGCTGAAGAGAGAAGTGCCGAATTAACGTCTGGCACCGTTAAAGGTATGTCTTGGAATGAGATTAAGAAGGATCTTAAATAGGTAATGTATGCCACTACTTTTCACCCAGATGTAAAAGTAGAGGTTCAAAAGTCTTATGATTGGTATCAAAAGCAGTCTCTCGGCCTCGGTGATGAATTTATCGGTGAGTTAGAAAAATCTTTCGCGTTAATAGCCGCAAATCCTGCTCGTTGGTCAAGATTTGGGTCAACACATCGACGCTTTGTTTTAGGGCGCTTCCCTTACTCTATTATCTATCAACTGTCTGATCAGCAATTAATCTTTGTAGTTGCTGTAATGCACAATCATCGCAAACCGGGTTATTGGTCTCGTCGTTCTTAAAACTGGTTTCTTCGGAGTTCGCTTGGCGTTTTATCATTACACCCAATCACAGCCTTTCGTTACCACTCTCCATCCTGTATTATGAGTTTTTTGCATCATCACGCTATTTAAAGCCATCGCTTCACCGCCGTGATAAAACAATAACTACAAAGGGGCAGGTTTGATTCCTTATATACTCACAGGCTTTTCAGTCGCACTCGCATTTATTCTGCACTGGCAATACCCAACACGCTTTTGGCTTGCCAATGCCTACACCACTATCGGCACTGTTGTCGTTTCGTTGTGGGTGATCTTCCTACTCCAATCCAGCTTTTTAGGCTTCGACGTGAGTGACGGGGATAAGGTCGGTTTGTCGATGGCCATGTGGTTGTCGGTGCTGCTTGCCTTCTTCGGGTTCTTAGTCGGTGCGTTTGTTGGTTACTTCTTAAAAATGGTCCGCGAGCCACAGTAATAACGTCATCTCAATGAAGTCGCTATTCGCACACGTCAAACTATACCGATTGTGGTGGCTGCTATATTTGTGGCCATTTCTCGGTATTTTGTGGTCGTCGTTAGTGTTTTATGGCGATTGGGACGAAAGCTGGTTTCGTACTCTACGCAATGTGCTATCGCTCAGTACTTTGCCCGTTATCGTGATGTATTTACTCGGTGTAGAAACAAAACTGCCGTTTTATCCATACAGTGTGTATCTGATTTTAGTGTGCGTAGACGAATGGTGGCAGTTCGCTCAGGCGTTTACTCCTGATTTTGCCAATATCATGACTTTTCTTACCCTATTTCCAGAGTTCGTCCTGCTGTTTTTAGTTTGGCGCTCACTTTTCCGAGCGCGCCAATCCATAGCTAATGCGCCCATTAATTCTGGCGCTTAAACTTCATACGTTCTCTTTCTTCGCGTTCTTCTTGTTGTTGCGCACGCTGTAGCTGAGTCAGCAAGGTTTTTACCTCAAGCTCACTATTTACGGTTTTGCGCTCCAAAGTTCGGCACTGATAAAAGCCTTCGTGCAAACGCAACTCTTTGGGGTCTGGAAATGCGTGGATCATACCCGTAGGGGCACGGTTGTTGAACAGGCTAATTTTATCTACCACACAAAATTCGGTTACGTAGGTTACCAAGGCGTTTACATAACCTGAGCTGAGGCCCTGCGAATCATCAAAGTAAATGTCACCGCGATAGTTCAAAGGCAAGTTCATCAGAATTCGCGCCAGTTCATGGCTTTGCCATTTAAACCAGAGCTCAAAGCCGAAAGCGTTGCCCGTACCGAAACCGGTTAAACACAAAGGTTCATCATTACGTAATTGGCACAACCAATAGCCCAATTGTTTAGTGGCTTGTTCTTTTGTAGTGGCAGAAAAGAGTTTTACTTCACCCCAACGTTTAGCGTAAGAGGGCTGACTGCGAACCCAAGATGTAGCAAATTGGTTTGTTGTAAATGCAATTAACATAATGGCACCTGTATTAAAAAAAGCGACCACAGGATGAGACTTTGCTTGATGGTAGAAATTGAGGATATACCCCTCATCCACAACAGCAGCCGCTTGTAAACTTTGCTTGAGCGATTAACGTTGCACATCCACTGTTTATTCCACTCAAACCCATGCGTATAAGTGTGTGATTTAATTACCGCAATCCGTTACAAACCTATACTTTCGTAGTACTATGGGCCTTAAGCTGGTGTAACACCTTACGCTGTGCTTACCATGTTGAATTTGTTCGTAAGATTGCACCTTACGGATGAGTTGGGGATATGCTTAATATAATAAAAACAACGGCTTGTGGTTTTTCTCGGGCGGTATATAAAAATAATAAAAAAGTGCGAGATACGAGCGATTCGAAGTGACAGGAGTGAACTTTGATGGACGTAAACGTGCAGCAAAGCAACTCTAGCGCATGCCAAATTGGCGACTGGTTGGTAGAGCCAGAAAACAATGCGTTAGTGCCAGCGGCCAATAGTCATACTCGCGAAGGGGCGGTGAGTATTGAGCCAAAAATGATGGATGTGCTGTTTTATTTGTGCGAACACGCCGGGCAGGTGGTGAGTGCAGAACAGTTACTCATAGCCTGTTGGAAAGGCACCTTTTATGGCGATTCACCGGTACAAAAGTGTATTGCCATGTTGCGCAAAAAATTAGGCTGTAATGCGCGACAACCCACCTATATCGAAACCGTACAAAAGCGCGGTTACCGCATTATTGCCGACGTGAGTTTTGCGCCTGGCACAGGGCGGTACGAACCACATATTCCCAAAAGTTGGCACCAAGGCTCGCCGTATTTGGGCCTGAACGCGTTTCAAATTGAGCATGCGCCTGTGTATTTTGGCCGCACCAAGGCCATAGCGGATGTGATACAGCGAATGGGGCAGGCGAGTAAAGCCAGCAGTCATTTTGTACTCTTGTTGGGGAAAAGCGGGATTGGTAAGTCGTCGTTAATTCGAGCGGGGGTGCTTCCGTTTGTCACCGCAGAGCGGGGTTTTGGTGGCTGTAAAGTGTCGAGCTACCATATTCTCAGCCCACGAGAAGCTCATTCTGGCTCACCGTTTAATTTGCTCATCGACAGCATTATCGCGCTAGATATTTTGCCCGCTTCTTATGCCGACAGTACTTTGCAATTGAGCTCTAGCGACTACGAAGGAAAGTTACTACAAGCATTACAGCGCCATAATAAACCGGTAGCGGGTGACGATGGCGCGCAAGATATGAAGCTGCTGATCATCGACCAATTCGAGCAATATCTGTTGAACGAGCAGTTTAGCGACAGCGACAAAGCCAAATTGGTGTTTACCCTAACCACACTCGCCAGCCAGCAAAATGTGATGGTAGTCACCTTGTTGCGTAACGACTTTTACGCTCAGTGTGTTGAAGTGGCAGGTTTTGCCGCATTAAAAGACGAAGGCGTGCAATACGACTTACCGCCGCCAGTGACCAGTGATATTGCCAAAATGATCCGCAATCCGGCGCTGACAGCCGGTTTGCATTTTGAAACTAACGCTGAAGGCGAACACCTCGACGACTTGTTGTTAGAAGAAGCCGTGAGTGCGCCCGACGCCTTGCCATTGCTAGAGTACACCCTCGCAGAGTTGTATCAGCAGCGCGACAATGAACAGCTTACTTTTGCTGCCTACCAAGCCATGGGCGGCGTGCGAGGCGCGATGGCAAAACAAGCCGAGCAGACCTTTCAGGCATTAGCGCCCGCCTCTCAGCAGTGTTGGCACAAAATTATGCATACCTTGGTGCGTATTGACACCGAGAACGCCAACGCTATAACCGCCCGTAAAGTCCCCATTAGCCAATTTAGCGCACCAGAAGAAAAAGCTTTTATCAATGCGTTTGTGTCGGCACGTTTGTTTGTGGCAGAGCGCAGTGATCACGACGACGCCACCGACACAGGTAAAGAGTACGTTGGGGTTGCGCACGAAGCGCTGTTAAAACACTGGGACAGGGTAAATCAATGGGTGGCAGAAAACCGCGAGGCGTTGCACCGCCGGTACCAACTTACTCAAGATTGCAACCGTTGGGTGGAAGAGGGAAAAGCCAAAGAGTTTGTGTTAACCAGTGCTAAAAAACTGGCTGAAGCGAAAGCGTTGCAAGCCCGTAACGACATGACGTTAAGTGAAGCGGAGTGCGAATTTATAGCCGCCTCGGCGCGATATCACGCTGCTGTTAAAGCGCGCAAAAAATTAGGTTTTGTCGTCGCAGGGGTAGTGTTTGTGGTGGTAAGCGTACTTGGCCTGCTAGCCATGCGCCAATCATATATTGCGACCGAAGCGCGAAATCGCGCGGAAAACCTCATCGATTTTATGTTGGGAGACTTGCGGGAACAACTCGACCCCATAGGTAAATTAGACGTACTTGAAGGCGTGGGCGAAGCCACCCTCGCTTACTATCAAGACAATGACAACCAAGGTAAAAAGCAACAAGCTAATAGCCTGAAACTGTTAGCTGAAATCAATATTAGTAAAGACAAGATGAGCGAGGCGACGGCACAGCTAGAGCAGGCCAAAGCCATTTTATTGCAATTGCCCGACAGTGATCACGACGAAGATTATTACTTCTTACTGGGGAATATTGAGTATTGGTTGGGCGTGCCACCTTATTATGCCAAACAGTATGATGTAGTAGAGACTCATTGGCAGGCCTATTTGAATTCAGCTAAACAAATGCTTTTGATCGACCCCGATAGCCAACGTGCGATTATGGAAACTGACAGCGCATATCATAATATCGCAGTTCTGCATACTATCAGAGGGAATGGAAGTAAGGCCAATGCTGCCCTAGCTAATAGCTTAATCATGTCTGAAAAGCTATTAGCATTAAATCCAACAGATATAGAATATTTAATTGGCTATATAAAAACTCTGGATTGGTTAGCTTTAACTAAATTCAAATTTGAAAGTGTTCAATCGTCATTCGAAATATCTCTTAAAGGATTTAAGTTACTAGAGCTTTTCAGAAAAGAAAACCACGACAACTTTGTTGTATTACATCAATTTATGAGTGAATTAAATTGGGTTGTTAATAATTATGTTTTTGTTGGTGATTTCGAAAGAGCGACCAAGTATCAACTCGACTATGCCGCAGATATAGACGCTCTTAGTAAACGCGATCCTGACAACATGGAGTGGCGTTGGAAAATTGCCAAGTATCATATTCGGAACTTAGAGCTTTCCAGTCTATTAAACAAACCAAACGAACAAGTTTTAAATTTTAAGTATTTGACTTCGACTTATTTGCCTTTAGCTAATAATGGTGAGTTAGATAAGCGTACTATTAGTTGGTTTTGGCGAGTAGTCATCCCTCATTTTGAAAAAAGTAAAAAAAATTTTTATGTTCAACAATTGATTAGTCGAATTCAACAAAATAAATTCACCTATGACGAAACAGAAACTCCATGGCTAATTGCGCAGTTGTTTAGTCTCGCTCCGCAGGAGAGCGACTTATTAATGAGTTACTTGACCGGTAAAGTTCTACCTTTGCAAAACACCCAGAATGATTCTTTGTATACCATTATGGGGCATTACTTTTTGGCCCAAATGCGCAACCAACCCCTGTTGCAAACTGAATTAGCAACACGCATGATAGCGCGTGGCGTTTCGCCGCGTTATATCGAATCAATGAACGTGATAAATCAACAATAAGGAAATCATACCATGGCAACACCTATCGAATTTGTACTTTCCATTTGGTCGGCTAATGATGCATCTAAGCCTGCTAGTGCGGTTCCATGCGCAGGAACAACAGCAGGACAAAATTTTTATTATGCCTATAACCAAAGTTCTGTTGAAGTAAAATACGATGTGGATACGACCTATACAGCGGTGTTTACCGTACAAAAGGGCAACCCAGACGACAATAACAACTTTGAGTTTCGTTGGATTAATGCCTTAGAAGACATCGATCGTGATCTTGGGGCCTGTGAAGATTCGTGGCAGTTGAGTGCCGTGCGACTGAATATGAAGGCCGTTTCTTCAACGTCTGTTACCGTTGAAGTGAGCAGTACCGAAGAAATTCAATTATCAGCCACCGAAGTCGAGCAGCTGACTACTGGTACTATCGATTTCCAAGTGTGGGTGGAAGAGACTAATACGAATAGTCACTTTATGTGTGATCCTAAGATAGGAATTGATATTTAAAAAAATTCTCGAAGGAGCGCTAGCCGCTCCTTAGTCTTGTCCGTTTCCTGTATTCCTACCAAACAGCACTTCAAATCAGCCGTAACCACCTACCGAATCCGAATACTCCCAGTTTTTCAGTGCTACCTAACCGTTATTCTCTCACCAAGTATTTATGTCATTCTCATAAATAGAATGTAATTGTCGATTTATTGTGATTTTAATTCTTTAAACTAGAACTAAAATAACCCTTATTGAAATAACCGAGGGGTTAATTATGCAATATATTCGACGTTCACAATCGCGCGGCGCGGTTGATTTTGGTTGGTTGCAAAGCCGTCATTCCTTTTCTTTTGGCAGTTATTACGATGCAAAGCACATGGGGGTGTCGGTGTTGCGGGTTATCAACGACGACACGGTAGCCGCTGGTAAAGGGTTTGAAACCCATGGCCACAAAGACATGGAAATTATCTCCTATGTCACCAAAGGCGCGGTTGCTCATAAAGACAGCGAAGGCAACGAAACCATTATTCCCGCTGGTGATGTGCAGCGTATGAGTGCGGGTAGCGGCATTCGTCATTCAGAATTTAACCCTTCTGACAGCGAACAAACAGAGTTTTTTCAGATTTGGATACTCCCAAAATTCCGTGGCATTAAGCCGAGCTACGCACAAAAAAGTATTGCTCAGCAAGGTGCGTTAACACCGCTAGTCACGCCCGATGGACGAGATGGGTCGATTTCGATGAACCAAGACGCCACCTTGTATCGCCTGATGTTGAAAGCGGGTGAACAACAGCTTTTATCAACCAATGATCGTGTGGGATATTTACACGTGATCAAGGGGGCGATTGATGTGGGTGAACACCAATTCGGCGCCGGAGATGCGTTTGCCCTAGGCGAGAACGAAAGTTATGACCTTTTGGCAACGTCAGACCTAGAAGCCCTGTGGTTCGATTTACCCGCGGGCCAGTAACTCGCTTTTGCGCTCGCTAGCACGCGGTTATTACTACTCAAGCTTATAGCCAATACATTGGCTGGAGAGTGTGTGTAACGATGCGCGCTTAGCGAGTTCATCCCAGAACAATTGGGCGGTTGGGCCTAAATAGCGGGTAGCAAGCTTGATCAAGCGAGTTTCACCTTGCAGCGTACAGGTAATATCGTTGAGGTCGAGTTGTACTAATTCGCCACTGGCGAGTTCGTCTTCCACCGCAGAGCGTGGAATGTAGCCCCAGCCTATGCCGTTTAATAAAATTCGCTTTTGCGCATGTAAGTCGTTGGGGCGTATTTGCGAAGCCGACACGTAACCCATTACTTTTTCCAAATCTACGTCTATCACTAGTTTTTGTGGTAGTACCATGGGGAGGTCTATTAAGTCTTCGGCACTCTTTATGGCGTTGTTTCGCGCTTTCACGTGACGAGCATGAACGACAGTGATCACTTCAAACGTAGAAAAGGGTACGGTTTCAAATTCACCCAATTCATAAAAGTCTTGTAGCCACGGGGTAATGGCAATATCCGCATTACCATCTATGATTCTCTTTAACGCGCCGAGGTGGTGCTCGTAGCTGAGCAAAATTTCGGTGAGAGGAAAGGCTTGTTGTACCACAGGTAACGCATCGAAGAGGGGCGTTTGGTCGCACAGGCTGTCTGCCACCACTTCAATTTGGGTTTCGTTTCCTTGAGCTAGGTGGGCGGCCACCGACACAATGGTGTCTTGTTGTTTGAGTAAAAAACGAAAATGACGCAGCAGTTTTTGGCCCGCCTTAGTGAGCTGCAAGCGCGAATGCTGCTTTTCTAGCAAAGTGAGTTGCAGCTCTTCTTGCAAACGTTTAATAGCGATAGACAAGGCGGGTTGGGTTTTATGCATGGTTTCAGCGGCTTTCACAATACTGCCTAATTCGGCTACTGCCACAAACATGCGAATTTGTTCGAGAGTCATATAAAAATAATTTAATTTTAAACTAAAACTTATTAAATATTATTTTTATAGGATTTGCTATATATTGCTCGCCATTCATAGTAGGAGCTTTGTCAGTGAGTATGAAAATGACACGTTTGAGTCTAGTTGGCGCCATGTTGGCGTTGGGTTTAGCCGGTTGCAGCGAAGAGGTGCAAACCGTGGTAAAGGAAGAGCCAAAGTTAGTTAAAGCCATGGTCTTGGAAGCAGATGACCACGCCCGTTTCAGACAATTTCCTGCCACCGTGGAAGCCAGCGAAGACGCGACCTTGGCGTTTCGTGTGTCGGGTGAATTGCAATCTTTGTTAGTGGTGCCGGGGCAAGATGTAGAAAAAGACGCCTTGCTTGCTAAGCTAGACCCCACCGATTATCAAATTGCCCTTGACCAAGCGCAAGCCAATTTTGATTTGGCTAAGTCGCAATTCGATCGTTCGGAAAAGTTGCTAGAGCGTCAATTGTCGTCGCAAGCAGATTACGATTCAGCTAAAGCGCAACTTAAAGTGACCCAAGCCGCGTTAAATTCTGCCAAAGCGAATTTGGCATATACCGAGTTGCACGCGCCGTTTAGTGGCCAAGTGGCACAAAAGTTTGTTGAGAACTTTGAAAACATCACCGCTCAGCAAGCCATTGTCTCGCTGCAGAAAAACAGTGTGGTGGATATCGCGATTCAAATTCCTGAAGATTTTTTGTCTAACTTGGATCGAAACACGCAATATCAGCCAGAAGTGACCTTTGAAGCCAACCGTAATTTTACTTACCGCGCAACACTCAAAGAGTTTGATACCGAGGCCGATTCAGCCACCAATACCTTTAAAGTGGTGTTTTCGTTACCGCGTCCAAAAGATTTCAATGTGCTCCCAGGCATGTCGGCAACGGTAAAAGTTGAACTCGACAAAGTGATGAAAACCAAACAAGACGGCTGGTTAGTGCCGGCAGCGGCGGTATTCACGCAAACCGTGAATGGCGAAGAGCAAAGCTTTGTGTGGGTGATCGACAGCAATAACCAAGTTAAGCAAACACAAGTACGCATTGGCGCAATTAGTGATAAAGGCTTTAAAGTGATTGGTGGCTTGGCGTACGGCGACACCGTGGTGGCCGCGGGTGTGCACCGTTTACAAGCGGGCGAGCCTGTGCGTATTTGGCACAAAGAGCGAGGCCTGTAATACATGGATATTGCACGTTATTTTGTACAAAACCGCACGTCGAGCTGGATGGTCACACTCATCTTGCTGATTGGCGGGATCTTTGCGTTTTTGAATTTAGGGCGCTTGGAAGACCCTCAATTTACCATTAAAAAGGCCATGATCATCACTGCGTATCCGGGCGCTTCGCCGGAGCAGGTAGAAGAAGAAGTGACCTTTCCGATTGAAAATGCGATTCAAGAGTTGCCGTATGTTGATAATATTACGTCAATTTCTACCGCAGGACGCTCGCAAATTACGGTAGAAATGAAGAGCATTTACCGAAAAGATGCCTTGCGTAATATTTGGGAAGAGTTACGCCGTAAAATTCACGACCTCACGCCTAATTTGCCCTCGGGAGTTAACGACCCAGTTGTAAAAGATGACTTTGCCGATGTGTACGGCATGTTGCTGGCGATTACTGGCGACGGGTATGAATACAAAGACATCAACGATTACGTTGACTACCTCAAGCGCGAACTCGTGCTGGTTGATGGAGTTGGCAAAGTGATGGTGCAGGGTGAGCAAGACGAGCAAGTGATTGTAGAAATGTCGCGCTCAAAATTAACCTCATTGGGGATTAGCCCTGAGCGTATTGCCAGCTTGTTGACCAATCAAAACCAAGTGTCTAATGCCGGTAAGGTAAAAATTGGTACCGAATATATTCGCTTTAACCCCACGGGGGAGTTTCAGTCGGTAGAAGAAATGGCGGATTTGGTGATCAGCACTGCTGGCGCGTCAGAGCGCATTTACTTAGGTGATGTAGCCACCATTTACCGCGATTACAAAGAAGTGCCGAGCAACCTTATTCGCTACGGCGGCAAGCAAGCGTTGTTGTTGGGCGTTTCCTTTGCTCAAGGCGTGAACGTAGTAGAAGTGGGTGAGCGTATTAATCAGCGTTTGCAAGAGCTTGAATACATGCGCCCAGTGGGCATGGACACTGACTTTATTTACAACCAACCTGCGGAAGTGGATAAGTCGGTACAAGGTTTTATTTTGAATCTGGCCGAAGCGGTGGGCATCGTTATTGTGGTGTTGCTGCTGTTTATGGGCTTTAAATCGGGCATTTTAATTGGCTTGATTTTGTTCCTTACCGTATTAGGTACCTTTATTTTCATGCAGCAAATGCAAATCAATTTGCAGCGTATTTCGTTAGGAGCCTTGATCATTGCACTGGGGATGTTGGTCGACAACGCCATAGTGGTGACCGAAGGTATACTCATTGGCATGAAGCGTGGTTTGGGCAAAGCCGAAGCCGCCTCGCAAGTGGTGAAACAAAACATGTGGCCACTATTGGGGGCTACCGTGATTGCCATTATCGCGTTCGCGCCTATCGGGCTGTCTAGCGATGCGTCGGGTGAGTTTGCCGGCAGTTTGTTTTGGGTGTTGTTGGTAAGTTTGTTACTGAGTTGGGTAACGGCGATTACGCTCACCCCTTTCTTTGCGTCTTTGATGTTTAAAGATCAGGATAGCCAAGGTAATGAAGAAGACGCCGAACTGTATAAAGGTTTTATCTTCGATATTTTCAGTGGTTTGCTGTCGAAAGCCCTAGTGTGGCGCAAAGTAACCGTGATACTGATGGTTGCTTTGTTGTTCAGTGCTGTAGTGGCGTTTGGCAAAGTGAAACAAGCTTTCTTCCCGCCTTCAACCACACCGATGTTTTTAGTGGATGTGTGGCACAAAGCGGGTACTGATATTCGCGAAAACGCGGGTATTATTGGCGAGATTGAACACCACTTGTTGGCTGAAAACGGTGTACAACAGGTTACCTCTACGGTGGGCCAAGGGTTAACGCGTTTTATGTTGACCTATCAAACCGAGAAGAGCTACCAAACCTACGCGCAGTTGATTATTCGTATGGACAGCAGTGAAGCGCTCAATGCTGAATTGCCGAAATTACGCCAGTACATGCAAGAGAACCACAGCGAGTTGTTCTTCAAGATCAAACGTTTGGAAATTGGCCCTTCGACTGACGCAAAAATTGAAGCGCGTTTTAGCGGGCCTGATCCAAAAGTGTTGCGTGAGCTAGCGGATAAAGCCAAAGCGGTACTGCGAAATGATGCCGGTGCGCGTAATATTCGTGATGACTGGCGTCAGCGTACGAAGATGATTCGCCCTGAGTTAAACGAAGCCGTGGCTCGTCGTGTGGGAATTACCAAAGCCGACTTAGACAACTTGTTGTTGTTCAGCTTTAGTGGCAGCACCATTGGGGTTTATCGCGATGGCACTGATTTACTGCCGATTGTGAGCCGCCCGCCAGCAGAAGAGCGCTTAACGGCTGAAAACCTTGAGAGCTTGCAAATTTACTCAAGCACGGCACAGCAGTTTATTCCTGTGACCCAAGTGGTGAGCGAATTTAAAGTAGAGTGGGAAGACCCTATCATTATGCGTCGTGACCGCAAGCGCACCCTCACGGTAATGGCTGACCATGATATTTTGGGCAGCGAAACGGCGGCCAAATTGTTTGCTCGTGTGCAGAGCAAAATAGAAGCCATTGAGCTACCAAAAGGCTACTCGTTGGAGTGGGGCGGTGAGCACGAAGCGTCGACCAAAGCGCAAAAAGCAATATTTGGCTCTTTACCTTTAGGTTACTTGATCATGTTTATCACCACGGTATTGCTGTTTGGTTCAGCGCGTACTGCTGGTGTGATTTGGGCGTGTATTCCGCTTGCCTTGATTGGGGTGAGCTATGGCTTGTTGCTCACGGGCGCGCCGTTTGGGTTTATGGCGTTGTTGGGCTTTTTGAGCTTGTCGGGCATGATCATTAAAAACGGGATTGTGTTAGTTGAGCAGGTGAAAATTGAGCTGGAAGAGGGTAAGCAACCTTATTCGGCTCTGTTCCACGCTACCTTAAGCCGTGTTCGCCCTGTTTGTATGGCGGCGATCACTACAATTCTCGGCATGATCCCGCTGTTGTTTGATGACTTCTTTGCCAGTATGGCAGTGGTGATCATGTTTGGTTTGGGCTTTGCCACCATTCTTACGCTGATTTTTGTGCCAGTGCTTTACAGCATGGTATTTAAAATTCAAAAAGCGCAGGCGTAATTCGTTGTAGTTTAATGGCGCTATGTTATAAGTATAGCGCCATTAATAAGAGCCACTCAGCTTGGGTTTCAACGCCCGACTGAGTGGTTTTTTTATACTACTGATGAAGCAATGCAATTAATCCTTTACGCAGTGAGTAATACAAGATACAAAGGCCTCATTCATTCCTTCAATTCTGTAGGCCGATGGAAAACTTTTTAGCCGAAATCGAACGCAATGTTCAGCGGGCACAAGAGGCGGTGTTTAGCCCTACCTTTGTTTACCAGCTTTGTGTGATTCTCGCGATTTATGTGGTGGCGTTTTTTGTTTCTCGACAAATAAGAGGGATGTTCCCATTAACGCGACAGGCGCCGAAAGAGGGGGCTCACTCGCTACAATTATTTATTTACCGTCTTGGGGCGACCTTGTTCCCTATCTTCACTATTACTTTGCTCAAACTCACGTCTATTTTGGGTAACCAATATCAATTGGGGCCGTGGTTGTTAGATGTGGCGGTGGTGATTGCGGTGATGATTTTCCTCAATTCCTCAATAAGTGCATTTGTGAGTAGCAATGTAGCGGCTGGCTTTTTGCGTTGGGTGGGCTTGCCGATTGTGTTCCTGCATCTTATTGATGTGCTGCCAACGGTGATTGACGCGTTGCGCTCGATTTCTTTTAGCGTGGGCAATGTTGATATTTCGGCTTACGGCGTGGCGCGAGTGTTGGTGTTTGGCATTTTGCTGTTTTGGTTGGGGCGGGCGTCTAACTCTATGGGGAAAGACATTATCCGCAATCACAACAAGCTGGATGTGACGACTAAAGAGGTGTTCAGCAAGCTTTTCGAGGTGGCGTTATTCTGCGTTATCTTCCTGCTGTTGCTCAATATTATGGGGATCAACCTCACGGCCTTGGCGGTGTTTGGTGGTGCTGTGGGTGTGGGCTTGGGGTTGGGCTTACAGTCGATTGCGTCGAACTTTATCTCGGGGATCATCATTCTGCTCGACCGTTCACTGACGGTGGGGGATTTTGTTGAGTTAGACGATGGTAGTAAGGGCTTTGTGCGCGAATTTAAAATGCGTTATGCGGTGCTGGAAACCTACGATGGTAAAGACATTCTGGTGCCGAATGAGAAGTTTATTAACTCCTTGTTGATCAACTGGACGCACAAAGATCCTAAGCAGCGTTATCGCATCGACTTCTCTGTGGCTTATAAAACGGATATTCGGGCTATGGTGGAAATCGTGAAAGAGGCGGTGAGCGAGCATCCGCAGGTGATCAGCGGTGACGATATTCCGTTTGAGGAGCGTCCGGATTGTGAGATTGATAGCTTTGGTGACTCTGGCGTGAATATGTTTGTGGAGTTTTGGATGGAGGGTGTTGATGATGGTAAAAACCGTGTGGGTGGTGATTTGCTGCTTATTGTGTTTGAAACTTTGCGTGAACACGACATCGAAATTCCATTCCCACAGCGTGAGGTGAGGGTGATTAACGAAGAAGGGATCAGTTTGCGGAATACGACGCCTTAGTTTGTGCTTCTTTGGGCATCTCGCTTGGTTTCTCTGTAGTTCGCTTGGCAGTGAACAGGTTCGGCTCAGAAACACGCGGTGAATACTTCCCTGTACGCTCGTGTCGCCGCATCCTTGCGGCGAACGGTTTCTGACTCGAACCTATTCACTGCTTGGTCGCTCGTTCTTGGGTTATCTAGTTTTAGTTCTTCGTAGCCCGTTCGCTTGGCGGTAACAGTGTGCCTCAAAAACACGCTGTGAACCCAGTCTCTGGTCGCTCGGGTTGCCACATCCCTGTGGCAAACGGTTTCTGGCTCGATCCTGTCCACTGCTTGGTCGCTCGTTCTTTGGTTTTCTTGCTGTGTTTCTTCGTAGCCCGTTCGCTTGGCGCTCTCTCTACTCTTCGTGGTTTTAAGATTTTAGAGAAAAGAGAATCAGAGTCGGATACAACACTGTAGTAGGGATTATCTTCGGTATAAAACCTTCGGCTGCATGGATGCAGCCGTAGAGCCTATAGGGATATATTCACGGCGTGTTTTCATACCGAAGGTAATCGCTACGGTATTGACTTGAGACATCTACCTTGGTTTCTCCGTAGTTCGCTCGGCAGTGAACAGGCTCGGCTCAGAAACACGCGGTGAATACTTCCCTGTACGCTCGTGTCGCCGCATCCTTGCGGCGAACGGTTTCTGACTCGATCCTGCCCACTGCTTGGTCGCTCGTTTTTTGGGTTATCTAGCTTTGGTTCTTCGTAGTCCGCTTGCTAACTTTTTTGATATTAAGAAGTAATGCTTTGTATAATTAAGTTATGCATTTTGAGGTGTTTATGAATACGAAAATTGAAGTTTATGGCGTTAAAGCCGTCAAACGTCCAAGAATAGAAGCGAGCAAAAAACTAGATTTGAGCGGTGAACACGGCCAGCAAATTGTTAAGTCTGAGACAAAGTTAGTACTGAGAACACATAAGAAGACGTTTGAAAAATTAGCTGACATGTAATGAACTTAATTTTCTTTCCATTTGAGCGTGTTATTGAAATTAACGTATTCATACTCCAGCATGAGCCGGGTATGAAGGGAACCGCTGATATGGAAAAACTGCAAGGTGCTCTCGGTCGTATCGATAATGCAATTGCCTATTGATGACGTATTCGAAATTGCAGCCAAATATGCGGCATCTATCGCCTTTGCACACTCACTTCCAGATGCCAATAAGAGAACCGGTTTAGCTGTTGCATTAGAGTATTTGTCTTTGAATGATTATGAACTCACTGCTGATAACGACTTATTCGCAGACGCTGTGCGAGATTTGGTAATCGGCCAAATTAATGAGTCTGATTTCGCGGACCTTCTATATTCTCAATATATTTCAGAACAACAGAGTAAAGGCTAAATCAGCTCGGCTTGGTCAGCTTTTCACAGCTACGAATGCTACAAAACAATTCATTAACCCCACATTTTTTACTCAAATCAGCGAAATGATGAAAAAAACGTCATATTCTTCGAATTTATTTGCCGAAAACAGCCTCTTAGGGTAGCCGAGCCTTTTAACCTTTGTGTAAACTAACGGCCTTTTGTGTTGCGGGCCCGCGATCGAGCGTCAGCCAACAACCCGTGAAATAGCAATGCCAAATTGGGGATACCATGGAGCTTGAAGCCATTGTCAGTCAGGCACAAAGTCAGATTGATGCTGCCGAAGATGCAGCCACACTCGACCAAGTAAGGGTTGAGTTTATGGGTAAGAAAGGCAAGCTTACCGACCTGTTGAAAGGGTTAGGTAAACTGTCTAACGAAGAACGCCCGTTAGCTGGACAAAAAATTAATCAGGCCAAGCAGCAGATCCAACAAGCGATCAGCGCCAAGGGCGATGCCCTTCGCCAAGCCGAAATGAATAAAAAGCTAGCTGAAGAAGCCGTTGATGTGACCTTGCCGGGTCGTACAGAACAACCGGGTAATCTTCACCCTGTTAGCCGCACGATTGCGCGTATTGAACAGTTCTTTGGTGAGCTAGGTTTTGCAACTAAAACTGGCCCTGAAGTGGAAGACGGTTTCCACAACTTCGACGCCTTGAACATTCCTGCGAATCACCCTGCGCGTGCTGATCACGATACTTTCTACTTCAACCCAGATGTGATGCTGCGTACGCAAACATCAGGGGTGCAAATTCGCACCATGGAAGCAGAAAAGCCGCCATTGCGTATTATTTCTCCGGGCCGTGTTTATCGTAACGACTACGACCAAACCCACACGCCAATGTTCCACCAAGTGGAAGGCTTGATGGTTGATAAAA
Organism: Alteromonas sp. ABE4_545; assembly: GCF_056161325.1. Classification (NCBI taxonomy): domain Bacteria; kingdom Pseudomonadati; phylum Pseudomonadota; class Gammaproteobacteria; order Alteromonadales; family Alteromonadaceae; genus Alteromonas; species Alteromonas sp. ABE4_545. Next base: position 414,704 of record NZ_JBSWYY010000001.1, read on the forward strand.
ACGTGAGCTTTACTGAGCTAAAAGGTATTTTGCACGACTTCCTTGAGCACTTCTTTGAAGAGTCTTTACAAGTGCGTTTCCGTCCTTCTTACTTCCCGTTCACAGAGCCTTCTGCAGAAGTGGATGTAATGGGTAAAAACGGTCAATGGTTAGAGGTGTTGGGTTGCGGTATGGTGCATCCGAACGTATTGAAAGCCGTGAATATTGACCCAGAAGAATACACTGGTTTTGCCTTTGGTATGGGGGTTGAGCGTTTGACTATGTTGCGTTACGGCGTAAACGATCTTCGCGCATTCTTCGAAAACGACCTTCGTTTCCTCAAGCAGTTTAATTAAGGCAAGCATCATGAAATTCAGTGAAAAGTGGTTAAGAGAGTGGGTGAACCCCGCAGTCAGCACTGATGAGTTGGCTGAACAACTTAGCATGGCGGGTCTTGAAGTTGACGGTGTTGAGCCGGTAGCTGGAGACTTCAGCGGCGTTGTTGTGGGTGAAGTGGTTGAATGTGGCCAGCATCCGAATGCAGATAAATTGCGTGTGACAAAAATCAATGTGGGTGGCGACGAGCTACTTGATATTGTGTGTGGCGCGCCAAACTGTCGTCTTGGTTTGAAAGTGGCTGTTGCCGTTGTTGGTGCAGTATTACCAGGCGATTTTAAAATTAAGAAAGCGAAATTACGTGGCGAACCGTCATTCGGTATGTTGTGTAGTTTCTCTGAGTTGGGCATTAGCGATGACCACAGCGGTATTATTGAACTGCCTGCTGATGCGCCAATCGGTGCTGATATTCGCGAATACCTTGGCCTTGACGATGTCACTATTGAAGTTGACCTTACGCCAAATCGCGCGGATTGCCTTGGTTTACGTGGTATTGCCCGTGAAGTGGGTGTACTCAATCAAACTGATGTTACTGCGCCAACGATTGAAGCCGTGCCTGCGAGCATTGAAGACAAATTGGCAATTACGCTATCTGCACCCGAAGCTTGCCCGCGTTACTTGGGCCGTGTAGTTAAAGGCGTGAATGTGAAAGCGGCGTCTCCGCTTTGGCTAACAGAAAAATTGCGTCGCTGTGGTATTCGCAGTATCGACCCAATCGTTGATGTAACTAACTTCATTTTGCTTGAACTTGGTCACCCAATGCACGCGTTTAACTTGGCGTCTATCGAAGGCGGCATTGACGTGCGTTTGGCTAATGAAGGCGAAAAGCTAACGCTGCTAGACGAGTCTGAAGTGACATTGCAAACCAATACCCTTGTCATTGCTGATGACAAGAAAGCCTTGGCAATGGCGGGTATTTTTGGTGGTTTACACTCTGGTACCACTGAAGAAACAACCGATATTCTATTGGAAAGTGCCTTCTTCCACCCTGATGCCATTATGGGACGTGCGCGTCAATACGGTTTGCACACTGATGCATCTCACCGTTATGAGCGTGGTGTCGACCCACAACTTCAGCACCAAGCGATGGAGCGTGCAACAGCATTGATCCTCGAAATCTGTGGTGGTGAAGCGGGGCCTGTTGTTGAAGCGGTTTCTGAATCTCATGTTCCTGTACAGCCTGAAGTCACCTTGCGCAAAGCGCGCCTGAAGCGCGTATTAGGTATTAGCATTGATGACGCACAAGTGTCTGAAATGCTAACTCGTCTTGGTCTTGATGTGACTGAAACAGACGAGGGCTGGACGGCGAGTGCGCCGAGCTACCGTTTCGACATTCAAATTGAAGTAGATTTGATTGAAGAAGTGGCGCGCGTATACGGCTACAACAATATTCCTAACGTTGCGCCTACGGCGTCGTTGGCTATGTTGCCTTCAACAGAAAAGCAATCGCCTTTGTCTTCATTGAAAAATGTATTGCTGGCTCGTGGCTTTAACGAAGCGATCACTTATTCGTTTGTTGACCCGAAAATACAAAATGCTTTGTTCCCTGAAAGCAATGGATTAGTATTACCGCATCCTATTTCGGCAGATATGTCGATAATGCGTGTGAGTGCGTGGCCAGGTTTGTTGCAAGCAACAAGTTACAACCAAAAACGCCAACAAGCGCGAGTGCGTTTGTTTGAAACAGGTTTGCGCTTCCTACCGAATGCTGATGCGCCACAAGGTGTTGAGCAGCAGGGGGTAATCAGTGGGGTTATCGCAGGTCGTCGTGAAGATGAACACTGGGATGGTAAAGATCAAGCGGTAGATTTTTTCGACGCAAAAGCCGATGTTGAAGCCTTGTTGTCGCTTACGGGTAAGCAAAATCAAATAAAATTTGTCGCAGAACCACATTCTGCCTTGCACCCAGGCATGAGTGCGGCTATTTATTTAGAAGACCAGTTAATTGGTTACATGGGCGCAATTCACCCACAATTCAATAAATTGCTTGGTATTAATGGTCGAGTATTTGTGTTTGAATTGATATTAGATGCCGTCACACCGCGTGCCTTACCGCAAGCGAAGGCGATTTCTAAGTACCCAGCTAACCGCCGTGATATCGCAATTACGGTGGCAGAAACGACGCCAGTGGGTGAAATTTTAAATTTCATCGAAAAAATTGGCGTAAATCAATTAGTTGGCCTAAACTTGTTCGATGTGTACCAAGGGCAGGGTATTGCTGAGGGTAGTAAGAGCCTGGCTTTGTCACTGATCCTTCAGGACCCGGACAAAACACTGGAAGATGCCGAGATTCAGGCTGCTGTTGACACCGTGGTGAAAGGGCTTGAAACTGAATTTGGGGCTGCGTTAAGAGAGTAGATTATGGCACTAACCAAGGCCGAGATGGCTGAACACTTATTCGAAAAACTGGGCATGAATAAACGAGACGCCAAGGATTTGGTTGAGGCGTTTTTCGAGGAAATTAAAGGCGCACTGGAATCTGGTGAACAAGTGAAACTATCCGGTTTTGGTAACTTTGATTTGCGGGATAAAAACGAACGTCCAGGACGTAACCCTAAAACGGGTGAGGATATTCCTATCAAAGCGCGTCGCGTGGTGACTTTCCGCCCGGGGCAAAAACTAAAGAGTCGTGTAGAAAATTCAAAGCCGCCTGAGGAATAACGCTGGCGTTTGAGTTGCTCTAACTTCTACATAATTTGCGTAAAACGCGGCCTTGTGCCGCGTTTTTTGTGCTCTATTGTTCTTTGGTTCCTTAAACTGGATTCTTCGTAGTTCGCTCGGCAGTGGACAAGTTCGGCTCAGAAACACGCGGTGAATACTTCCCTGTACGCTCGTGTCGCCGCCTCCCTGCGGCGAACGGTTTCTGACTCGAACTTGCTCACCGCTGGTCGCTCTTCCTTTGTGCATCACGCTTTGTTTCTTCGTAGTCCGTTCGCTTGGCGGTAACAGTGTCCCTCAGAAACACGCTGTAAACCCAGTCCCTGGGCGCTCGGATTGCCACATCCTTGTGGCAAACGGTTTCTGACTCGAATTTGCTCACTGCTGGTCGCTAGTTCTTTGGGCATCTCGCTTTATCTCTTCGTAGTCCGTTCGCTTGGCGGTAACAGTGTCCCTCAGAAACGCGCTGTAAACACATCCGTGTGCGCTCGAATTGCCACATCCCTGTGGCAAACGGTTTCTGATGCACACTGTCACCGCTTGGCGCTCTCTCTACTCTTCGTGGTTTTAAGCTTTTAGAGAAAAGAGAATCAGAGTCGGATACAACACTGTAGTAGGGATTATCTTCGGTATAAAACCTTCGGCTGCATGGATGCAGCCGCAGAGCCTATAGGGATATATTCACGGCGTGTTTTCATACCGAAGGTAATCGCTACGGTATTGCTCAGAGACATCAGCCTTGGTTTCTACGTAGCTATCTCAAAACCCATGTGCCTTATCGGAGAAAACATAAAGTCTAAGCTGATTTTGTGGTAGTCTGCAGCCAAATAACATCAATAATCGTGTCGCTATGAAATCAATTGTTAGTCTTATTCTTGTTGCTTTAATTGCTGGTGGGGTCTGGTGGTATCAAAATCAGCCATCTGAAGACACAACTGCTGTCGAACCATTTCCAACGATCACTATTGAGCAAATCTTCGCAACGTCGGACTTTTCCAATGGTGTGAAACAAGCCGTGATTAACAACAATCCACAAGCGGTGGATGAATGGTTGGAAAAGGCATTACACGTTGCAGAACAAGCGCAGCTCGATGCTGAAACACTTGATTATATTCAGTCACCACGCGCCCACGATTATGTAGTGTTTGTGGCTAAGCGCCAGTTATTCAGCGAAGCGTTCGAAGCGAGATATTACGATTTGCAAGATATCGACTCCTTGAAAGCAAAATACCCAGAAGCAGAAGATTTGTTTCCACGTGCAGACACGCTCATTACCCAACGAGACCAAACTATTCAGGAAGTGGCCAAAACCCTATCTGAAGGTAAAGCCGTTGATGAGGCTACGTTAGCTTATGCCAAGAAACTGTGGCGAGAGCGCTTTTCTGAGCAACAAGGCGTGACATTATCTTCAGAATAAATAGAGCCACCTATCACTCGTTCGTGATAGCCCCAAACTTTCCTCTTGTTAGCATTAATAAATCGGTAGGGGCTAACCCTACCTCTAAACCTCGACGCCCGGCGCTAACATGGATCATATCTAACGGTTCTGCACTTTGATGAAGTATTGTCGGTAATGCTTTTTTCTGCCCGAGAGGGCTGACCCCTCCCATGACGTATCCAGAACTACGTGCGACTTTGTCTGGGTCTGCCATTTGTGCCTTTTTAGCTCCCGCTGCTTTGGCCAAGCTTTTAAGATTGAGCTTTTCCGCAACAGGGATGATGGCTACCACTAGCTTGCCGTTATCTAACTCTGCAACAAGGGTTTTAAATACAATTGCAGGGTCTACGCCGAGCTTTTCTGCTGCTTCCAAGCCGTACGAAGCATGATTGGGATCATGCTCGTACTCATGGACTTGATGCGGCACTTTTTTCTTTTGTAATAGTACAATTGCCGGTGTCATATTAATTCACTGGTGAAAAGGTGAGAGTATGTTCGACTTTGCCGGGTAATAGCGGCGTGTTTTTATGCTCAGCATAGTCTTCGAACCCTGCGCGATAGTAATCTGATAATGGGTGAACTGATTGGCCTCCCGGAATGGTGAGAATCGCACTTTTCAGTTTGCCCGGTTGAACAAAGAAGCGTTCTGATGCACCAAAATCTCGGCCTTGCACTGCGGGCATGAAGCTATCGCCAAAACCGTCGTAACGGGTCATATTAAGATATTCTCCCACAAGCGGTATTTGGGCTGCAAATGGGTGCGATACTTCTAGTGCATTTACATTACCCCAACGAAGCGGCGATAAGTCTTCTTTGTGGCCATATCGAGTCTCTAGTTTCAGTTTAGTGTCGATGTATTCACCCACGAGGAAGGATTGATAATCGTCATAGCCTTCCGGCAACCAATCTTGTGGTTGCTCGTCGAGAATTTGCCAAGTACCTGGCTCAAAATAACGCAGTAATGTGCGTGCTGTGAGTTGGTTTTGTTCAAGAGGTGCAGCTAATGGTTCTAGTAATGATTGCATCACTGCACTGCGGAAACGGCGCACTAGGGTATAACCGACAGAGTCTGCACAAGCGCACGCGTCCCAATTTTCTAGTGCTTTAATATCAGCATCGAAACCTTCAGCTTGTTGTTTTAACGTGGTTAAAAGTAGGGCATGCCAAGTGGTAAGAAAACGAGCTTCGTTGTCGAGTTGGATATCGTAAAAGGCTTGCTCGTCGAATTGGGCTTGTTCAAATAGTCGGTCGCGAATTTGAGCGCCGCGCGCTCCTAATGCATAACCGCCGTCGCCATAGCGTTTGAGTTGTTCGGTAGAAATGACTCGTGCATTGGCTGTCCAAATACGGCCTTGTTCTGGATTGGCAAAAACAGGAAGGTTAGATTCTTGAGTTCCCCATAGCGCTGAATAATCTTCTTGAGCAATTGCGGTATTACTCGGAGAGGGACGGGCCGTTACTGCGCCGATTGGCGTCCAGGCAATGTTGCCTTTGGCATCAGCAACCACAAAGTTTTGTACTGGAACCCCTGCATTGTGGGCAATGGGTAAGGCTTCTTCCATCGACGTGACGATGTCAAAGTTCGTGATCCCAATATCAATGCTGTAGTCGAAGTGAGCCACCCACGACAACGCGTAAGACTTACCATCAATGGTTCTTACCGGACCATATTTACTTGTAGTCACTGTGTAGCTTTCTTGTCCGCCGGGGTAGTACAAGGTTTCTTGTTCGTCTTTCATGGGTTCATCGTCATTCAGTAATACCCAATCGGTATTATCGAGGTTCGAATTAGTGAAGCCCCATGCAATATGGCCATTGGTACCCACAACAATACCGGGAACGCCTGGCAAGCTCACGCCGGTGAGCTGCACGTTTTTCCCTTGTCGTTGGTAATTCAATTGGGCGCGATACCAGGTTGTGGGAATGCGTAATCCCAAGTGCATGTCGTTTGCCAGTAGCGCGCTGCCACTTGCTGTGAGATCACCACTCACAACCCAGTTATTACTGCCAATATCTTGTGGCTCTTCAAACAAAGCATCGTATTGCTCATGAGTAAGCGTGGTTGCTTTGCTGGGTAAGGCGGGTATCGAAACAGCTTGCTCTTGAATACTGCCATCAAGGGCAGCTTGGTAAGGACTTGGCTGGAGAATGAAATCGACCATGTCTTGCCCGTAGTGCTGCTTCACGACTTCTAACGTGATATCTCGTGAAACTTGGCTACTTTGCAAGTCCCAGTACATGCTGTAAATCACGAGGAGGCTGTCGATTGGTTCCCATGGCTTAATAGAAAAGCCGGTGAGTAGGTATTCAAACGGTGGCTGGCCCATTTCACCTAACGCATCATTTACGCCTTGAGCATAGTGCTCAAGTAAGGTGCGTTGCCATTGAGGAAGTTGCGGATAAATACGCTCAGCGTGTTTACGAAATTGGTGGAAGCGCAATTTTTTATCGTGGTCTAGTAAGCCTTTACCGAGCCAATCCGATAGCTCTCCAGCGGGAAGTCGTCGTTGTAAATCCATTTGCATGAAGCGGTCTTGAGCATGAGCGAATCCAATGGCGTACGCAGCATCGGCGCGGCTTTGTGCGTGAATAATGGCTTGGCCAAGATTGTCTCTCGATAAAGTGACTGTGTTTTCGAGTAGTGGAACGGCTCTGTCACCATCGAGGTTAGGCAAACTGGCTCTCAGAGTAAAATACACGCCAATGACTAACAATATTACTAATAAAATCAGCGCCACAAGTATGCGTCTGGTCCAAATTATCACGTGTAATACTCCCTTTTTTTCTCTATGCTAACCAAATAATTAACAGACATAAATGACGAATCTGTGATGCTGGGTGGCAAAATTTTTAGTGGTCAGATGACTCATTAACACCATAGTAACAGATCGCGACGGAGAGTATATGGGCCCATTGATGTTAGATTGCGCCGGACTGGTTTTATCTTCTACAGAGGCCGACAGGCTTCGCCATCCACTGACGGGCGGTGTCATTCTGTTTGCCCGTAATTATGATAATGTGACGCAACTTACTGAATTGGTTAACTCTATTCGTCAAGCCGCTAACAAACCCTTACTCATTGCGGTGGACCACGAAGGTGGGCGCGTGCAGCGCTTTCGTGAGGGGTTTACTCGCTTGCCAGCTATGGGCGCTATTCAAACGCTAACCAATTCTGAAGACGAAGCGAAGGCCTTGGCTTATGCGTGCGGCGTTATCATGGCTTATGAATTAAAGCGTATCGATATTGATATGAGCTTTGCTCCTGTGCTGGATATTAATGGCGTATCGAACGTGATTGGTGATCGCGGATTCGCTCACAACGCGGCAGAGGTAAGTGTGTTAGCTGAGGCTTTAATCGATGGTATGCACGTGGTAGGTATGCCCACAACGGGAAAACACTTTCCCGGTCATGGTAGTGTGGTGGCTGATTCTCACGTAGCAATTCCGGTAGACGAACGCAGTTTGGCTGAAATAGAAGCCACGGATTTACCGCCATTTAAAACTTTGATTGCGCAACAACGATTGGATGCCATGATGCCTGCTCATGTTATTTTTCCTCAAGTGGATGACAAACCGGCGGGGTTTTCTTCCCGATGGTTGGGCATGTTAAGGCATGAGTTGCACTTTGATGGGGTGATTTTCTCTGATGACCTATCAATGGAAGGAGCGAGTGTTGCTGGCGGTTATGCCGATCGCGCACGGGCCGCGCTGTCTGCCGGTTGTGACATGGTATTGGCGTGTAACAACCCCGAAGGTGCTGAAGCGATATTGAATGGACTAGAAATTGCAGACGCAGGAGACGAATCGGGTACAGATTTGAATAATCAGCGACTATTGCGTCTTGCCAATCGTCCTCTAACTGAAAATGCATCAGCCGAATACGCACGAGCGTGTGCGTTGTGGGAGAAGTATGACAACTAAACCAAAAATAATAATTACTGGCGTCATCGTAAGCTTTTTAACTTGGCAACTGTTGATGTGGCTTGGCAATTCCTATGAGTTGAGTGTAACAGCGGGGCTAACATTACTGGTTGCTATTTTGTGGGTCACAGAAGCGTTGCCCATTCCGGTTACTTCGTTAATCCCATTCTTTGTTTTTCCGATGGCGGGGATTATTGACTATAAAGAAGCGTCTTCCTCCTTGGGTAGCCATGTTATTTTGCTGCTCATGGGGGCGTTTATGCTGTCTAAAGCGCTAGAAAAATCTGGTGTGCATCGTCGTTTGGCTGTGTATATGCTGCGTATGTGTGGGGCGTCGAGTGCAAAACGTTTGGTGTTGGGCTTTATGTTGACATCTGCGGTGCTGAGTATGTGGATTTCAAACACGGCGACAACCTTAATGCTGCTACCTATTGCTATGGCAATTATCACCTCAATGAACGCGCCTAAATTGGCGGCGGCTTTGTTGTTGGGTATTGCTTATGCAGCTAGTTTAGGGGGAGTGGGTACACCTATTGGCACGCCTCCGAATATCATTTTTATGAGCGTTTACCAGCAGGCGACGGGGACTGAAGTGAGCTTCCTGAATTGGATGATGACGGGTGTGCCGGTAGTGTTAATTTCGATTCCGATTATGGCGTTGTGGTTAACTCGTCAGTTGAGTGCGATGCCGCCTTGTGAGTTGCCGGCGGTGTCTGACTGGCAACCGGCTGAAAAACGGGTGTTAACGGTATTTGGCTTGGTGGCGTTGGCGTGGGTATTCCGTCCTTATTGGTCTGAGTGGTTGGGCATGACCATGGTGAAAGACAGTACAATTGCTATAGCGGGTGTGGTGGCGATGTTCTTGGTACCTAATGGCGATAAGGAAAAGCCGGGTAACTTACTGGATTGGAAAACGGCGGAAGCGATCCCTTGGGGAATGCTGCTGTTGTTTGCTGGCGGTATTTGTTTGGCTAAGGCGTTTACGGCTTCTGGCTTGAGCGCAATTTTGGGGGAGGCGTTGAGTGGCTTGTCGGCGTTGCCTTTGGTGTCGCTGGTTTTAGTTTTGTGTTTGGCGGTGAGCTTTGTCACGGAGATCACGTCGAACACGGCTACGGCGACCTTGTTAATGCCTATTCTTGCGACGGCTGCGGTGGCGATTGATGTTGACCCGATTATTCTGATGATGCCTGCGGCGATCAGTGCGAGTTGTGCGTTTATGATGCCGGTGGCGACGGCTCCGAATGCGATTGTTTATGGCAGTGGCCGTATTCAGATCCAGACTATGGTGCGTGAGGGGACGATATTGAATGTGATTGTGGGTGTGGTGATCACGGCTGTGGTAATGGTGACTCGTTTGTAGTTGGTTTCTTCGTTTGTTCTTTAGTTCCTTCAGCTGAACTCTTCGTCGTTCGCTTGGCAGTGAACAAGTTCGGCTCAGAAACACGCTGTGAACCCATCCATGGGCGCTCGTGTCGCCGCATCCTTGCAGCGAACGGTTTCTGACTCGAACTTGCCCACTGCTTGGTCGCTCTTTCTTTGTTCATCGAGCTTTATTTCTTCGTAGTCCGTTCGCTTGGCGGTAACAGTGTGCCTCAGAAACGCGCTGTAAACCCAGTCCCTGGGCGCTCGGGTTGCCACATCCCTGTGGCAAACGGTTTCTGATGCACACTGCCACCGCTTGGCGCTCTCTCTGCTCTTTGGGGGTTAAGCGTTGTGCTCTCAAAGAAAAGAGAATCTGGCTCGAATACAACTCTGTTTCTGCGTAGTTCGCTTGGCAGTGAACAAGTTCGACTCAGAAACACGCTGTGAACCCATCCATCGGCGCTCCTTCTCTAGTTCTTGGTATTCAGGTTGGATTTACGGTTTTTAAAGAGTGCCCACAATGGCGAGGCCGATTACAAGGAAGGCTAATATTTGTAGGTTTTTTTGATATTTCAAGTGATTGAGTTTAAGGGCTGGGATTCGTTGTTTTGCAACGATAGCGACGATGAGCGATAGTCCTAAAAGTGTGAGGGATGGGTATAACTCGCCATCGAATCCTGCTCGCACTGACAAAGCGAATAATGCTAATGAAATGAATATGAAAAATAGTGCTAATAGGTTGTTTACTTGAACTCGTTTCAAATTAATCGCTCCTTCGCATTTGAAATTCAACGTTGATATTGAAAAAACACTAATCTAAATGTTATTTAGATTAGTGTCATTACACAGATGTTACTTGCTCAATGCATCTCCCATACCCCAGCCGCCGACAAGTGATGTTGTCAGTCCAAAGCCAGCGATAGCTAATTCGCCAAATGTCGCAGCTCCTGCTAATCCAATTGGAATTGAGGCTAGACCTCCAGTGGCGACAACAGCTACGCCTAATGCAACAATCCCTGCAGCTGCAGCCGCTTGACCCCAATCGACGTCGCCGCCTGCAATGAAGTTAAGTTCTTCAGAATTTAATTCTTTCATTTTAATAATCCTTTTCGAATAATGTATTCAATTGGCACATGCCGAAAAGAACTTTACCGTTTAGAATTAGTTGAGATAACTGATCTTCGAGGCGGAATTTTTGTATCTTTCTTGCTTTCTTCGGTATCCGTTCGCTCGTTCTTTAGTTACTCAAGCTGTATTTCTTCGTAGTCCGTTCGCTTGGCGGTAACAGTGTGCCTCAGAAACGCGCTGTAAACCCAGTCCCTGGGCGCTCGGGTTGCCACATCCCTGTGGCAAACGGTTTCTGATGCACACAGTCACCGCTTGGCGCTCTCTGAATTCTTTGTGGACTTAAGCTTTTGTACTTTTAATGAAAAGAGAATCTGGCTCGAATACAACACGGTAATCGCTACGTATTGAGTGGAGACATCCACCTCTGTTTCTGCGTAGTTCGCTTGGCAGTGAACAAGTTCGGCTCAGAAACGCGCTGTGAACCCATCCATGGGCGCTCGGGTTGCCACACCTGTGCAAACGGTTTCTGAGGCACACTGCCACCGCTTGTCGCTCTCTTAAATCTTCGGAGTGTCCAGCTTTGCACTTTCAAGGAGAAGTTAACTCCTAAGGTATTCATCGGACACATCCGCCTTGGACATAACACTTATTCAGCAGGGCGGTGGTAGCGATTGATTTCGACCACCATGCCGAAAAGTGGGTGGTCGAAATAATGCACTTGTTTGCTGATCACGCGACGAACCTGTTTGAAAGGCACAGACGCCAAACGGTATGTTGGCTTTGTTGCATCACTGCCCTCAACAGGTACAGGCTGACGGTATTGTAACTCACTGTTCACATGCAAATAGGGCGTGCGATTGATGTATTTGAGGTAAATTTGAACAAAACCGTCGATTTGCCAAATCGGCGTTTTATCGTCAGCAGCCGGTATCAGCGGTGAGGCTTTTTCTTGTACAGGCGCAATCATCGACGCAAAACTGACGGCTTTAGGGTCAACAAGAGCTTGGTTGAGTTTGGTAAAGAAATCGTCGCTCGCGTCTAACGTTGTACTTGGTTGCTGTGTATTATAGTCTGGTAAAACCGCTTCGCCTGTAAGAGTAAAGGCATCAGCATAGTTTTTACCTGCGAATAAGCGAAGTTTTTCAGCGCGATTTTCCCCAAATTTAACCGGTTGTCGCCAACTCATATGCAGCAGTCGATTAATGCCTTTACGCCAGCGCAAATTACCTGACAATTTGGTTAAGTTATTGGCTGATTGAGAAAGAATATGTGGGGTGCTACTTCTTGGCCAATCAACGCCTTGGGGAAATAACGGTACTTCTGACGCCATCGGTTGGCGATAGTCAGGGTAATTGGCTATCAGTTGGCCGTTTTGGTAGTCGAACCAAGGCTTTTCTGTTCTGCATGTTTCTACTTTACGAGGCACTTTTATTGGCGTCAGGGCTTGTTGCCAATTAATGGCGGTTAACCATGCTGCAGCAATTTCTTGTTCAGTCCAATAGGGGAAAACCGGTTCGACATCAATGGCACTATCGGCTTGCGCTGGTTCATCAATTACGATGTAGGGCTCTTCTGCAAATGAATCTTCAGTATTACCATCACTTACTAATTCGCCGTAGCTTTCCGGACCCGACAATGCAGTGCTATCTTCAACACTCACGCTAACGGGCTGAGCGGCTTGCCATGCACGGTGCGCTTCTATCACTTCATCCAGTGTCATCGGCGGTAAATAAAACGCACCTGCTTCTTGTCCGCACACAGGCAAGCTTTGATAGATATAACGAATATCTGGGTAGAGAAGACCACTGAGCAAATCCCAGTCGGTCTCGGGGGCCGATAAAATTTCTTGTTCCGGGAATTGCTCTTGAAGCTCAGTAAGAGAGACATTACGGTCAAACAGGATGACTTCAATATCAAACCACCAGTCTTCAGCAGCCTGTGCGTGACTCGCGCACAATAAACCAAGTGTTAGGGCAGAGTACCGGACTGCTCGCCGGACTGTGGACATCATTTTCCTCGGGTCTCCCTGGATAATTCGGTCAATAAGGCATCGACCATTTTCAAACGTTCCCGTGCGGTTTCTGTTTTCTTCACGAGACGTAACTTTTGGCTGCCTTCAAATTTAAATTCTTTTGAGCGCGTTTGCACCAAGCGAATGATATAGCCTGGATCAACGGGCGTGTCTTGTGAAAACTCTATCGTGCCACCTTGAGCGGATAAGTCCAGCTTTGTGATGCCTAAAGCTTGTGCTCTTAGTTTTAATTCAGACACTTGCACTAAGTTTTTCGCTGGCTCTGGCAACAGGCCGAAGCGATCAATAATCTCTATTTGGAAATCATCAATATCGGCTTTGGACTTGCAGCTTGCCAGTTGTTTGTAAAGCGACAAGCGCGTGTTGACGTCAGGGATATAATCTTCCGGCAGGAGTGCAGGGATGCGCAATTCCATTTCGGTATGATTAGCAAGGGCGTCGTTGAGCGACGGCTCCTTACCTGCTTTGAGCGCTTCAACGGCTTGTTCAAGCATATCCATGTACAAACTAAAACCTACAGAGGCGATTTGACCAGACTGGTCTTCACCGAGTAGCTCACCCGCACCGCGAATTTCTAAATCGTGGGTGGCGAGGGCAAAGCCTGCTCCAAGATCTTCAAGGTTAGCGATGGCGTCTAGGCGCTTGGCGGCGTCTTTGGTCATGCGTTTAGGATGTGGCGTGAGTAAATAGGCATAAGCTTGGTGGTGAGAGCGACCCACACGACCGCGCAACTGGTGTAATTGTGCCAAGCCGAGATGGTCAGCTCTATCCATAATGATCGTATTCGCGCTGGGTACGTCGATACCTGTTTCAATAATGGTGGTACACACCAACACGTTGTAGCGCTGGTGGTAGAAGTCACTCATTACCGCTTCAAGTTCACGCTCTCGCATTTGGCCGTGGCCCACCGCAATACGGGCTTCTGGCACAATTTCGGCGATTTCTTCTGCGGTCTTGGCGATGGAATCTACTTCGTTATGGAGGAAGTACACTTGGCCACCGCGTAATATCTCACGCATGATGGCTTCACGGATCACGGCTTTATCACGTTGCTGCACAAAGGTTTTAATCGATAATCGACGGGCTGGTGCGGTGGCGATGATCGATAAATCACGCATGCCAGATAGCGCCATGTTAAGTGTACGCGGAATAGGGGTTGCGGTCAGTGTGAGTATATCGACATCAGCGCGCAGTGATTTGAATTTCTCTTTTTGACGCACACCGAAGCGGTGTTCTTCGTCGATGATCACTAAGCCTAAATCGGCAAACTTCACATCGTCTTGGAGCAATTTGTGGGTACCGACAATAATATCGACCTTGCCGTTTTCAATCCCCTCAATGACCGACTTCTGTGCTTTACCACTAACAAATCGCGACATTACGGCGATTTCAAAGGGCCAGTTGGCAAAGCGGTCTTTAAAGTTTTCGTAGTGCTGTTGTGCCAATAGGGTGGTGGGCACCAAAATAGCGACCTGCTTGCCTTGGTTGGCCGCAAGGAAGGCGGCACGCATAGCAACTTCGGTTTTACCAAAGCCCACGTCACCGCACACGAGTCGATCCATAGCATTGGGGCTACCCATGTCTTGAATAACTGCATTGATGGCTTGTAGCTGGTCTGCGGTTTCTTCAAACGGGAAACTGTCGCCAAAGGCTTGATAATCGTCCCAATTAATTGGGTACGCGAACCCGGGTTTGGCGGCGCGCTTGGCATACACATCCAGTAGTTCTGCGGCTACATCACGTACTTTCTCTGCGGCTTTTTTCCGTGCTTTGGCCCATGCATCGGTGCCTAAGGTATTGAGCGGCGCATGGTCGGTATCGCCACCTGTGTAGCGAGAAATAAGATGCAACGAGGCTACAGGTACATAGAGCTTAGCCGCTTTGGCGTATTCAATGCACACGTATTCTGTCGCCACGCCACCGGCATCAAGGGTTTGCAAGCCAATGTAGCGGCCGACACCGTGGTCGATATGCACCACTGGCTGGCCTACGGTGAGTTCAGCAAGGTTGCGAATAATGGCGTTTTCATCGGTAGCAGCGCGTTTTTCTCGTAAACGTCGCTGACTGATTTTATGGCCGAGTAACTCGGTTTCAGTGATGAAAAGTAACTCGCCGTCTGGGTTCTTCCAGCTAAAACTGTGTTCGACCATACCCACCGTGATCCCCACGGTTTCATGGCTGGCTAGGAAGTCGTCTAGGGTGGCAAATTGAACAGGCTTGATTTTCGCTTTGTTTAATAGCCCGAGTAGGTTTTCTCGACGTCCTTGAGACTCGGCGCAGAACAGGGTTTTGGCGCCGCGTTTTTCAGCGTGTTTTAACGTAGCCAGTAAACGTTCAGCGGGCTGTTTTTTCTGCGGGTTGAAGGCAATATCTTCTAGTTTGCTGCAACCAAAATTATGCTTACCTGCTTTCTCTTCCAACGCTTGTGGCGCAATGGTTACCCGTGGCCATTGTTTAAGTTGCTCGAACAATTGGTT
This sequence comes from Alteromonas sp. ABE4_545, assembly GCF_056161325.1. NCBI lineage: Bacteria > Pseudomonadati > Pseudomonadota > Gammaproteobacteria > Alteromonadales > Alteromonadaceae > Alteromonas > Alteromonas sp. ABE4_545. The sequence continues at coordinate 430,035 of NZ_JBSWYY010000001.1, forward strand.
AAATGGCAAAAACAGTTCATCTGGGGCGAGTAATGGGCGCAATGGGTTGTAACGATATTGCTCATAGCGCTCAGAAATATCTGCCCAGTAAAATTCGCACGCGTCGTGTAAATCGCCGTGCATTAATAGTAATGCGCTGTCGTTTAGGTAATCGAATAGCGTAGCCGTTTGCTTAAAAAACAACGGCAAATAATACTCAACACCACTTGGCATTGTGCCTTTGGTGACTTGAGCAAACACCGACTCTTGCTTGTTGCTAGCGTCAAATCGCGACATAAACTGTTCGCGGAACAAGCTGATGGCGTCTTTGTCGGTGGGGAACTCTCGCGCGGGTAACAGTTTTATTTCACTGACTTTATCGGTTGAGCGCTGGGTGTCAGGATCGAATAGCCGTATGGTATCGATTTCGTCGTCGAATAAGTCGATACGAAACGGGTGTTTGCTGCCCATAGGGTACAAATCGATAATGGCACCACGCACAGAAAATTCACTGTGGCTCATTACCTGGCTTACGTGTAAATAACCGGCTTGTTCTAGTTGACGACGAAAATTCTCAAGATCGAGCTTTTGCCCGGTTTTGAGCATTAATAATCGCTGACCTATATAGTCTACTGGGGCAAGGCGCTGCATCAGCGTATTCACTGGCACGATAAAGATGCCATTGTCTTGCCCTGTTAATCGGTACAGAGTTTCCAAGCGCTGGGAAACAATGTCTTGATGAGGCGAAAAGCTGTCATAGGGCAGGGTTTCCCAATCTGGGAATAGTGTGATGGGCGTGTTGTCGCCACTTAAAAAATAACTGATTTCTTTTTCTAGCTTTAACGCTGACGGTGTGTCAGCTGTTATCAGCACCACTGGCCCGCTGTGTTGTCGGCTGGCTTGGGCAATACTAAGTGCCTGACTACTGCCGTTCAGTTCACCCCAATGTAGGTGGTCTTGCACGGGTTTAGACGATTTCGCTTTTGGCAGAGGTAGAGAAAATAACGTTGCTGTCATGATACCTGAATACTGGTTTTCGCAGAGGGGCAATGGCGAAGTGATACGTATCACTTCGCATTTGGATTAACCGCCCTGTTGTTCTTGCTTGCGTTTTCGCAACTGCAAGGTTTGCTGATGCAGGCTGGCTCTGACTAACAGTTCCTGATCCTGCTCTCGAATTCGCGTAAAAATAAAGGCTATATGGTAGCGGCCTTGTTCCTGCTGGCAAGCGATAACTTCGCCAAAGCAATAGACGGCTGCTGCTTCTTCATTCAAGAATAATTTTACTTCAGCATGGTCGCCCACGGTTAACGCTTGGTCACTGTCGACAATAATCCCGCCACCGCCGAATTTTACAGTGAGATAGCGCAGGGCGGCATTGTCTTCACTGTGCAGAATATACGACATCATCAAATCGATTTTTTTGGCCTGATGATTTAAGTACGCAGCCAATTCTTCGGCATGATCACTTAAATGCCGCAGTGGACGCAAGGCTTTTGCCTCGATGCTGGCCATTTCTCCCGCAATGCGAAAGGCATAGGGCATGGCTTCTTCGAACTCTTCTTCCAAAGGAAGTTCAGTCGCCGCATCAATTGGGCGAATGTTGACCTTGAGTTTGTGCGCAATCATGAAGAATTCTTCAAACTGCGCTTGTTTTTGTGTCAATGTGAGCGTGTCCACTGGTACTCCAAAAACCTTGTACTTGAGCCTATTGTAGCTTACACGTATGATGCACCCAAGCATAAGCTATTCTGCTGATTGACAAAACCTTAAAATGAGCAGAGTTTCGCTAAACCTCAATTGATTGATTAACCGTTTTCCAAGGTTACTATGTTGCAGCCTCTTTCCGCTTTTGTCGCCTGGCGTTACGCCACTGCTGGCAAACACAATAGTTTTATTTCTTTTATTAATGGGTTTTCTGTTGCTGGTATTGCCTTGGGGCTGATGGCACTGATTATTGTGTTGTCGGTGATGAATGGCTTTGAAGGGCAACTTAAACAGCGCATTCTCGGAATTGTCCCTCAAGTGGTTGCCAAACATGTGCAACCTGAAACGATTAGCGCGCTGGAAATACCTGAAGTGAAAGCCGTGATGCCTTATCGCGAAGCTGAGGGTGTTGTGCAATCTCGTGAAGCACTGCGCGGTGTGTTAATGCAAGGCGTTGATCCTCAAGCAATGAAACAACACAGCATTGTGGCTGACAACATAGTTGCTGGCAGTTTTAGTTTGCTAAGAGAAGGTGATTTCAACGTTATTATCGGCCGCGCTTTGGCATTAGAGCTCAAAGTGAAAGTAGGTGATACCATGCGTTTGATTGCCGCTGGAGCCAGTGTTTACACGCCATTAGGGCGAATGCCTAGCCAGCGTTTAGTGGTTGTGGCTGGCACATTTAGTGTGGGTTCTCAGCTCGACGACAAAGTGGTGTATATGGCGCTAGGCGATATGACTCGCCTATTGCGTATGCGCGCTTCCTCTACTCCAGATACCCGCTTATTTTTGCATGACGCGTTTAATTATCAGCAAGTGGTTAATGCCTTGTCAGCCGAGAACATCGAATCGGAAAACTGGCGCTCCCGTCAAGGTCCCTTATTTGATGCTGTGAAAATGGAAAAGAACATGATGTTTCTAATGCTGCTACTCATTATTGCTGTGGCGGCGTTTAACATAGTGTCAGCCTTGGTGATGGTGGTTACCGAAAAACAAGGCGATATTGCCATTCTGCAAACCCAAGGTATGTCGGAACGGGCGATTATGGCCGTGTTTATTTTTAACGGCATGTTTAACGGTCTCAAAGGGGCGGTGTACGGGCTAGTACTTGGCTTGCTTGCAGTATGGCAGCTCAATAACGTGCTGGATTTATTGGGTATTCACCTAGCATTGTCGGCGGATGGCCGAGGTTTACCGGTCAATGTGCAATGGCATCAGGTGGTTGCTGTAACTTTGTTCGCCCTTTTGCTGTGTTTTGTGGCGAGTTTGTATCCAGCTAGGCGTGCGCTGCATGTGCAACCCGCTAGAGCGTTGCAAAACGATTGATAACTCATACGTTAAGTGTATTTACATGACCATTGATAAATTTACCGCTGTTTTTATGTCGAAACTTGGCCTATTCGCCACACTTTTTTTGTTTTCGTTAACCAGTGAAGCTGCGCCTGATAATCGGTTTGATGCTTCTCGCTCATTGTTAGAGCAAGGGCAGGCTGAATATCAATTTATTGAGCATGTTTTTTCTCGACAAACTGAGGCACCACCTAGCCTTAACAATATTGCCAATATTCGTGTGACTCTGGCTATTCCTAAACGACGCGCCCCAGAAAGTGGGTATCCGGTGTTGTACTTTTTGGACGGCAACGCGGCGTTAATGGATGTAAAAATCGCTGATTTGCGCGATAAGCAGGTGTTACCGGTTATGGTATTTGTGGGTTACAACGTGGATACGCGTTTTGATTTTAAAGCGCGCACATATGATTACACGCCGCTTAACAGTCAAGGTGAAGGGCAATTTCATCAATGGCTCGGCGGGGGCGCAGCTGGCTTTTCCAGTTGGCTAACCGAGCAACTCGTGCCTTGGGTGGCAACGCAAGTTCGCATTGATAAAAATCACGTGGGTTTGTGGGGGCATTCATTCGGCGGTGTGCAGGTGCTGTACACCTTACTGCACCATCCTGAGTCGTTTAGTCACTTTTTCGCCATAGACCCAGCCATTTGGTGGGGAGATGGCGATATGTTGGCACAATGGGAAGCGACACAATTTGGCCCAGACTTGTCAAACACGCAATTGTATTTGGTTCACGCCGAATCTGACCGCAACAAGAAAATGCGTACGTTGCCACCTTTACCTGAAAAAGGGCCGGTTGCTCCTCCCGTATTAGCTGCGCGTCTCTCGCCCGATGCCCATGCAAAATTACTGCAATTTTTTGATCAACAAGCTCATATCAAAGGGCAGTATATCGGTATAAAAAATAGCAATCACGGTGCGCTGTTCCCAATGGGATTAAGTTTGGCTATTGGTGAATTTTAACCTTGTGTTCGTATATTGACCATTAAGTCAGGTTTTTGCATTTTTTATGGGTTAAAAACTGATTTATTTGATGTTTATCAGTGCAAAATGTGGCGAAATTACCTATACTTCCGGTCTTTTATTTAACGCGTTGGTAGTAGGCATCATGGAAAAATTCTATATCTCGTCAGACTCCTTGTTACGGGATTCATTCCGTCTAGCAGCTCAGGTTTATGAAGATGGGTTTCGCCCACAGTTTATTGTGGGTATTTGGCGGGGTGGTGCGCCCATTGGCATTGCAGTGCAAGAATTTTTCGAATTTAAGAATACACCGACAGATCACATTGCAGTGCGTACTTCGTCGTATTACGGCATTAACCAGCAATCAAAAGAAATTCGCGTACATGGCTTACACTATTTGGTAGAAAACGCCAACGCCGATGATGCCTTGTTGATCGTGGATGACGTATTTGATTCGGGTCGTAGTGTTGAAGCTTTAATCAAGCAAATTCGCAAGTTAATGCGTTTAAACATGCCTAAAGACATTCGTATTGCGTGTCCTTGGTATAAACCACAGAACAACAAAACCGAATTGACACCGGATTACTTTGTTAACCAAAGTGATGAGTGGTTGGTATTTCCTCATGAAATTGCTGGTTTGAGCGAAGATGAAGTGCGTAAAGGCAAGCCTGAGTTAGGTGATGTTGTTGACGTGCTATTCGACAAGCACAAGAAATAGCACAAACAGTTGTTTGATTAAAAAGGGCATTTGCCCTTTTTAATCAATGACGATAAGTCTGCAAAATAAGACTGTAGATACTGAACGGCTTGTTTGGTTTTCGTTTGTGTTGCCAAGTTCTTTGGCGTTACCGCATATACGTGATAGTGGGGCAATGTCCATTGCGGCAATATGTGTACTAAGTCTCCTCGCTCCAAATAGGGCTGTACCTCTGTTTTTGGCAGTACGCCAAAGCCCACCCCGTCTTTGACTAGTTGAATTAACGCTTGCATAGAGCTCACCGTAATTTGCGGCCTGGGTAATGATGCGTCTTGTTCTGAATGATGCTGTAGTTTGCGATGGACCACAAAATCGTAGGCGATGAAGGCATGCTCGGACAATGCCATTGGGTTTTCTGGGGGCATATCAGCGAGTGGATGTGTGTTGCTGACACACAGTATTTGTTGCCATGTCGCTAGATGCACAGAGGTAAAGTTGTGGTCCTCATAAGCGCTAAAACGAATGACGATATGTGCATCTGCACTGAGTACTTCATTTTCGCTGTCTTCCAATATGACTGAGATCGTTAATTTTGGAAATTGTTGGCAGAGCTGTTTCAACGAATGACTGAGTAATCCGCCACCGAAGCCCTCTGGGGCAATAATTTTTAGCTCGCCAGTGATATCTTCTGATAAGCGCTCCAATGCTTCTTGCCCCGATTCTGCAACCTCTAGCAATTTGATGCTATGGCGAAAATACACTTCGCCTGCTTCTGTCAGCAGCATCTGGCGTGAATTGCGATGGAATAAGCGCAAGCTTATCTCTTGTTCCAGCTTCTTAATTTGCTGACTGATGGCTGATGCCGTCATATGCAGCTTTCGAGCGGCGGTGGTCATATTCCCTGACTCCGCCACGCAAATGAACACTTTTAATGCTCTAACAAGTTTGACGTTCATTGTGTTTAGATTTGCTTATCACAACTATTAAAAAAAGTTGTTTGTGTAAAGGTTTTGTCAATTTTATCCTGAATGACAATGATTCTCACTTGATTAGTCGTATATTTAATGAAGTTAAACTCTCTTAGCTATCTTTCATCTTCCCTTATTCTTGCTTTTTCTTCTTCAGCGCTGGCGACGCCAGTAGAGCAAGATTTAGAAACCATTGTCGTTACCGCATCCGGCTCTGCGCAATTACTTAAAGAAGCTCCCGCTTCGATCAGTGTGATCAGCAAAGAAGAGCTGAGCGAGCGGTTTTATCGAGACTTAACTGATGCCATGACAGACGTGCCCGGCGTGGTGGTAACTGGTGGTGGCGATAGAGAAGACATCAGTTTACGTGGTATGGGCAGTCAGTACACTTTGATATTGGTTGATGGACAGCGCCAAAGTTCACGTGAAACGCGCCCCAATAGCGATGGTCCAGGTGTGGAAGCGTCTTGGATCCCACCTCTTGCGGCAATAGAGCGCATTGAAGTCATTCGAGGCCCAATGTCTTCATTATATGGTTCTGACGCGATTGGTGGCGTGATAAACATCATCACCCGAAAAACGCCCGATGCATGGCGTGGCGAAGTGCGAATGGACGCCACGATCCAAGAGAATGACGATTCAGGTAACCAATATCAAACGCATTTCTTTACTGCAGGGTCGTTAATTCCTGACAAATTGGGTTTGCAGGTGTATGGCCAATATACCAAGCGAGAAGAAGACAATATTGTTGATGGGTTCCGCGATCGCGACACGAAAGAGGTAAGTGCGAAACTGGCATTTACCCCTAATGACGCCCATGAGTTTGTATTAGAGGCCACTCACTCTCAACAAGAAACCGCGTCGACACTAGGTAAAACGGTTGCGCCGCTTGCTGAAGGTGAAGCATGTGGTCGACGAGGTTGCCCGGCATCAAGTTCTACAGACTACGACCGCACCAATATCTCGTTGAGTCACACTGGTTATTGGAGTTGGGCTACGTCACAAACTTACATAAAGCACGATGAATTTGACAATAAATCTCGCCAGATGTTTGTCAAAAATTTAGACGCGCAAACAATGTGGTCGATACCTATCAACGACAAAGTGAGTGTGAGTTCAGGAGCGTCTTATTTCGAGGAAGAACTGGAAGATTTGACCAGTAACCAAATCAGTGATTTGTCGTTAGTTGACGGTCACCAATGGTCGATGTTTGCCGAAAGCGAATGGAAGCTTGTTGATGACTTTGCGGTGACGACAGGTCTGCGTTACGACGACGATAAAAATTTTGGCGGCAATTGGAGCCCACGTCTTTATGGCGTGTGGCAGGCGAGCAATAACACTGTGGTTAAAGGCGGGGTTTCTACCGGCTTTAGAGCGCCAAACCTTCGCCAAATGAATCCGTCGTGGGGGCAGATCAGTCGAGGTGGAAACATCTATGGTAATCCAGATCTGGAAGCCGAAAACTCTACTAGCTATGAACTCGGCGTCTATCAAGATTTTGGTAAGCAATTGTCATTGTCTGCCACGGTGTTTTATAACGAATTTAAAGATAAAATTACGCGTATTCAGTGCCCTGAAACCTTGTGTACAGATGGCCCGAATGATTTTGGCTCAGCCCCTACAACCTACGTAAATGTTGATGAAGCGGTTACTCAAGGCTTTGAATTTACCGTAAATGGCAACCTCGGCACAAACCTTGAGTACAGTGCCAACTATACTTACACCGACTCTGAACAAAAAACAGGTGAGTACAAAGGTAGCCCACTTAACCAATTACCCAAACATCTAGTGCAAACGTCTTTGCGCTGGGCTATGTCTGACAATGCAAGTAGTTGGTTGCGTATTCATTATCGCGGCGAAGAAAGCCAACCGACAACTGGCCCTTCACAGAATAGCTTAGTCGCGCCGTCTTATACGCTCACAGATTTGGGTGCAAACTATCAGTTTTCACAAAGTATCAAATTGGGGGCGGGGATCTACAATCTGTTCGATAAGAAAATTGGGATGGATGAGTATGGTTACGTTGAAGATGGGCGCCGTTTATGGCTTTCTCTGGCGTGGGGTTTTTAAGCTGAACTTTAACGGTAGAAAGGGCTGCTTGCCCTCTCTACCGAATACTGTGTTGCTTTACGCTTTTTGTGATGCAATCCAGTTTTCAATATCTTCACGTACCAACGCCATGGGGCGTGCACCAGGTAATAAAATGACATCGTGAAATGCTCGAATATCGAATTTATCACCTAACGCCGCTTTTGCTTCATGGCGCAGTTTAACAAATTCTAACATGCCCAGTTTGTAGCCCAATGCCTGACCAGGCCAAGCCATGTAACGCTCCACCTCTGGGACGACATCGGAGAGTGCCGTACCGGTGGTGGCGTGGAAGTAATCAATCGCTTGCTGGCGAGTCCAATGTTTGCGATGCAAACCTGTATCGACAACCAAACGCACCGCGCGATATAGCTCTGCTTGTAAACGCCCCAAATTACCCAGCGGATCATCGTCGTACATACCGAGTTCTTCTGCCGCCAAATATTCTGAGTACAAAGCCCAACCTTCCACGTAGGCATTGTAGGGAGCGTTTTGACGTAATAAACCAATGTTTTGTTGAGCCATGTTTAAGGCAATTTGGAAATGATGGCCGGGCACCGCTTCATGATAGGTAAGGGTTTTAAGACCAAACTTTGGTACAGCGGCCATATCACGTAAGTTGATCCAATAAATACCAGGGCGCGTGCCATCTAGGGAAGGACCAGAATAAAAGCCGCCTGCTTCTCCGGCTTCAGATACCGGGGGAATGCGTCTGACTTCTACCGATTGAGTGGGGAGCGTACCGTAGACTTTGGGCGCTTGGGCCATAACGTGTTCAATTTCAAGATTGAGACTATCGAGCAGGGCTTGGCGGCCTTCGTCTGTATCTGCGTACAGTTGGTCTGGCTCTTGTGCGATGGCAATCATACGTTCTCCAACGGTACCGTCTGTGTAGCCATTGGCAGATAAAATTGCATCCATTTGTGCTGAAATACGTGCGACTTCGTCCAGACCTAATTGATGAATGTCGTCTGGGCTTAAGCTTGAGTCGCCAAGGTAACGAATTTCGTGTTTGTAAAATGCTTCACCATTGGGCTGAGACCAAATGCCATCGGCTTCAGGAGCCGTGTTTTGTGTGGCAAGTACGGCTTGTTTTGCGCGTTGATACGCAGGGTAAACTACATCTGAAACCGCTTGTGTGGCTTGGGTGACCAGTGCCGTGAGCTCTGCTTCTGTCATTGTGTTAATTTTACTTAACTTGTTGGCGAAGCTGAGCACCAGTTCATGCTCAGCAGGGGAGGCCGCTAAAAAGCTGTCGAAGTATGCCAGCGTTTTCGGATACAGGTTTTTGGGCAGCAAAATGCCTTGATTGGCGTCGGCATTGTATTTACTGATCACTTTATCGACAAAATCCCCCATGGCATTAAGGCGTGACAGATAAGCATCAGCTTGTGGTTTGTTGGTAACGGCCTGTTGCACTTGCATGAGTTTTGGCGTGTCAATTAACGGGCCGGCAATTTGGTTGATAATATAGGGTAGGTGGCCTCCCCACGTATCAATGTACCCCCCTGAAAAGTCTGAGTCTCCGGCGTAATATTGCAGAATGTTCGCCACAATCTTTTGATGGGTTTGTTGTGACGCAGACAGCGCTTGTGTATTAATTGCCGAAATGGCTACAGCGTCTTGTTTCATGACCTTTTGCAGTGCTTGCATGCCAGTTGCACTGTAATCTGGGAATCGATTGTTGTATTCGCCGCCAGCATCAGCCACCGGCACAGCTAACATTGTTGCTAGGGATGGTTGCGCTTTTAAAAATGCCAGTGTGGCTTGACTTACACGCTCATCAAGCTGCTGGGCAGGTTGAATTTGAGCAGTTTCCACAGGGGCTTGCGTTTGTGGAGTTTGGTTGTCTGAGCAGGCGGTAAGCACAGCAGCAATACTTAACGACAGGAGTAATTTTTTAGTCACGTTATTCTCTTTATTTTAGTTATTAGTGGGTGTTAATGCGTATACCATATACTAATCTTCGTGGCGGCGCGAGGCTTGGTCGATAATCTGTAGGTCGGTGTGGGTAAAATACGTTCGGTTAAGCAACGTGTGCAGAATAGGGGCTACTAGTTGTTATCGATATAAAATTTATCGTGGAAGGTATAAACCCAATAGGGTTTGTAAATGACCAGCAAGGTCATTGTCATCCCGTTGAGCAAGCCTTCAGGGAATAGCATGAGCGGGATCATTAACAGGTAATTGTTGCTGATGTCGTCCCAACTATGAATACCTTCAAACCAATAATAACCACCCATTAGGCCCATTTTGAGGGCGACAACAATGGCCGCTGGAAAAAACGCACACACAAAAATATATACGAAGAACTGGCGTGGAAGATGGTGAAATGCGAGGGTGAAAATGAGATAAGTGACCGCGATAGGGATCACCATTCCCAGTAATGCGTTTATACCGAAAAGCGCCCATGGTTCTTGGCCTATTGCGCACAGACCAATTAATGCTAGCGTGGCGACGATGATGGCGTACCGAAAGCCCATTACTAGTGTTAGTGCAACAATACCCAAAAAATGGATGTTGAGACCATCGTTAACGGCCACGCGCAAAAACCACAGTACAAAAAGCGCCACGCCAGCACCAAAAATCAGATGCTGACGCAGTTTGTTTGCAAGCAATGCTTGAATAGACAAGGAGCGCAGTATGATTAGCATTACAATGAGGTAAAGAGCTAACGCGCTGCCTTGTAGCATCGTCATAGCGAGTTACGCCTTATAGGTGGCCCAGATTGGCGCGTGATCAGAAGGCTTTTCAATACCACGCAGTTCGTAGTCAATACCGGCTTCTTGCAAACTTTCATGCATCTTCGGCGTTGCAAGAATTAAGTCTATACGAAGTCCGCGATTATCGTTAAACCCTTTTGAGCGATAATCAAACCAGCTGTACTGATCAGCGGTTTCGGGGTGCAAGCTACGGAAACTGTCTTCCAATCCCCAGTCGAGCAAAGTATTCAGCCACTCTCGCTCTTCTGGCAAGAAGCTACATTTACCCGTGCGCAACCAACGTTTGGCATTGTCGGGGCCTATACCAATATCTAAATCGGTGTGTGAAATGTTCATGTCGCCCATAATGATCACATTGTCTTCGGCGGTATGATAGTCACCCAAGTAGGTCATGAGATCTTGATAGAACTTGCGCTTGGCAGGATATTTGGTTTCATGGGATTGGTTTTCACCCTGAGGGAAATACCCATTGAGGATGGTAACGGGTTCTCCTTGTGCATTTTCTACTGTCACCATAATCATGCGACGCTGGGCATCTTCCTCGTCTGTTGGAAAGCCCATTTGCACTTTGGTCGGCGCTTGTTTGGTAAGCATAGCAACACCGTAATGGCTCTTCTGACCGTGAAAGAACACGTGATAGCCCATTTCTTTTACCGCTTCGACGGGGAACTGTTCATTGTGCACTTTGATTTCTTGTAGCCCGATGACATCAGGTTGGTGCTTGTCGATAAGCGCTTGCAGTTGATGTAAACGAGCGCGGATACCATTGATATTAAAAGAAATGACTTTCATGATGACTTTATATTCTAAGGTTTAATGGCGGCATAATAGCAGAAACACCGAGTAAGCTTAACCTTGAATCAGTGGGGAAAAAGCGATTGATATCCGTAATAATTCTGATGCAGTAGTTGGGATAATACGTCTCAGCAGGTAAAATACCCGCAATGTTGTTTATGAGAATGAATCATGGAAACCTTATCAGAAGGTAAAATTAAACAGTTGGCGAAATCGCCAGCGGAAGAACGCGCAGACATTACCATTGCAACTGTGCTCGAAACCCAAGTGATTTGGGGGCTAGCTGGTGAAGCAGGCTGGATCATGATGGAAGACGGTGAGCAGGTACACTTGCCACTTTGGCCACTAGAAGAATTAGTGCAAACTTGGGTTCGACAATCTACGCCTGAGAGCCAACCCACGGCCATTTCACTGCCAGAGTTTATTGAAACTTGGTTGCCGGGTTTAGAAAAAAACGCGACACAAGTCGTGTTATTCCCTACAAAAGCAGGAAACGGCGGTCTTCAAATTTCTGCGGCAGAACTGCGTGAATTGCTTACCGCTGACGCTTCATGAGCACGAATTTCCCACTCGCAGAAAGCGTGAAAAAGGCCCAAGGGTGGGACAACCTGCTACGTGCTCTCATGTTGGCAGGTAAACAACTCCCGCTATTGGAAGAGGCCTTGCGCAGCGACACCACTTACCTTGCTGGGTGTGAAAGTGAAGTGTGGATGACGGTTGCAATTGGTCAACAAACTCTGTCGATTCACGCATTTTCACCGAGTAAAATTATCCGCGGTGTATTGGCCGTGGTCATTGAGCGCGTAAATGGCTTGCACGTCAACGAGGCCATGGCCGTAGATTTAATGGCTTATCTGGATGACGTTGGCTTATCTCGGTATTTAAGCCAGTCTCGTGGCAATGGAATGAAAACGGTCGTACAGGTTATAGAGTACACGCTGCGCGAGGGTTACACCGAATCACCGTAATACGCACTAAAGCGCTTATTGCCCTTGCTCGGCGGCGAGTTTGTTTTTGGCTGTGATCCACTGCGACATATATTGCGTGCTTCGCATGCTATGGTGCCAACACAGGCTTTGCAAAAAGTGATGGCTACGGTGCTCAGCCACGTTGTTGTGCAAATGCAAAAGCCTTTCTGTTAGGCCTACTGTCATTTTATCTTTATCAAAATACTGCTGCAGTACTGCTGGGCTTTTGCGTTGAGCATCGCTCCAGTTTGAGGGGTTGGTATAAAGTGATACAGCGGCTTGGCAGAAGGCTTTGTCATCATCGGTTACTGTGCCTGGCCATTGTTGGGGTGTGGCTAAGCCTTCAGCACCAATAGACGTGGTGATTGACGGTGTGCCATTGAGCATCGAATTGATCAACTTGCCCTTTACTCCAGCACCAAATCGCAACGGTGCTAAACACACCCTTGCTTCGCGCATCACTTGGTTGGCATCTTCTGCCCAACCTTTCACCATAAACCCTTTTTTTGCGTTGTGTAGCGCCGTGGCTTTTGGCGGCGGATACGCTCCGTAAATGTGCAATTCAGCGTGTGGCAATTGCGCGCGAATGTGTGGCCATAGGTGCTGCAGTTGCAGCACAGCGTCCCAATTAGGGGCATGACGAAAATTACCAATGCAAATAAAATGTGCTCTTTGGTCGAAGTCTGGGAGCGTCGCGCATACCTCGGTTTGCTCAAGCATTAAAGGCAAATGATACAGTTGGCTACTGGGAACGTGGTAATGATGTTCGAGTAGTGCTTTTTCGGTTTCGGATATGAGTAAAGTGAGATCAGAGCGCAAAATAGCAGCAATTTCTCGTTGTGCGAGCGGGGTGTTGGTACTGGCTTGTTGCCAACTTTGCTGTTGTTTAACGGCTTGATGACGAGCTTCGCGTAGGCTGTGTAGGTCTTCCGTATTCAACACATGAACGGCATTCGGGCAGCACTGCCGTACACGCCAACTAAATTGCTCTTCGGTCATAAAACGGTCGAAAATGACGATGTCGGGAGCAAGCGACGTAATGTCATCATTAAAGCTGTCACAATTTAACGCCACTGATTGCACTTTTACCCCTGACGTTGTGAGGTCAGGGGCGTGTTCACTCTCGTTTGCTGCGGTTAAGAATGTCACTTGCCATTGGTTGTTTAAGCAATGCTTGATAATGCCTTGCATGTTCAAGCCTGCAGCCGATGAATTAGGCTCTGGCCAAACATAACCAATAATAACTACGTGCAATGATGAATCGTTCACAACCCTACCTCAACTGTTAAGCGGCGCAGAGTGTACCACGGATTCAATCTTGCCGATATTCGCTCACTCGCTAGCTTTTATGTTGGTCGATTGGATCAAAAAAGGTTAGGGTTATTTTTCATCAGCTTACTTATAAAAGCGCATACTTTTCACACAAATCGGTTGGTGTTTCTCACTGTAATCGACTATATCCTTTATGACGAGGATACATTTCGCAATAACTTCACTGACATTGGTTGTCGTATTAGTGGAACCAGAGAGGGTAAGTGATGAACATTAGGGAAGTCGCTTCGCAAGCTTCGGAATTATTCGTATTACCTGATTCGGTAGTACGGTTGAAAGAGTGTATGGATGACGAAGCTGCCAGTATTAATGACGTGGGCCAAATTATCTCATGCGACCCAGCGCTCGCCGCACAAATGCTAAAAGTGGCCAACAGTGCGCTGTATCGCTTTCCTCACAAAATTGATTCCATTAATAAAGCATTGCAAGTGATTGGCACCCGAGCTGCTTACGATTTAGCACTGGCTTACGGGGTGAGTAATGCGTTTGGCGAAGTAGAAAGCCGTTGTATCGACCTCGACAAGTTTTGGGAACAGAGTGTCAGTTGCGGGTTGTTGGCAAAATATATCGGTGAAACAAAAAGAGCCCCAGAGCCAGAGCGTTTATTTGTGTGTGGCTTGCTCCACAATATTGGCGAACTGGTTGTGGTGTCGTTGTTGCCTGACTTAGCGAAGAAGTGTCAGAACTTTTCTATTTCAGTATCACCTGCGGAGCTGCAACAAGCTTTGCTAGGCTTTACCTATGCAGAATTGTCGGCGATGTTAATTGAGTCTTGGCAGATACCCGAATCAATTTATATTCCAATAACCCAACTGCATTTTACCGACATGCCTAATGCCACGTTAGATATTCAAATTGTGCAACTGGCCTATGTGTTAGCTTTAGACAATGTAAATCCGAAAATTTACCCCAGCTATTATCACTTACAACCGCAAATGCATGAAGGCCTCGACCTTGAGCAGAATGATTTAGAAGAAGCCTTGGATATTACGAATTTGCAGTGTATTTCTGTGATGAGCTTATTTAACCCCAATTCACATCTTTTGTACTAATTGCCGGGTGAGAAGAACTTACGGCGGCGTGTTTGCCGCCGAATACAAACTCGGGATTAATCGAACACCGCGACAGTTTGCCTACTTAGCGCAATAACTTCATTGTCTTTGTCCCAGATCGTGGCTTCTGTGTGACCATAGCCTGCAGCAGCTTGTTTGGTATGAACTTGATAGGCAAACCAATCTTCTCCTGACACAGGGCGATGAGGATGAATAAACTCAACGTTCCAACTTACGGTACTCGCCGGTGCTGGCCAACGCAGTAATTGCAGTAACGTGGGGGGCCAAGCATCAATCATGGTCAGTATGTGTGCGTCTTCAATCGTTGCTGGTGGCTTTTTGAAACGCATCCAACCGTGGTAAAAATCTTTCTTACTTTTGGTGAAAGGTAACCCACCGTCATCAATAGACAAATCAAAGTGTTGCAGAAATTTAGGCGTCACTTTGGGGATTTGCGGAATAAACTTCGCTTTTGTCGGCACAGGCATACTGTGCGCATGGGTGTTATCAACAGATACCGAAGATTCACGGCCTACGCCATAACAGGCTTGAGACAACACGCAAATATTGCCGTTCTGCACTATTTTCGCAATGAATTGAGAAACGTTACGGCCTTCTCTGAGCTTCTCTAGTTGAATAGAAAACGCGTCGCCCGGTGTTAAAGGGCCAACAAACTGAGTGGTAAAAGAGCGTAACACATGGCTAGGGTTGACCAATGGGGAGAGGGCTTTGCATAAAATTCCGGCACTAACACCACCAAATACTGTACGCCCTTGACTCCAATCTTTCGGGATCACGAGATTGTCGAGTTGCCATTCTTTCTCACTTACGGGCGTGCGTTCGGGTAAATCAAAGAGTTCATCGATTGTCATAACTGGCTTCTGGTCGGATGAGTTTTGTTATTAACAGCATACTAACGCAAACCTACAAAGCTTGCCAACTAGCAAGACTATGATTCTGGTTGATGATTACAAATAATTAACAATTAGTTGCTGTTGGAGTGATGAAGGGTAGTGTTATCGCTAGGCGAAACAATGTTTCGATTATATCTGAGGTTTGTGGCTGTCGTTTTTGATGTTTTTTTATTCATCAATGAGGCCTCGTATAAGGAATTAATCATGAGTCAACCCGCTGAAAAGCCCAGTGTAGCCTATCGGAATTACGTGCTGTGTATCCTTACTCTAGTGTATGCATTTAATTTTATAGACCGACAAATTATTGGGATTTTGTCGCCCTTTATTAAAGCCGACCTAGGGTTAGATGACGCCCAGTTAGGCTGGTTAAAAGGTATTTACTTTGCGCTGCTGTACACCATTGTTGGAATACCCATTGCGTGGTTAGCCGACAGATACAGCCGCGTAAATATTATTAGTATTTCTCTTACGCTTTGGAGTGGTTTTACCGCTGTATCGGGTTTTGCGACAAATTTCTTGCAATTAGCCATAGCCCGCATAGGTGTGGGTATTGGTGAAGCTGGCGGAAGTCCTCCCGCGCACAGTATGATTTCAGACTTGTTCCCGAAAGAAAAACGCGCAGGAGCGTTAGCCATTTATTCTTTGGGCATCCCTTTTGGGATCATGCTTGCCTTTTTCGCGTCTGCATTTTTCTTACAGGGCGGCGCGGCTGATTGGCGTATGGTGATGATTTGGGTGGGGTTGCCAGGTATCGCGCTTGCAATCTTACTCAAACTCACGGTCAAAGAGCCTACGCGTCAAGCCGTGCCTAAACAATCATCCGAAGTAACGGTATGGCAGTCGATCAAAGCCTTGCTTAAAATTCCAACCTGGTGGGGCATGGCATTGGGTATTTCTTTTGCTTCGTTCGGCAGTTATGCCATATCAACCTGGATCATCGACTTTTACGTGCGCAGTTATGAGGGGCTTGTGATCACCGATTTACTGATTGTTTTCGGGATTACCAATGGTACAGCCTATGCGGCAGGCGTGTGGTTAGGAGGCGTATTGGCAGATAAATTGGGCAAGAAAAACAAAAAAGCCTACGCGCTATTACCCGCTTTTGCTCTCATGATCGGTGTACCTGGGTATTACTTCGCATTACAAGTGAACGATTTATGGTTGTCAGTGGCGTGCTTAACACTATTGTTGTTTACCAGTGGTTCCTACTTTGGCCCGTGTTTTGCGATGGCTCAAACGCTGGCTCCAGTGAAAATACGCGCCATTTCTACAGCACTGTTCTTTTTTGTTCTGAACATTATCGCATTAGGGGGAGGGCCGACATTTACGGGCATACTCAGTAATCTGTTAGCGCCGAGCTTGGGTGAAACCGAAGCACTGCGCCAAGCTTTGATGTATTTGTTGATACCCTTTGTGATGTCGATTATTGTATTTGGTTGGACCAGTACAAAAATCACCCGTGATTGGCAAGAGGCTGTTGATCGCGGGGCCTAGCACGCGGTACTTTGCTAATGACAACACAATCAACTGGCGTGACGCTACACTTTGCGCACGCCAATGGCTTTCCAGCCGGCAGCTATCAACAACTGTTTAATTACCTTCCATCGCATTGGCGTATTCTCGCGATGCCGAAGTTTGCCCATAGTAATCAGTATCCGTTGAAAAATAACTGGCCCCATCAAGGTCAGGAATTATTGGATTTCGTATTTGATCGTGAAGACGCGCCAGATAAGGTTTATCTTGTTGGGCATTCCATGGGGGCGATTATTTCCTATATTGGCGCAAGTATGCAGCCAGAGCGGGTGAAAGGACTCATTCTGCTTGACCCTCCCGCATTGATGGGGCGTGCCCGTTTTATGTTCAAGGTATTAAAGAAAACCAAGTTCATTGATAAATTAACCCCTGCCGGTATGGCGGCAATCCGACGCAATGGTTGGGCGATTAATACTGATTTAGTGGAGTATTTTAAGCAAAAAGCATTGTTTCGTCATTTTGATGAACGTTGTATTCAAGATTATGTGAACGCTGTGATGGCGGAAGTTAAAGGGGAATATCGGTTACACTTCGAGCCAGATGTAGAAGCTGAGATTTTTCGCTCAGTGCCAGATAATCTGGCCAAATGGAAGGGGATGTTGCAATGCCCCCGATTATTAGTGACATCGAGAGATGGGCCTGTAAATCCTCCCAATAGCCGCAATGGATTTATCAAAGCCAATAATTTACAGCATCAAACTCACCCGGGTACACATATGTTCCCTATGGAGCATCCTGAATCGGTGGCGGCGCTGATAACGTCAACAATAACACAATGGGAACAAGACCTCGGGTAAGTGTTGAGTTGCACCAACAAAAAATGCCGCAATAAGCTGCGGCATTTAATCAAGGGTCTAAAGCGGTGCTATTCGAGGTTTTCCAGCATTTCTCGTGTAACAAGAACAACGCCTTTAGGAGAAACTCTAAAACCCCTTGCTCGGTCGTCATCGTGGTTGTAACCAATCACCATGCCTTCTGGGATCACACAACCGCGATCAATAATCACTTTCTTGATTTTACAATGCCGCATAATTTCAACGTCGGGCAATATAACGGCTTCTTCAATAGTGCCGTAGGAGTGTACTCTTACATTGGAGAAACACAGGCTACGACGGAGCGTAGAACCCGAAACAATACAACCACCCGAGACTACAGAGTTAATGGCTTCACCGCGGCGATCATGGTCTTCCCACACAAATTTTGCTGGTGGTAGTTGTTCTTGATAGGTCCAGATAGGCCATTTTTGGTCGTAGAGGTTAAGTGCAGGCACAGGCGCAACCATTTCCATGTTGGCTTCCCAGAAAGAATCGAGGGTACCTACATCACGCCAATAGGCGTTTTCTTGCGTACTGCCTTCGAATGGATAGGCGTACACATCGTGATCTTCAATAATTGATGGAATAATGTCTTTACCGAAATCTCGCTCAGAGCCAGAACGTTCGGCATCGTGGGCTAGTTGTTCAAACAAAAACTCAGTGTCAAACACATAGTTCCCCATTGACGCTAAACAGTTTTGATCGTCACCAGGGATAGGGCTTGGGTTTTCTGGTTTTTCTTCAAAGCCGAGTATGCGATAGTTTTCGTCGACCGACATCACACCAAATGCCCCCGCGGCTTCCTCGCGCGGCACCGACATACAGCATACGGTCATTTTGGCCCCGCTCTCAACGTGACGCGCAATTAATGGGCCGTAGTCCATACGATAGATATGGTCACCGGATAATATCATGACGTACTTGGGCAATTCGTCGCGGATAATATCAATGTTTTGAAATACTGCGTCAGCCGTGCCTTCGTACCAGCTATCAGAATAGCGTTGTGACGCCGGTAGAATTTCAACAGATTCGCCAAGTTCTTTCTTAAAGTGACCCCAACCGCGCACAAGGTGACGGATTAACGAGTGAGACTTGTATTGGGTGACCACGCCCACGCGGCGAATACCCGAATTGATACAGTTAGATAAAGGAAAATCAATGATGCGGAATTTACCGCCAAAATAAAGTGCAGGTTTTGCTCGCCAGTTGGTTAATTCGTGTAAGCGTGAGCCTCGACCACCGGCGAGTATCAGTGCATAGGTATCTCGAGTAAGGTTACTGATAAAACGGGCACTATTATCTGCCATTCCTAGCATCTCCTTGTACATATGTAAGTATTTAGCCATAACATTCGGCTAACAATGGTGTGCGTGATAAACGTACTGGTTCATATTACACAAGTATTTGATAAACGTAAGTCATGTGCTGAAAACAATTTAAAAAAGTCTATGCTTTTTGATCTCAATGCTATTTTTTAACTTGTGTGATTTTTATTCGTTTTTATTTCACACAAAGGATTTAACACCAGTTTGTTAAAAATATGTTATAAATAAGAGGGGTGATTTGTGAGGAGGCAAATATGGCTATTTATCGGGTTGTCGGGTACATCATTGCAGCGGCTATTTGCCTAATATTATTTGGCTTTGCGCTGCCAGATACATATCGCGTTGAACGCAGTATTACCATTGACGCAGAACCCGACGAAATTTATCCCTGGCTGGTCGACATGCATCAGTGGGAAAAGTGGGGAGTGTGGTTTCAAAAAGACCCGAATATTATTGTCAGCTATTCAGGGGCCAATAAAGCCATTGGCGCAACAAGTAGCTGGCGGGGTGAGGGCGCGGGCAGTGGTTCAATAGAAATCATTGCGTTAGTACACTTGAAGCAAGTGGTGTATGAAGTGAAATTTCACGAGCCTGAGCGGACATCCACGGGAGAGTTTGCACTTAAAAAGACGAATGTAGGCACTGTGGTAGTGTGGACCGATCAAGGGCGAATTGGCAATAATCCGATTGACCGGTACTTAGTCATGTTCGCCGAAAAGCAAATGAGTGAAGACTTTGAACTAGGCTTAGACAACTTAAAAACCTTGGTGGAACATACGCCTAGCTAAACATTACACTGATCAACTCACACGCTTTGTTCGTATAGCTAAACCTTAATTAGCAAATAGTAGTTAAAGAGACCCCTTTGTTTCCGGCATATCACCGGCTAGTTAGTGGCCTGACGGCAAATAAACTGGCCGATTTACTTATTTCAGCAAAAACAACATTACCCGCGCTACTTGTGGTGGTTGGTGCACCTACTTGGATGAGCAGTGTATTGGTTCCTATTCGAGAGTCGGGCGCATTATTACCACAAGGCATAATTGGTTATGGGCTAAGGCATTACCGCTTGCGCCACCGCGTATGGCGTTTGGGCCTCGTGATACAGATTTTAAGTTTACTTTGCGTGTTGTGCAGCGCATTGATGTTAAGTGGGAAAAGCGCCGGTTATGCCATTTTAGTTGCGTTGGTTGTTTTGAGTGTTGGGCGAGCTGCCAGCTCGTTGACGATGAAAGATATACAAGCCAACACCATTGCAAAAGGCAAGCGTGGTCGTCTGTTAGGCGTAGCCTCTTCTGCTTCCGGTTTATTAACCTTGTTAATAGCGGTTCCTCTCCTTATTTTTCATTCACAGTTGGGTGAAAGTGTCAGTTTAGGTTTGGTGATTGGCGCAATATGTGCGTTGTTGGTGTCATTATTGATTCTGCTGCCACTTCACGCTGTTGTTGAAAAAAGCGCTGATGATGCCCCGTCAGAACGGCGGCGTTGGCAGTTTGACAGCGTGGTATACCGGTTTATTGTTGTCAGGGGGTTATTTGTTCACAGTGCCCTTGCTGCACCTTATTTCATGCTCAGTGGAGAACAAAGTGCGTTCACTTTGCTGCCTGCCTATATTGCAGCGCAAGCGCTGGCGTCTATGTTGTCGTCATTCCTTTGGGGCCGTATTGCTGATTACAACGCACGTTTAACGCTGCAACTGGCGGGCGTGATAGGGGTTATTGCGTGCCTTGGGTTTGTGCTTTATGGCAGTGGAACCCTTTGGGGGTCGGCGATGTGTTTCTTTTCGCTGGCTGTGGCGCATGCTGGGGTGAGAACGGGCAGAAAAACCTACAGTTTAGATGTCAACGAAGGGCAAGCCAGAACGGAACTCGTGGCATTTAGCAATTCGGCTATCGGCGTTATATTACTGGCTCTGGGAGGAGTTTATGCGTGGGTAGCAAGTCAAGTTTCTATCAATATGGTGTATATAATGGCATCGGGGCTTACTTTGGGGGTATTACTGACGCTGATCTTGCCTGCTGAAAAGCGTCAGTAAGGGCGGTTATTTAGGTTGCTGACGCAGGTTTCGCAAGCAGTAATTTACCCACCATCGCAGAGGCAATCAAGGTCACCAGACAAATCAACAATGCCAGCGGACCTTGTTCTGACCAGATACTCAAGGTATTGGGTTGTTCTGTCACACGCTCAACTACCCAGGCTCCGGCGAAGATAAAAGCGATTGCCGCGCCGATATTTTTGAGCCAGTGATAACCACTGTAGCGCGCCCAAAAGAGTAAACAAGGCATCACCAATAATACAATCACCACCTGCGCTGTTTCTATTCCAACATTAAAGGCTAATACCGCCCACAATTGCGATGACAGCGACATACTCGACACTGAAATAGCACTGGAAAACGCCATGCCGTGAACCAAGCCAAACAACAGGGCAATCCAAGCGGTATGATTGCCAAACAGAGGTTTGATTGCCTGTGCAGCAGCAAGCATAACCGATGCGGCAACGACAATTTCAACAGGTCGGTTGGGCAACATAAATACCCCAGTCGCCATGAGTAGCAAGGTAAATGAATGCCCGACAGTAAAAGCGGTCACTACTTTTATCACTGTTTTTAGCTGCCCGCGATGAGCGCTGTCATAGTGCCAGCGTTTTTTAGCGGCGATGAGGGGCGCGGGTAATAACAAGCAAATGAGAAACAGCAGATGGTCAGTGCCATCCAAAATGTGGGCAATACCATGGTGAAAGATACGCCCTAAGCCTGTTGTGAGAGAGGCATTGTCGCGATCAAAAGTGATATTGTTATGGCGAAAACGCATTACATCAACAAGTACAGGTTCTACTTCGATCATGCCTTGCTCAAAATCACTGGCAAGGTAAATGAGTGCGCGGTGGTTTTTGACCACATGCTGCACGGCGTCGTAGCGCAAGGTGATGTGACTAGCAGGTAAGGGCGACGACGACAATAACGCGAGATGCCCGTCGATGTAAGTTTCTCCACTTAAATCGATTAGCTGATATTCGGCGTGCTGTAAGCTCACATCAATTGGGTTTTCAGGCTCAAAGACGGTATGCGCTAGCACATAGGTAGAGAGCGCTTGTTTTTGCTGGCTGCTCAACGACCCATCTATAGTATTGGGTAGATCCGCGTCGTCGCGCGCCATATTGAGTTGTTCAACCGGTATTTGCACATGCAAGTTGATGGTTTGTCCATCTACGTGCACGTATACAGCACTGGTGCTGGCGGGGTGAGCAAAAGCCCCCCATGATAAAAATAAAAACAGGGCGAAAAGCCCTGTTTTTATCGTGTTTAGTTTAAACCGCATTACAACGAAGCTCCGTAATCCCACTCTTTGTCTCGATAGACCGTATGATAATGGGTTTCGTTGCGAATAATAACCCCTGATTGACAAGCGACCTCAATCCAGAGACGAGGGCCATCAATACGCATGTAAGTGCCTGATGTATCTACGTCGACGCCAACTGACTGACTGCCAGCCCAAGCGATATAAGTATCGGCAAGGGCTTCATCTGAGGTGTAGTCTTCCATCAGTGGATCGGAAATTGAACTGGCATAATCATCGACCCACTGACTAATCGCCTCAATCACGAGGGCTTGTTGAGTATCGCTCAACGAAGACACGAGAATACCGCCGCGCTCACTTTCACTTGGGTAGTCTGTGGCATATGTACCGCTGCTATTGTCTGGGCCTACTAACACATCAGAGTATTGTTCACCGCTCAAATAAGCATTGCTCAACTCGGTGCTGCTCAGGGCATCAAACATGGCAACCATGGCGTCACCTTCATCTTTAATGGGCGTGTAGGTGGCTGAGTTGTATTCAAAACTGGTTTTGGGTTCAGCACCAATTAAGTGAGGCACAGGATAACCTTCACCGCCGACAAACACGATATTGTAAGCAAGGTGGTGGCCGCCAATCTGCACCATCCAGTCATCAGTGGTTGAGGGTTCACCAATAAAAGCAATGTAATAGAGCCCTGAACCATAACCATTTCCGCCGCCGATACTATTGAGGTAATCGTCAGCAGCTAAAACGCCTTCAAAGTCTTCGTATCCAGCATCATTGAGCAACAGTTTGGCTAGGGCCATGGCGGCTTCTGTTTGCGTGTCAGATAAGTCTTCTAGCGCTACGCCGTTTCTTTGAACACTGTTTACGGGAAGGTTAGACCAAGTTGTCTTGGCTGAGTTATCTGAGTAGCTATACATTAAATCATTGTACAGTGAAGAACTGAGAGTGTCGGCGAAGGCATTAGCCGCACACACGATGTTGGCAAGATCTGTTGTTTCTTCACAGGCTGACGCAGTGTCATCTGTGCTGCCCTCATCTGACGAATCATCAGAGCTGTCATCAGAAGAGTCACCACTGTCGTCGGAAGAATCATCACTGCCAGAATCTGTGCCTGTATCGGTACTTGTATCTACTGCTGTAGAGGTAGAGTCTGATTCACTGCTGCCGCAACCGGCAAGTGTCATGCTGCTTAATAGCAACATGGCAATAAACAAACGGGGTAGTAAGATTGACTGCTTCACATTATGCTCCGTACACATATTTACGTCGAGGTGTTGACGTTTTCGACAGATTTTAATGCGATTAATTCTCATCAAGTACGGTATTTACACGAACTTTGTGAACGGTGTATTTTCTATACAATTATGGCGATAAAGCTCGGCTCACCTTACTTGATGCTGGGCGATGAATTATTTGACTGATGAGGGCGCTCGCGTCGAGTAACTTTGCCATGTTAACGCCCGTTTCGATCCCCATGCCTGCAAGCATATACAAGACATCTTCAGTGGCCACATTACCACTGGCTCCTTTTGCATAGGGGCAGCCGCCTAAACCCGCCACCGCACTATCAATGGTACTAACGCCCATTTGCAAAGCCATAAGAATATTAACTAGCGCTTGGCCATAGGTGTCGTGAAAATGCACGGCAATGTGTTCTAGAGGTATCTTCTCCAGTACTGCGTTGAGCATACGTTGGGTTGCGACTGGCGTACCTGTGCCTATGGTGTCGCCCAAGGATATTTCGTAGCAGCCCATTTCATACAAAGTCTGGCTCACGTTTGCCACCGCCGCAGGGGCAATACTGCCTTCGTAAGGGCACCCCAATACACAAGAGACGTACCCTCTAACACGAAGGCCCGCGGCTTTTGCTCGTTCCATCACGGGGGCAAATCTATCGAGGCTTTCTTTGATTGAGCAGTTGATATTGCGTTGTGAAAAGCTCTCAGAGGCTGCACCAAACACAGCCACTTCGTCAGCGCCTGCTGAAATTGCGGTTTCGAGCCCTTGTAGATTTGGAGTGAGGGCAGAATAAATTACCCCCTCTGCACGGTTTAGTGCTGTAAATACTTCAGCGCTGTCGGCCATCTGCGGCACCCATTTGGGTGACACAAAACTGCCGGCTTCAATCCGTTTCAGGCCGGCATGACCTAGTGCGTGTATTAATGCAAGTTTTTGTTCGGTGGAGACGGGGGCCGACTCGTTCTGCAAACCATCACGAGGCCCCACTTCTACAATCGATACTGCTTTAGGTAAGTTATGCATCATCAGCCTCAAACGCCAACAGAGGGGCACCGCCATCGACGAGTTCACCTTCTTTGCAATAGAAGCATTCCACAGCACCGGCTTTAGGTGCGCGGATGGTGTGCTCCATTTTCATCGCTTCCATGATCATTAATGGCGTATTCGCAGCGACATTTTCGCCGGGTTTAACCAATAACTTCACCACAGTACCGTTCATTGGCGCATTGAATTGCTGATCATGATTATTGTGATCGTCGGCGCCTAAATCGGGTGAGTGTAATGTTATGACCACGCTACCCCAATGAGTAAACAAGGTCAGCGCCGCGTCATCCAAACACCATGAAACTGACTGGCGATGGCCATTGAGTGTCACAACGCAATTGCCCTGAGCTTCGCTCAACAAGGTAACATCCCAATGCTTTTCACCTTGGTGCACGGTAAACAGGTTGTTTGATTGCACCAAAGTGAAATGACGCAACGCCTCATCGCACATCACGTCTACAGAATGTGAGACTGGGTGATTCATGCGCCAACCCATTGGGTTAGCCCAAAGTGTGTGAGCATCGTTGTTTGAAGGTTGTTTTGATAATGTGTTGTGCTGCGCCAGTTGTTTACGCGCTAAAAAAGCAGCAATAGCGACCAAGCCCAGAGAAACACCAGTGTTATCGCCATGTTCTGCAATTAACGAGCGGTTTTGAGTGAGTTCATCGATGTGTTTGTCGATAAATGTTGTTGTGAGATTAGCCGCTGCAAAATCGGGCGTAGATGCCAGTGTTGCCAAAAACGCCGTATTGGTTGTCACACCCGCAATGCGATAATCGCGCAAAGCTTGTTGCAGGCGGGCCAGTGCTTGTTCGCGATCTTCTCCCCATACAATTAATTTGGCGATCATTGGGTCGTAATACACGGATACTTCGTCACCTTGTTGCACACCGGTATCGGTACGCAACCATGATTGCGGTGCAGGTGGTGTTAAGTAGGTGAGTGTGCCGGTTTGTGGCAAGAAATTATGATAGGGGTCTTCTGCATATATTCGAGCTTCAAACGCGTGACCATGGAGGCGAAGTTCACTTTGTTGCTTGGGTAGCACCTGGCCGTCTGCTACTGCCAATTGCCACGCCACTAGGTCTTCGCCCGTGATCATCTCCGTTACGGGGTGTTCAACTTGCAAACGCGTGTTCATTTCCATGAAATAGAAGCTATTGTCATAGTCGAGCAAAAACTCTACCGTACCTGCACCTTCATAGCCAATGGCTTGCGCAGCTTTTAACGCGGCTTCGCCCATAGCTTGGCGGATGTCTTCTGGCAATCCGGGGGCTGGTGCTTCTTCAATCACTTTTTGATGGCGTCGTTGTAACGAGCAATCGCGCTCGAATAAATACACGCCGTTACCATGGCTATCGCAAAATACTTGAATTTCAACATGGCGAGGTTGGGTAAGGTATTTTTCTACCAACATGATGTCGTCGCCAAAACTCGACATCGCTTCGCGTTTGGCCGCGTCAAAGGCCTCATGGAAAACCTCTTCGCTTTCAACAACGCGCATGCCCTTACCACCGCCACCGGCAGCAGCTTTCAGTAACACCGGGTAGCCCATGGCGTCGGCGTGATATTTAAGGGTTTCTGCTGACTGGTCATCACCATGATAGCCAGGTACCAATGGTACGCCAGCTTGTTCCATAATGGTTTTCGCCGCAGATTTTGACCCCATGGCTTCTATCGCCGAGGAAGGAGGGCCGACAAATATAATCCCAGCTTGCTGGCATTGTTCAGCAAAATTCGCGTTTTCCGACAAAAAGCCATAACCCGGGTGGATCGCGTCGATGTTGAGCGCTGTCGCCTGCTCGATAATGGCGTCAGCACGCAAATAGCTGTCTTTGGCGGCGGGGCCTCCTAAATAAACCGCTTCGTCGGCAAGTTGTACATGCAGGGCGTGTTTGTCTGCGTCTGAAAATACCGCGACGGTACGAATACCCAATGACTTTGCTGTGCGGATAACCCGACAGGCTATTTCTCCGCGGTTGGCGATTAATAAAGACTGAATACTCATGCTTCACCTCGCCACGCGGCTTTGCGTTTTTCTAAAAATGCGGACAAGCCTTCTTGGCCTTCCTCCGACACGCGAATACTGGCGATAGCTTGACTGGTATCTTTGAGCAAAAGCGCGTCAATGTCTTCACCTGTAACTCTATGTACCAAGGCTTTTGCCTGTTTTACCGCTTCAGGACCATTGCCAAGGATTTGCTCGATAAGGGTACTGATACACTCGTCTATTTCACTCTCACCTTGGGTTTCACTTAATAATCCTAAGCGGCGGGCACGGCGTGCCGACATCACTTCTGCGGTCATGAAATAACGTTTTGCTACTCTCGGACCAAGAGCTTCAATAACGTATGGGCTAATAGTCGCTGGGATTAAACCCAATTTAACCTCGCTTAAGCAATACTTGCTGAGCTTGCAACCAATGGCAATGTCGCAACACGCTATCAGGCCGACAGCGCCGCCATACGCGGCACCTTGTACCCGAGCAATGGTCGGTTGAGGCAGCGAATAAAGGCTGTTGAGCATATTGGCAAGCTGCATCGCATCTTGCTCGTTTTGATCTTGAGAATAGTTGGCCATTCGTTGCATGTAAGCCAGATCAGCACCAGCACTAAAGTTTTTGCCTGACGCTGCGAGTATCACAACTCTCACTTGTTTGTTCGACGCTAGGGTCAAAAAATGGTGGTGGAGTGCAGCAATGGTTTCGTCGTCAAAGGCATTGTGTTTTTCAGGGCGATTAAGGGTAACAGTGGCTACGCCTCTGTGATCGATATCGAGTAACACGGATGATGTCATGATTGTGTCCTCTTATAATTACATTCTGAAAACACCGAATTCGGTGTCTTCGATGGGGCTGTTAAGTGACGCCGAAATGGCTAAAGCGAGTACGGTACGTGTATCGGCGGGGTCAATGACGCCGTCGTCCCACAGTCGGGCAGACGCGTAATAGGGGTGGCCTTGTTCCTCGTAGCTATCGAGAATAGGCTGTTTAAATGCCGCTTGCTCTTCATCACTCCAGCTTTCGCCCGCACGTTGTTTTTGGTCAGCTTTCACTTGGGCCAATACACCCGCAGCTTGTTCGCCACCCATTACAGAAATACGTGCATTGGGCCACATAAACATAAAGCGTGGGTCGTAGGCGCGCCCGCACATACCGTAATTTCCTGCGCCAAAGCTGCCGCCAATCAATACGGTAAATTTTGGCACGTTAGCACAGGCAACGGCGGTGACCATTTTAGCCCCGTGTTTCGCGATACCGCCTGTTTCGTACTGTTTACCCACCATAAAACCTGTGATGTTTTGTAAAAACACTAGCGGGATTTTGCGCTTAGCGCATAACTCGACAAAATGGGCGCCTTTTAGCGCAGATTCGCCGAATAAAATGCCATTGTTAGCGACAATACCAACAGGGTAGCCGTGAATATGCGCAAATCCACACACTAAGGTTGTGCCATACAGCGCTTTAAATTCATCAAATTCTGAGCCATCAACCACACGGGCAATAATATCGCGCACGTCGTAGGGTTGCTTGGTGTCTTTCGGTACTATCCCGTAGATTTCTTCAGCAGGATAGAGTGGTGCTTTGGGTGCAAGGATGTTGAGGTTAGCAGGCTTGTGATGGTTAAGCCTTGCTACTGCGTTTCGGGCTAAGGTTAGGGCGTGGTGGTCGTTGTTGGCTAGGTGATCAACCACACCGGACGTGCGCGCGTGTACGTCAGCGCCACCGAGTTCTTCTGCGGTCACGACTTCACCTGTTGCAGCTTTGACTAGCGGGGGGCCAGCGAGAAATATGGTGCCTTGATTGCGCACAATAATGCTTTCATCAGCCATGGCGGGAACGTAAGCACCGCCTGCGGTACATGAACCCATAACGACGGCTATTTGCGGGATATTTTTCGCTGACATACGAGCCTGATTGAAAAATATACGGCCAAAATGTTCGCGGTCTGGGAATACATCGTCCTGGCGGGGGAGGTTAGCGCCACCCGAATCCACAAGGTAAATGCATGGTAGGTGGTTTTGTTCGGCTATCGTTTGCGCGCGTAAGTGCTTTTTTACCGTTAATGGGTAATAAGTGCCGCCTTTCACGGTGGCATCATTGGCAACGATCATGCATTCCACGCCGCTAACGCGCCCGATACCGGCAACCACGCCTGCACAGGGAACGTAGTCGTCGTACACTTCCCACGCGGCCAATTGGCCAATTTCTAAAAATGGCGAGCCTTCATCTAAAAGGGCGTGAATGCGATCACGGACTAATAACTTTCCGCGTTCGGTGTGACGTTGCGCAGCTTTTTCTCCGCCACCTTGCATGATAGTGGCAACTTTTTGGTGTAAGTCGTCAACCTGCGCTTGTAAATGCAAAGCATTGTCGATAAACGCTGATGACTTGGTATTTATTGTATTCGGTAGCACTGGCATAGCGCTGGCTCCTTGATGTTCTGTCTCTGGGTACTCGTTGTTTATTGTTCTTATTTTTACGCCCTATGAATTATAGGGTTTCTTTAAACAACTCACGGCCAATTAACATACGGCGGATTTCTGATGTTCCCGCGCCAATTTCATACAGCTTGGCGTCGCGCAATAAGCGGCCGGTTGGGAATTCGTTAATGTAGCCATTGCCACCGAGTAATTGGATTGCATCCAATGCCATTTTTGTCGCTAGTTCAGCGGAATAAAGAATGGCTCCGGCGGCGTCTTTACGGGTGGTTTCGCCCCGGTCGCAGGCTTTTGCTACTGTGTAAACGTAGGCGCGAGCGGCATTCATTTGCGTGTACATGTCGGCAACTTTGCCTTGTACCAATTGGAATTCGCCAATCGATTGGCCGAATTGCTTACGGTCGTGAATATAGGGCACAACAATATCCATACAGGCTTGCATGATGCCTAGTGGGCCGCCTGACAATACCAAACGCTCAAAATCAAGACCGCTCATGAGGACTTTCACGCCCCCGCCAATCTCACCCAGTACGTTATCTACAGGCACTTCGCAGTCTTCAAATACCAGTTCACAGGTATTGGACGAACGCATGCCTAATTTATCGAGTTTTTGCGCGCGACTGAAACCGGGGAAGTCACGTTCAACAATAAAGGCGGTAATGCCTTTGGCGCCAGCGGCCATATCGGTTTTGGCATAAATCACATAGGTATTGGCGTCGGGCCCATTTGTGATCCACATTTTGTTGCCATTGAGAATAAACACATCGCCTTTGCGCTCGGCACGGAGTTTCATACTTACCACGTCAGAGCCGGCATTTGGCTCACTCATTGCCAATGCACCAATATGTTCTCCCGAAACCAGTTTGGGCAAATATTTTTCTTTCTGTGCGTCGTTGCCGTTTTTGAATATTTGGTTAACGCAGAGATTAGAATGGGCACCATAGCTCAGTGCAATACCCGCCGATGCACGGCTAATTTCTTCCATCGCGACAGTGTGGGCAAGGTAGCCCATATCTACGCCGCCATAGTGCTCAGAAACGGTTATGCCTAAAAGTCCCATTTCTCCAAATTTGTGCCATAATTCATTGGGAAAGCTGTTTTCTTGGTCAGCTTTTTCTGCCAGAGGGGCAATTTCTTGGCGAGCAAACAACGCGATCTGTTCGCGTAGCATGTCGATATCTTCGCCAAGGTCAAAGTTAAGTGTAGGGTAGTAGGTGCTCATAAGCGGTTACCTTGTTGTAATTCGATCAGCTCTTCACGGCAACGTTGCTCCAATTCGTCAAGCTCAGACATCAGCATTTGAATGTCTTCGAGTTGTTGGCGCAGCACCGCGCGTTTTTGCTCGGTGAGGTGAAGCATCGTTTCTAATTGCAAGCTAGAATTCGGATTGGTGTCGTACAGCTCAAACAAGTTTTTCACTTCAGCCAGTGAGAAGCCCAACCTCTTACCACGCATAATAAGCTTTAACCGCACTCTGTCTTTGTTACAGTAAATTCTATTGAGTCCGGTGCGTTTAGGGCTTAACAACTCTTGTTCTTCATAAAAGCGTATTGAACGAGGGGTAATATCAAATTCCTTCGCCAGCTCGCCGATGGTGTAAGTGGGTTCTTGTTGGTCCTTGGCCATACTGGATACCTTGAAGTCTATACCTGTAGTTACTCGGTTAATGGGAAACAGTCTCGGTTCGCTGAGACATGTTTACGTTAACGTAAGTTTGGGTTAACGTTAAGGTAAAGTAACAATTTGGTAACGTCAATGTGAGGTGTTGTTTACATACGCGTGCCAGTTGTTGAAAGTGTGTAGTTTTCTATACACGGCTTAGCAATTACAGCAGTAGATTATTGGACAGAACCACTGATTAGAGGCAAGCAAATATGAGTAATGAATCTGTAGTGATCGTCGCCGCGAAGCGCACACCCATGGGCGGTTTTATGGGGAGCCTGTCTGCACTTCCCGCGACCGAATTGGGTGCCGCAGCCATTAAAGCAGTGAGTGGTGGCATGGATGTCAATGAAATTGATGAAGTGATTATGGGGTGTGTGTTACCGGCGGGCTTAGGCCAGTCTCCTGCGCGTCAAGCTGCAATAAAAGCAGAAATGCCCTTGTCGGCGGGTGTGGTTACGATTAACAAAGTTTGTGGTTCAGGGCTAAAGGCGGTGATGCAAGCGCATGACGCCATCAAAGCGGGGTCGGCCAATGTGATCGTTGCTGGTGGTATGGAGAGTATGAGTAATGCGCCATACTTGCTGCCAAAAGCGCGAGGCGGCTACCGGATGGGCCACGGTAAAGTCATTGATCATATGATGATGGATGGGTTGGAAAATGCCTACGATGGCCAAGCCATGGGTTGCTTTGCACAAGCTACAGCTGATGCTGAAGGGCTAACGCGAGAGATGATGGACGAATTTGCATTATCGTCTCTTTCAAAAGCAAATGAAGCAATTAATACCGGTTCATTTAAAGACGAAACATTTGACGTCACTATAGCGACACGCAAAGGCGATGTGGTTGTTGATACCGACGAAGGGCCGGGTAGCGCGCGACCCGAAAAGATCCCCTCGCTTCGTCCTGCATTCAAGAAAGACGGCACGGTTACCGCTGCCAATTCAAGTTCTATTTCTGATGGCGCTGCCGCGCTATTGGTGATGAGTGAAAGCAAAGCCGCAGAATTAGGTTTAACGCCTCTAGCGAAAGTTGTTGCGCACGCGACTAACTCAATTGCACCAGAAGATTTTACTGTGGCACCTGTTGGCGCTATGGAGAAGGTATTAGCGAAAGCCGGTTGGACCAAAGACGATGTGGACCTTTGGGAAATAAACGAAGCGTTTGCCATGGTCACTATGCTCGCGATAAACAAATTAGGTTTAGATTCATCGAAGGTGAACATTAAGGGCGGCGCTTGTGCATTGGGCCACCCTATTGGTGCTAGCGGAGCGCGGATTTTAGTGACGCTAATCCATGCTCTGAAACAAAAAGGGGTATCTAAAGGGGTTGCCTCTCTTTGTATCGGTGGGGGAGAAGGTGTAGCGCTTGCCGTAGAGGCCCTTTAACGCTGAGCTAAATAAACAGTGAAATAGCAATGACAGCGAATTGAATATTTCGGTTCGCTGTCTGTTATCTCACTGTTTTATATCTAAAATACCACTGATCAAAAATCCAGCAATACATATTTAGTTACAATTAGAGCAAAAATTCGTATAGCGGATTTCGTCTTTTGTGAAAAACCTTCTGTTTTCGCGGTTTTTGATCCCATGAACCTTGTATTTGTATGATAAGTTGTTTACGCAATCTTTACGTGTTTTCTAGTATTTGAGCGGATGGTTGTCTTTGTGCGTGTTCGCTTTTTTATTTTTTGTTTGACCAAATACTTTGTTTGGGTAGATTGTTGATCAGGCATCAATTTTTTTCGTTAAGCGGTAAAACAGCGCCAAAATTGCGTTTTGAGGTTGCTAACGCAGTGAGCATTGTAGATACTGCGCGGAGAATAATGAGAAAAAATACGTGAAATCTGTTGTGCTGAGAACACTTTATCGCCAGTTAGTTAACACTGCTTGCATTTTTTTGCTTGCGGTGACTACGAATGCGTATGCAGCTAAAACAGACACGGTGACGTTTTGTTCACACCCCAACTGGATGCCTTATGAAGCCGTGAGAGATGGCCAACACATTGGACTGGTTGCTGATTATCTCGATATTATTGGCCGACTGGCCAATGTAAAATTCAAAATTGTACCAACAAGTTCGTGGCAACAATCGCTCGAATATGTGCAAACGGGCAAATGCCTTGTACTTTCAATGATACAAGCCACGCCAAATCGAAAGCGTTATTTAACGTTCACAACGCCTTATTTTGCCTCTCCCCATGTTTTGCTGAGTAAACGCAATAGTGTAAATCTTCAAGGTTACGCAGGCATTACTCACGAAATTGTTGGTGTGGTGAAAGACTATCGCCAAGCAGAATACATTGCACGCTACTATCCCAACATCAAAGTTGAATACGTTAATAGTGAAGGGGAAGGGTTGCAGCTTTTAGCTAAAGGCAAAATCGATGTATTGGTGGCGTCAGTATTAAGTGTGAATGCGCTGATTAATAAAATGCAGTTGTCAGACATAGTGATCACAGGGTTTGCTGAACCCAATGAGATGTTTAGCATAGGGGTGAATAAGGCCCATGCCGAGGTGGTTGATAGACTGAATGTATCCATCGGTCGGATCCCAGAATCAGAGAAATTTGAAATTTTTCAGCGTTGGAATCAGTTCAAATCTCACAGCTATACCGATTACCGCTTGTTGGTGTTAATGCTCGCGGGGCTAATTATGATTTTGACCATGCTGATGTGGCGAAAGCGCGTAAGCCGACAATACCACACCGAAATTAAACACCGACAAGAAGAGCTTGAAACACTGCAGTCGGCGTTGTTAGAGAAAAACCGTACCTTAGAGTTTTTGTCTTCTCACGACTCTTTAACTGGCTTGTATAATCGCAATTACATGCTGCATAAAATTGAAGATGAAGTATCGCGTTTTCAACGTTTTCATACACCAGCCACTATGATGTTAATTGATTTGGCGTGCCACTGCGGCCCAGTGATGGCTGAGCGCAAAGAACTCGAATATGTTGATGAAGACATACTGAAAAAAGTCGCAGACACGTGTTTGGGCTGTATTCGAGAAGTGGATGTTGCCGCGCGATGGGCAACCGACCAATTTTTAATTTTATGCCCACAAACACCTATTTCTGCGGCGAGAGTGCTAGCTGACAGACTAAAATTTAGTGTTGAGAATAACCAAGACGCACAGGTTAGCAAGCTTCAAATATGCATTGGCATCGCGTCGCTTCAAGAGCATGAAACCTATACAGAGTGGTACGACAGAGTGTCTCAGGCATTGGGCAATGCAAAACGCTCTAGTTGCAGTGCCGTAATGGTAGCCGAACACTAAGTCACCGAGCATTAAATTGCACGCTGTAAAACTTGATGAGCGTGAGTATAAATAGCGTGTGATCGCCACGCTATTTAGAGGGCTGTTAGTGCTTTGTATTGTACTTTTTATTCAAAGGGCGGCGAGTACTAAGACATCGCTTGCATGATTGGGTCGAGCAGCCACTGGTGGCCTTCGTATTTTACCATCGAACGGTCATACTCTCGTTCAGAGCGCCAATGGCGATTGTTTAACTTGACCGATACCCCGGAATACAAACGCTTGTTGGCGATCAACTTCACGTCTCTTTGATACTGTTCTTTCGCTAACTTCATTTCCTGCGTTTTCGCTTCAATCCATTCCAGCAACGCGGTCTCGCTCTTCAACATTTCCACCGCAGAATCAAACTTGTCGCGAATGTCACTAGGAATAAATTTATCTTTTAGCAGTGCGATTTTCTCTTTGTGACGAGAGTTGTTTATTCTTAAGTTTTGTAACAGTTCATCGAGGGTGTCTTTTCGCGCTTGGAGCTGGTTAAAACCCGGGCTAAAGTCGATGCGTAAAGTACTGCCAGAAACCGCCCCCAATGTACCAGCAACCACTTTTTCTTGGCTGACAATTTCACAGGCAAACAAATTACCCAGTGGGTTGTCTATTTGCCCCACAATGACACCACCGCCACAATTCACTTTGCTGTAGGCCAACTGACGCGTAACGGTTACATTGCCTGCACATTTAATATCAATGCCTTGACCATGCTGTAAATGCACGCTTCCTGACGCAATTAAATGACAACTAAAATCTTGTTGTTGCTCGTGGGTTTTTCCCATTGCGCCTTCGGTAATAATAATATCGCCGCCAGATTCAATATGAGCAGACTCGACAAAGCCGTTAATGGTGACGTCGCCAGAGGCCACAATACGCATTTTTTCTGTCACATCGCCATTGACGAGTACGGCGCCGTCGTAATTAACGTGACCACTTCCTACATTGACACCATTGCAAATAAAGGTGTCGTCTATGTTCATGGTTAGGTCTTTGTATTTGGGCATTCCGGAAATGGCAGCCAATAGCAGGTTGTTATCTTGCGGGCTAACTTCAGTGCCGTTGCCTTGTTTAAAGTCGGTCCATTCGCCTTCTTTCCCTTCGAGCTTGCTGCCTCTAACATCGAAGCCCGAACGCCCTTTAGTAGGCGGCTCGCGGCGCAATACAGGTGTTTTGGCTTTTACGCAAATCACGTCACCTAAATTGCGCATATCAACGCGGTTATCTTCGGTGGTTTGTGGTTTAAGTATGCGATCAAGTGCGTTGGGGACCAAAGGACGAAAACGCGATGAACGTCCGTCTCTTGGAGGAAGACCTTTGGCAATCACGCCTTCGACGCGAGTACCCGGTTGTGCATGTTCAATTTGCGACAACAAAGCACGTATTTTTTTCATCCCTATACCGCGATGAATGTGGTTGTTATGCGCAATTTTTTTAATGGTATTGGCGGTGGGTAATTTACCACCGAAAGGAGCGGTGAGTATACATACAGCCGACATGCTGTCTTCGGCTATACGAAATTCAACCTCGGCATTACGACGTTCGCCAATGCGCTCCATAATGGTCGAATCATCTTTGGTTTTGTAGTAATGGTTCGCGGTGTCACAAGCACTTTTAATGCTACTTTCCGAGATATAAACTTCGCCATAGCCATCGTTTATGATTTGTTCATAAAGCGATTTAGCATTCAGTTCGTTGTCGAGTTTACCCGGGTTAATGGTTAAGTCGACAAAACTGTGGGTATCATCAAAATTTACTTTTACGCCATTCATTACAACATCCATTAGGCCTGACCAATTGTATTTATCGGCCCATACATTGATTTGCTTAACAATTAATGTAAGGGCTTAAATTCATAAGGTCAAAGGTTTTTAGCATAGTCAAAAAGGGCTTTTAAAATAGCCATTTTATCGGCGTTATTTTCATACTCGTAGGCGAGTTGTTCAAGTTGCAGCCCATATTCACCAAGGCTAATGCTGGTACTAATATCACCGTCTTGTAATTTCGCTTGTCGATGGCGCTGCCAACGTTCACTTTCTTGGGCGGTTAATGTGTGCGGATAGTTTCTCGCCCGATAGCGAAACAGCAGGGTTTTTAGCCGTGCATTTTGTGTTTCGTTGGCAAACACATCTAAGGTTTCAGGCGATGCCAGTTGTACTCGTTCACACCAACGCTTGTCGTCATCGGTGAGAAAGCCACCCGAATACAGTGCTTGGTCTGCGTCTAACTCTTTGTCGTCATGGGGAGTATTGTAAAGCGCTACGACATTTTTCAGCGCGTCTGGCTGGGCCATTAGTTGTCGATAATGGGCCAGGCATTGTTCTCTATCAAGCCCTAAGCGCTGTGCGTTTTCGGCCGTCATGGCTTTCGCTGTTGTAATAAATGGTGACTTGTTGATGTGTATCAGTTTAATACCTGGTCGCGTTTCGCCTTCAGCCAAATCAGCTTGCGCTGTATACAAACGTTCGCGCAGAGCCTCTGGGTCGAGCGTTAATATTGGGGTGGGGTCTTTCGCGAGGTCGATACACACAATGGCATTTGGGTTTGTTGGGTGTTTTGCGACAGGCAAAACCCAGCTTGTACAGCCGTTAATAGCAGGAAACATAGCCGACACATGTAGCATAGGTGTCAGTGTTTGTAAGTTTATTTGGTCCATTACCGCGCGTTTATTACGCAGTGAAAATGCGAAATCATACAAGCGAGGTTGTTTGGTTTTAATGAGCTTTGCAAAGGCGATGGTCGCTCTTACATCAGAAAGCGCATCGTGAGCATGGCCGTGTTCGAGACCGTTGGCGGCAGTTAACTCTTCGAGTTTAAAGCTGGGTGTGCCGTCTTCTTTTTCCGGCCACACAATGCCTTCTGGTCTCAGTGCATAACAGGCGCGGGCAAGATCAATAATATCCCAACGGCTGTTGCCATTGCGCCATTCTCTTGCATAAGGGTCGTAAAAATTGCGATAAAATAAAAACCGGCTCACTTCGTCGTCAAAACGAATGCTGTTATAACCAGCAACGCAAGTATTGGGTTGACTCATCGCGGCATGAATTTTTTGTGCGAATTCGGCTTCAATTAGCCCGTCTCGCAAGCTGTGTTGAGGCGTGAGGCCAGTAACAAGGCAGGCTTGTGGGTGAGGCAAGTAGTCGTTAGGTATCTGACTCATGATATTAATGGGCTTACCCACTTCGTTCAGATCCATATCGGTGCGGATTGCCGCAAACTGACATGGAAAATCTTTTTGCGGATTCACCCCCCATGTCTCGTAATCGTGCCAGAGTATCGTATGCTCAGATGTATCTTTTGCCATGAATATGCTTGCCAATGCTTATGCCAAATCAGCGTTATGTTGATGTAAGCTGAAAAATATCGGCAAAGGATTACACGTCAGCACCAATAAATCTATAGCTGGCAAAGTGAGTGGGGAAGATTGCGTCAATTAACCATGATTTGCTAACTGACTGCGTATTAGAGCGCAAAGTTTGTCCATCGTCATTGGCTTTCCAAACATATAACCCTGGCCCAGTTTAACCCCGAGTTCTAACAAGGCCTGACGCTGCATGTCGTTTTCAATACCTTCTGCGACAATGTCAACATTGATATTTTCAGCCATGTCGACAATGTGGGGAATGAGCGTTGAGCGGATTGCTCCACCTTCCATTTCACTGACAAACGAGCGATCAATTTTCAGTGTGTGGCAAGGAAAAGCTCTGAGCTGGTGTAAATTTGAATAGCCAGTGCCGAAATCGTCGATAGCAACTTGAAAGCCCATTTCAATCAGTGTGTTGAGTGTGGCGATAGCACCTTGCTGACTGAGTCGCTCGTCTTCGGTCACTTCTACCACTGGCTGAAAGTGCTGAGGTTTACCGGCTTGGGTTAACTCCAGAATACGGCCAGAATCAATGTCTCTGGCAAAGAAATTAATGTTGAGTTTGAAGTTTTCAACCAGAGCGGCCGCTTTTTCGATATCACGGACAGCCTGATCGTGAATAATACGTGTGAAAGACCAAGTTTTATTCTTATTAATGATGACAGGAATAAACTCGTCCGGAAAAATAGCCCCTTTGTGATCTTGGAAACGAGCCAACACCTCACAACCAATGATCTTACCCGTGCTCAGGTTGACAATGGGTTGGTATAAGCAATAAAAACAGTGTTTATTTAACCCTCTCAGCAGGCGTGATTCCAAAGAACGGTGTTTTTGAAGCAGGAGGTTCAGTATGACGTAGGCAAGGCAAAACGTCATAAAGGATAAAACGACCCAGCTCAACAGTGTGGTCTCGTAGTACAGATAAAAGTTTTGTTTTGTAGCAAAGGTAACAATGCAGTAAGGGACAACATCACTGCAACTCTGTTCTACGATGTGGGGGAGTGCACGGCCTTCGGTGTATCGCTCGTACAGTGAAGGTGTGCCGGCTAAGTGCAGCGTTGTTTTGTCGCTGGTATACACCAATTCCCATTGAATATAATGATTAATTAGGTCTTTTAGAAAACCATTGCTGACAACGGCGTTGTAATCTCCCATGCGAACAATGATCGCTTGGCGTTCATTGTCGAACAAAATCACCCCTTTGTTTATCCACACTTTGGCTTGGCGCGGGCCAATATAGTCAGGCTCTATTTCTTCGTAAGGGAGTGAGAGACGTCCTAGCCCTGTTGTGCATTGCAGTGCATCGTTCTCTAAATAGCCAATGTCTTTAATATAGTCTGAAAGAAACAAGTGTTTGCGCATGGCGAGCATCGCCTCGGGGCTACAACTTTCTATTCCTAAACTGTTGAGTGAAGCGAGGGTGTTGACGATGTCTCGGGACAGAATTTCAATTTGTTGCAAGCCATTAACTTGCTGGTCGAGCAATAATTGCCGGTAATTTTTTTCGAGATAATGAATCGCGAGATAAAGTGGTGCGATACCAATAATAATGCTGATCACTAACAGCATTAATTTTTCTCTTATCCTTGAAACCCTTTGAGACACCCTGACTCCTTGATTTTACTGCGGCATCATTCACCCTGATAATGGGGGCAACGAATAGGTGTTGCACTGTTTCATTATAGCTATTTAGTAAACGAGTACAGTAAATTTTACTAAATTTCATTTATTTATCTGCATAAAGCAGCGTATTGTTAAAACAAGCTGTTACTTATTTGGGTA
Source organism: Alteromonas sp. ABE4_545 (assembly GCF_056161325.1). Taxonomy (NCBI): domain Bacteria; kingdom Pseudomonadati; phylum Pseudomonadota; class Gammaproteobacteria; order Alteromonadales; family Alteromonadaceae; genus Alteromonas; species Alteromonas sp. ABE4_545. The sequence continues at coordinate 469,381 of NZ_JBSWYY010000001.1, forward strand.
AACAGACGCATAGGCGATGAAATAAGACCAATGGTGCAGAGCCGGCGGGTCGATTGCGTATAACCTAAACGCTACACAGAACAATAAACATAAAAAGGTGAACGATGAAAAAATTAGCAGGGCTTTTATTGGGCGTGTCTTGTTTAACCAGTATGTTTTCAGCACACGCTGAATCACCGGTGGCGATTGCTATTCACGGTGGCGCGGGCACAATTCTGAAAGCCAATATGACCGACGAACAAGAAGCTGCATACAAGGCAAAGTTGGCTGAGGCGGCACAAACGGGGTATCGCCTATTAAAAGCCGGAGCTAAAGGCGAAGAGGCGGTAATTGCTGCCATTCAGGTGTTAGAAAACTCGCCTTTGTTTAATGCAGGTATAGGGGCTGTTTATACCTTTGACGGTGAGCACGAGCTCGACGCATCAATTATGCATGGCGGTACTATGAATGCGGGTGCCGTCGCAGGTGTAAAAACCATTCGTAGCCCTATTGAAGCGGCCTACCAAGTTATGCAAAAGTCACCCCATGTGATGCTCAGTGGCAAAGGCGCAGAAGCCTTTGCTGAGTCTTTAGGTATGGTGCCGGTCGATAATGATTTGTTTGATACAGAGCGACGATTTAAAGCGCTGGAAAAAGCTAAAAAGCGTATTTTAAGTGCCCATGTGCCTTATGGTGGTCAGCAAGGCAACGAACGTTTTGGTACTGTAGGGGCGGTGGTATTGGATAAAGACGGAAATCTGGTCGCTGGCACCTCAACGGGCGGGATGACGGCAAAGCGTTATGGTCGCATTGGTGATTCGCCAGTGATTGGCGCTGGTACATATGCCGATAATGACAGTTGTGCCGTTTCTGCAACTGGTCACGGCGAGTACTTTATTCGTTATCACGTGGCGGCTGATATTTGTGCGCGTATGAAGTACAAAGGGCTAACATTGCAGCAGGCCGCAGACGAGGTGGTAATGGGCGTTTTAGTTGAAGCGGGTGGCGATGGCGGTGTAATTGCTATCGACGCAAAGGGCAATATTGCCACGCCGTTTAACTCTAAAGGGATGTATAGGGCTAAAATCGACGTAGACGGCAAACTTTCTATCGGTATTTATCAAGACTGGGCTGAATAACTTATCCGGTGTGCAACGCTCGTTGCACACCTATTCTTAAACTTTTGTTCTTTTTCTGTTAATCCATTCGCTGTTTTTTCAAACTAAGACTACGCTAACAATATGGCTTTATTTCCCGTATTCAGGGAAGGTGAGCAGTTAGGGAAGTGAGTCAGGAGCAGGGCGGAGCACGCTGTGAGTGTGTTGTGTGTACGCGTTGCCAACATAACAACATCAAGCTTGTGAGGTTGGAAAACTGAAAACAAGCTGTGGGAGGCATTATGGAATCACTTCAAGTGGCTCGTTATATGAGTCATCACCCAGTAAAGTTACATATTGATATGCCAGTTGCCGAAGCCGTAGAGCGGTTGCTGGATTCACACCAAACCGGAGGCCCTGTGATCGATGCAAATGGGCGCATCGCAGGATTTCTCTCTGAACAAGACTGTATTCGCAACATGATGGAGTCGAGTTACTATCGCGAACAAGTGTGTCGAGTGAAAGACATCATGACAACACCGGTAGAAACCGTTAAGCCTTATACGTCGATTCTTGAGATAGCACAGAAAATGATAACCTTGGTCCCAAAAGTCTATCCGGTGGTGGATGACGACGGTTACCTAGTTGGCTGCATTACTCGTACCGACGTATTAAAGGCTATCGATATGCACTTGCGATCAGGCTATAAGCAAGCGAGTTAGCCCTGCGCAGCTGGTGACATTTTGTTTTTTAAAGAAGAATTTGCCGTGTTAGTCATACAATACTGGAAATGAAACGCGGCTTCTTCTAGGATCGCTGCCTCAACGAAAGGAAGGGCAAGCGGTTTGAGCCAACAAGACACATCATTACCATCGATTAAATCTCTGTATTCTTTGCTAGAGGCTTGTCTACACAAAGACAAGTTTCCGCTACGCCGTATGCTTCGCAAATTGGGGCAAATGAAAGACGCGGCTGAACAACAAAAACAGCATGAAGCCATAGCGGCTCGGGTTGCAGAATCGGTGGCAGCAAAAACAAGACGTCAGGAATTATTGCCTGACGTGGAGTATCCGCCTCTTCCTGTTAGTGAACAAAAAGATTTTATCAAACAAGCGATTGCTAATAATCAGGTTGTTATTGTTGCAGGTGAAACCGGCTCAGGGAAAACCACCCAGTTACCCAAAATTTGTTTAGAGCTGGGCCGTGGTGTCGACGGTATGATTGCTCACACTCAGCCTCGTCGTCTTGCTGCGCGCAGTGTGGCGACCCGTATTGCCGAAGAGTTAAAGTCACCCTTAGGTGAAAAGGTCGGGTTTAAGATCCGTTTTTCCGACCAAGTGAGTGATAACACTTATGTGAAATTAATGACTGACGGTATGCTTTTGGCAGAGATGCAGCAAGACCGCTTTCTCAATCAATATGACACCATTATTATCGATGAGGCACACGAGCGTAGCCTGAACATTGATTTCTTGCTCGGTTATTTAAAGCAGCTTCTGCAGAAACGCCCTGAATTAAAGCTCATCATTACGTCTGCAACCATTGACCCTGAACGCTTCTCTCGACACTTTGGTAATGCGCCAATCATTGAAGTAAGTGGGCGTACTTATCCGGTAGAAGTGCGTTATCACAGTTATGAAGACGCCGACGTTGATCAAACCGATGCCATTATTGCTGCCGTTGATGAACTGAAAAGTGAAGCGCCTGGGGATATTTTAGTATTTTTAAGTGGTGAGCGAGAAATTCGCGATACCCAAGATGCGTTGGAAAAACAGAAATACAAACACACAGAAATCGTGCCCTTGTATGCGCGCTTATCTGCCAGTGAACAAAATCGGATATTCCAGTCTCATAGTGGTCAGCGCATTGTTTTGGCGACCAACGTAGCAGAAACGTCACTCACCGTACCGGGCATAAAATACGTGATCGACCCAGGTACCGCACGTATTTCTCGTTATAGTGCACGCAGTAAAGTGCAACGCTTACCCATAGAGCCCATTTCTCAGGCCTCGGCTAACCAGCGTGCAGGTCGATGCGGGCGGGTATCAGAGGGGATCTGCATTCGCTTGTACAGTGAGGAAGACTATCTATCTCGTCCAGAATTCACTGATCCTGAAATACTGCGTACCAATCTTGCGTCTGTCATCCTGCAGATGCTGGCATTAGGGCTGGGCGATATTGCCAATTTTGACTTTGTGCAGCCGCCAGAAAATCGCAATATCAATGACGGCTTCCGATTGTTAGAAGAAATTCAAGCGGTCAGTAAGCAAAAAGGTAAAACCTCACTCACTCAATTAGGGCGAAAAATTGCCCGTTTACCCATCGACCCGCGCTATGCGCGCATGGTCATTGCCGCGGCTGACAACAACGCTGTGATGGAAGTGATGGTGATTGCTGCTGGCTTGTCGATTCAAGATCCGCGCGAGCGACCTCAGGAAAAGCGTCAGCAAGCCGATGAAAAGCACGCTGTTTTTGCTGACAAAGAATCGGATTTTATTGCCTTGTGGAACTTGTGGCAGGGCTTCCGCGAACAGCAAAATGCGCTCAGTCAAAATCAGTTACGCAAGTGGTGTAAAGCGAACTTTATCAATTATCTTCGCATGCGTGAATGGCAAGACATTGTGAGTCAGTTGAAAAAGTCGGTGGCTGAAATTGGTTTGGGGATCAGTAAACAAGAAGCCGACTATCAAGCGGTACATCAGTCGATTTGTACTGGCTTGTTGTCTCATTTAGGTTTTAAAGACAAAGATAAAGAATATCTCGGGGCGCGTAATACCCGCTTTATGTTGTTCCCCGGTTCAGGTATCACTAAAGCCAGCCCTAAGTGGGTGATGGCGGCTGAATTGGTCGAAACCTCGCGATTATTCGCCAGAATGAACGCCAAAATCGACCCTTTGTGGGTTGAGCCCATTGCTAAGCATCTCACGCGTTCAAATTATTCAGAGCCTCACTGGTCGAAAAAACGTGGCGCTGTGGTGGCGAGTGAAAAAGTTACTTTGTTTGGTTTACCCATAGTGCCGCAGCGCCATGTGGTGTATAGCCAAATCGATCCTGTGGTATCACAACAGTTATTTATTCAACAAGCGTTGGTGTTGGGTGAAACCAAACTGAATTTTGACTTTTTAAAAGACAACCAAGCACTGCTTGAACAAGCCGATGAATGGGAGCAAAAAACACGTCGTCGAGATTTGATGGTCGACGAGCAAACCCTGATCGACTTTTACGCAGCGCGTTTACCTGTGGATGTGAACAACGAAGCAGCATTCAAAAAATACTGTAAGCAAGCGGATAAACGTGAAGCCCTGCGCTTAAAAGAAGAAGATGTATACAAGCAGCAACCTGGCCAAAGCACGGCGAACGCGTTTCCTGATACTTGGAAGCAAGGTAACTTGCGCTTTCCACTGACCTATCACTTTGAACCTAACGCCCCAGACGATGGTGTGACGGTGAATATTCCACTGCCGCTACTGAACCAAGTCGATGATATTGGTTTTGATTGGTCTGTACCTGGGTTACGTCATGAACTCATTGTGGCTTTGATTAAAGGCCTACCGAAAAAGCTCCGTCGGAACTTTGTTCCAGCGCCAGATTACGCCCAAGCGTGTTTAGATGACATGGCCATGACCGACAGCAAGGGGCGACCGGTCAGTTTGTTCGAAGCGGTCACACATAAGCTGCGCAGAATGACCGGTATTACAGTGGAATTGGAAGACTGGCAACAAACCCAACTTGAACGGCACTTGGTGATGCATTTTGCAGTAGTAGATGCTGATAACAATGTGCTTGGCAGTGGTGATGACTTGTCGGCACTGAAAGCGCAATTACAGGGCCGTGTGCAACAAACCTTTGAGCAAGCGGCCACACCTGAGTTGGAGCGCAAAGATATTCAGACATGGGATTTCGATAGCCTCCCAGAAACCTTTACTCAAAAACACGGTGGTTTTGAAGTGCAAGCCTTTCCCGCACTGGTTGTACAAAAAGGCAAAGTGAATATTGAGCTGGTGGATGAAGAAGACAAAGCGAAAAAGCTACATCAACAAGGGGTTAATCAACTACTTAAAATGGCCATGCCTTCTCCATTGAGCTACTTGGAGAAAAAGCTGCCAAATAAAGCTAAGCTCGGTTTGTATTTCAATCCTTTTGGTCAGATTAAAGCGCTGATTGATGATTGTATTATGGCGGGTATCGATGCTTTGGTGACAGAATTTGAAACCAAACAAGGTAAAGCGGTAAGAAGCAAAGCGGATTTTGATGCTTGTTTGGATGTCGTTAGAGCGGATATTAACGATAAGGTGCTGGAAATTGCCCAACAGGTTGAAACAGGGCTAACCTTGGCACATCAATGTCAGAAGCAAATGAAAGGAAACGTGCCTTTGTCTATGGTTGCGGCGCTGGGCGCGGTGAAGCAACACTTGAATGAGTTGGTGTATCCGGGTTTTGTGTCGGTAATAGGCGCAAGCAGGCTCGCAGATTGGAATCGGTATTTAAAAGGGTTGGCGAGACGTTTAGAAAAACTACCGGTTGATCCAAATCGCGATCGATTGCAGCAGGTGCAGATTGATAAAGCGACAGCGGCGTATGAAGCTGTGCTTAAGCGTTACCAGTCTGCCCAGGTTCCGGCAGCCTTGCTAGAAGGGCGTTGGATGATCGAAGAATTACGCGTTTCTTTATTTGCTCAGCAGTTAGGGACGGCTTACCCAATTTCGGTTAAACGTATTCAACAATTTCTGGACGATTTTTAGTTCCTTACATACAAAGACTTAACTGGGAATTGTGGTTGAACGAAAATTGAACGTTGGAGATAACGTCTTCTTAACATTGACATTCGTAAATTGACACCCTATAACGTGAAGAGAAGATGTTGTTCTTGCAGTAAGCACGACGTGTAACAGCGCCAGTGAGTAGGACCAGCAGACCCGAGAGTCACGGATTGCTAGTAATGTGAGTTAGGAGAGGTAAGGATATGTTGGGGTACGACGATAAACGCAATTTCTTTCGTATGATGGTGAATTCTCCATGCCAGATGGAAATTAACGATGAAGAATCAAGCCGTACTATTCAAGCGGTATGTAAAGACATCAGCGCAACAGGTATGTCGCTAGAAGTAGAAGAACCATCAATTGAAGTGGGCACACAAGTGAGCGTGAGTATAGACTCAACCAGTTCACAAATACCGGCACTGGCGGCCTTAGCTAAAGTCGTAAGGTGCGTACCCGAGTCAGAAACCTCGTGTATTGTCGGCGTTGAAATAACAGAAATGAAATAACGAAATAAAAAACTCCGCCAATGCGGAGTTTTTTATTTTTACCTCGCTAAGCGCGCAGGCTTTAGCATACTTCACACACCAAACCTTTAAGGTAATAACCCTCAGGGTAAGTGCCGTTCACAGGGTGATCAGGGGCTTGTGACAAGCGCTCGATAATTTTTATTTCTCTTCCGGCATCAAGGGCCGCATCAGCGACGATTTTTTGAAATAAATCGGCTGGCATTAATCCCGAACAGCTGAAGGTGAGCAAAATACCGCCCGGCTTCACAGCGTGCATGCCATAAAGGTTGATGTCTTTATAACCGCGACTCGCGCGTTTGAGTGAGGCTTTGCTGTCAACGAATTTAGGCGGATCGAGTACGACTACGTCAAACTGGCGCTGTTGTTCGTGAAAATCACGCAACACCTGAAACACATCACCTTTAATCTGGGCAAAGCGTGAGGTGTCAAAGCCGTTTAATTCTCTGTGCTTTTCACCGTAATCGAGAGCATGCTGTGATACATCAACGTTGGTCACGTGCTTGGCTCCACCCTTTAACGCATAGGTGGCAAATGTGCCTGTGTAACTAAAGCAATTTAAAACGTCAGCACCCTCAGTATAGCGGGCTGCTGCAGCTCGGTTATCGCGTTGGTCGAGATAAAATCCGGTCTTATGGCCTTGCTCAATATCGACAAGAATGCGGACGCCGTTTTCCTCAATTTCCACTTCGCGAGGTGGTTCACCGGACAGCGGTTGGGTAAGTGGCTCAAGCCCTTCTTTTTGGCGTACATCTACGTCACTGCGCTCATAAACGCTAACCGTAGGTAAGCATTTGGTCACCGCCCACACAATTTTATTGCGGTGCTTTTCTGCGCCTGCGCTGAGTAGCTGCAGTACGGCTACATTGTTGTATACATCTATGGTGATGCCAGGCAGGCCGTCTGATTCAGCCGCGACAAGACGATAGGCATTGGTGTTGGCTTGTTTGATGACATGCTGACGTAAACGCAGTGCTTGCTCGATACGGCGCACGAAAAAGCCGTTATCAATACTTTCTTGCTGGTCGAATGTCCACATTCTCACTCGTATTTGAGATTCAGGTGAATAAGCCCCACGGCCTAACCATTCACCTTTGGCACTCACTACTTCTACTGTATCACCTAATCGACAACGCCCTTTTACCGTTGCAATAGCCCCCTCAAAGACCCAAGGATGACGACGTTTCAGCGATTTTTCGCGTTCAGGTTTTAATACAACAGTGGCAGACATAGCGATACCCAGTAATTCGAAAGGCGCGAAGTATAGCGGTTTTTAGCTTTGTAGGCGAGGTTGCGCAAATAAATAAGCCGGATTGTTTAAGGGCTATACCAATGGGTTGAAGGTTGGGAAATTGCCCACAAATTAAGTGTAGTAGTGAAAGTGTTTACATCGCAATTTATTCAATCAACACCAAGAAAAGGAATGACTATGCAGTTCGTCAGTCACGCTCAAGAAGCGCTCAGCATCGCTGAATGCGATGCCCCTACACTCAAGGCCGATCAGGTGAGAGTGGCGGTAAAAGCATTTGGCATTAATCGCGCCGACCTACTGCAACGAGCGGGAAAATACCCGCCGCCCGCAGGAGAGAGTGAAATATTGGGCTTGGAAATGGCGGGTGAGATTATTGAGCTTGGTGAGGGCGTAACTCAATGGCAACTTGGAGACCGTGTTTGTGGCCTAGTTGCAGGAGGCGGTTATGCTGAAGAGGTGGCGGTAAATGCCGATCATTTGATGCCGTTGCCGGATAATTTAAGCTGGGCAGAAGGCGCGGGATTGACTGAGGTGTTTATTACGGCATTTCAGGTGGTTGATGAAATTGGTCAATTGCAACGGGGGCAATCTGCGCTGATCCATGGTGGTGCCAGTGGCGTGGGGCTAGCTGCTTTGCAACTTTGCCGAGCGATGGGGGTCACTACCGCTACCACTGCGTCGTCGGAAGAGAAATTGGCTTTGTGTCGAGAGATGGGCGCGGCAATCACCATTAACTACAAAGACCAAGACTTTGCCAATGAATTAAAACAGCAAAAGCAGGGCGCAGATTTAATTTTGGATATGGTAGGCGGAGACTACTTAAATCGAAATTTATCGGTTTTGAATATGGACGGTAAAGTTGTTTATCTTGCAATGCTGGCTGGCCGCTTTGCCGATCAACTCGACCTCGCTAAATTGTTAGCCAAACGTGGGTCAGTGATTGGCAGTACGTTGAGAAATCGCACTGATGCTTATAAAGCACAATTGATTAAACGGTTTACTGAGCAATACCTGCCTTTATTCGAGTCAGGTGAGCTAGTAGTGAATCTCGACAGTGTTTACTCTGTGCATGCCATTAACGAAGCTCACGAGCAAATGGCGAGCAACAATACCAAAGGTAAGTTGGTGGTGACTTGGTTGACACAAACTGGCGGTGAGGCTAGCTAAACAAGCCCAGACTACATTAAAAAAGCCCAGCGAGGCCAAGTTGCTGGGCTGTAGTCTGATCACATTAATAGCGATTTATGCTAATACGGCTTTCAACGCTTTCACACAGGCGTCGGTTTCTTCAGGCGTTCCTACGCTAATACGAGACCAGCTGTCGTAGCCCGGCCAAGTTCTACCTACCACTTTCACTCCTAATGCGCGCATCTTTTTCGAGAACTCGTCATGCGGCATGCCTGTATCTAAATAGATGAAGTTACCCTGTGGGTTTTTCGCGTAGGGACGGCCAAGTGACTCTGCTGCGGCGGTTAATTTAGTGCGCTCAACTTTAATGCGCTGACGCATGGTATTTAAGTTTTCAGTGTCGTCCATGCTCGCCATTCCAGCCACTAGGCCAAGGTAGTTCACGCCACCCATACGTAGCATGCCTCCCATTTTCTTTGCTTGTTCTACGGGCATAATGGCATAACCAAGGCGTTGCCCAGCCATGGCATGTATTTTTGAGAATGTACGACAAATCACCACGTTGTATCCGTCGGCTGCCAGCTTGGTTTGTACATTGGCAGGGTAGGCATCTGACATTTCAATGTAGGCTTCGTCGATAAATACTTGCGCTTTTTGTGAAACGCGCTTGGCGAAAGCGGTGAGTTTTGCGGGATCAAGCACACGGCCGACAGGGTTGTTGGGGTTACAGATGTACACGGCTGTCGTGTCGTCGGTGACGGCAGCTTCAATCGCGTCCAAGTCGAAATCCATATTGGCATCAAGGGGGACGTAAGTCACATCGGCACCCATAAATTCAGCGCCACGGGGTACACCCTCATAAGTCGCCATTGATGTCACCAGTTTGTTCCCATTTTCCGTGATCCATTTGGCATAACCGAAAAGGATAGGAGATGAGCCATTGGTAATGACAACCTGCTCGGCAGACACACCTTCTTGTTTGGCGATTTTCTCGGCTAACACACTCACTGTGGCATCGGTATAACGCCCTAAATAGAACAACTCACTTTGCATGGCTTCAACGGCTTTCGCTGAGGGGCCAAAGGCATTTTCATTGGACGACAAGCGAATGAGACCATCATTGAGGTTTGGCGTAGCAGAAGGGAAGTGGTCTGTTTTCATACCAGCGGCATTCAAGTCTTTCACACTTGAATCCATGCAGGCAGTTAACGCAACGGCACCCGCCCCCAACCCTACATTTTTAAGCCACTGACGACGGGAAGTATTGATTTGAGGAATGTTGCTGATTTCACTTTTCATAGGCCACTCTTTTGATGGTTAATTATACGCTGCTTATAATTTATACGATTTTTACTACACTAGAACTAATTAAAGAGTGATGCAATAGCTGATTTAAATATAACCAAATCAGCGGCTTGGCTAGCTGCGAAAAACAAGCTCAAAAGCATAGTCATGAAAATGCTATATGTTGCTATGAGTGACTAAGACCGGGAACTATGAGGGAATATGTGTGTAGAAGCGTACAAGTGGGGATGAAAAAGGTCGGATGAGATAAAACAAAGACTACGCTTGGTAGCCTTTGTCTTCTTTGAGGTTTTTGCCCGAAGCGGCGTCTCTGGCAAGATCGTCACAACGTTCGTTTTCTGGGTGGCCACTGTGACCCTTTACCCAATGCCAGGTTACATGATGCTTTTGCACGGCTTCGTCTAGACGCTGCCATAAATCAACGTTTTTCACCGGTTTTTTAGCGGAAGTACGCCATCCGTTCTTTTTCCAGCCTTTTATCCACGAGTTTATCCCGTTTTTTACGTACTGACTGTCGGTTGTAATATCGACATTACATGGCTCGGTGAGCGCATTTAGCGCGACGATAGGCGCGAGCAACTCCATACGATTATTGGTGGTTAACGCAAAACCTTCACTCATTTCTTTACGGTGTTTGCCGTACACCATCACGGCCCCATAGCCACCGGGGCCGGGATTACCTAAACACGAACCGTCAGTAAAGATTGCAATATTTTTTTTCGCCACTTTTTCTGCCACTTGGGCTCCTTTTCTCAGATAAACATGGTCTGCACGACCTAGCTTGGTATACTAACTGAAAAATGATTCAAATAAAGAAATGATATGCGTCAGATAGTATTGGATACAGAAACCACAGGTATTGACCCAAAAGAAGGGCATCGCATCATTGAAATTGGTTGTGTTGAAGTGATTGGTCGTAAGTTAACCGGTAATCACTTTCATGTGTATATCAACCCTCAGCGAGAGATTGAACAAGAAGCGATCGAAGTTCACGGTATAACCAATGAGTTTCTCGCAGACAAACCACTTTTCGCCGATGTGGCTCACGATTTTATTGAGTTTATTCGCGGAGCGCAGCTTGTCATCCACAACGCACCGTTCGACGTCGGATTTATGGATCATGAATTTGCGATGCATGCAGGTTCTCGTGGTACGGTAACCTCTGAAATATGTTCGGTACTTGATTCATTAGTACTCGCGCGCCAGATGCATCCGGGACAAAAGAACAACCTTGATGCGTTGTGCCGCCGTTATGGCATCGACAACAGCCACCGTGAATTGCACGGCGCTTTGCTGGATGCGGAAATTCTCGCCGACGTTTATTTGTTGATGACTGGTGGCCAAACAAAGTTAAATTTGGCCGGAAACAGTGCTAACGACGGCGATGAAATGGCGGTTAGACGAATAGCCAGAAATGGAAATAAATTAAAGGTTATCAAGGCGTCAGCCGATGAATTAGTGCAACACGAAGCCCGGTTAGATATTGTTGAAAAAGCCGGTGGACAATGTTTATGGCGCCAAGAGTCATAAACCTCAACTGAGTGAGATCAGGATTTTGCGCTTTGTTACTTTTTGCCTTCTTCTTTCTTTTTGTATGGGAGCGAGCGGCGTCTATGCTCAGGAGTCTGCCCAGTCTGGAGCTGCGGTAGATGAAGAAGACTTTTCACCCATTGAAAATATTGGTGATGAATTTCAAAATAGTATAAAGCTGCTGCAAAATCGTTTTCGTGTCGACCACAATGTCAAAGAACTTACTATGGTGTTCTTCCGTCAGTACGGCTCTGCACCTATTGTGCTGGTGCGTCCTGACGGTTCAAAAATATTTCAAACACAAGTAGAAAATAGCGATTCCAAAGACATATTTTGGTATGACAGTGATAGCTATGATCTGATCCATATTAAAAATCCGGTAGCTGGGCCGTGGCAAGCGGTTGGGCAGATTATCCCGGGTAGTAAAGTGATGGTGCTCAGTGATATTCAACTGCACGCTGACCCTCTACCGCCTATTATCTTTTCTGGTGAAATTCTCAAACAAACGGCCTACTTAACTAATGGCGATAAGCCGATCGAGTTTAAGCAGTTTCGAGACGTCGTTGCCTTGTCGATTGAGTTTAAAAGTACCAACAACCCGAACTATGACAATTTTGGCGCTGGTGATGAGCTGGTAGCCACTTTTGAAGACAATGGGCAGGGTATGGATGAAGCGCCGATGGATGGCACGTTTACGGGGCAGTTCAATTTGTCTGTGCCTGCGGGGGAGTGGCAACCTATCTTTCGCGTTAAAACCCCTATGTACATGCGTGAATTGTCTAGCGATTTACTGCTGCTTTATCCTACGCCGATTAAAATGGAAGTAGAATTAAGCGAGAAGGGCAAGGGTTATCACACGTTATTAATTGATGTTGAAAGAGATTTGGTTGATCTGCATTCATTGTTGGTTGACGGTGAAGTTCGTTTTCCAAATGGCGAGTCACAGAGCTTTTCTATTACTGATATGTCTGACAAGGTGCGTGAGCATGAAATTGTGGCTTACGACTATGGGATTTTCAGGGTCAAAATGACGGCTTATGGTAAAACGGTTGATGGCCGGGATTTCATTATTGATGTGCCTGAGTATAGTTTTTTTGCGCCTGAGCCTGAAGAAGAGGTTGTGGAGGAGGAAGCTGTCCCTGATCTTGAGGCTTCATTAATGGAAGAAATGCCGATGGAGGCCTTGCCTGAGGAAGAGCCTCAGGATGTGGTGATGCTTATTTTACTCATCAATGGCTGTATTGTGGTGGTTGGTGTATCGGTTATTGGTGTGATTTTATTTTTGCGTAAGCGCAAACGTAAGGCGGCTTTAGCGGCTGCTGCTCCGGCGGCTGATACTGTTGATGGTGCGGATGCGTTAGCGTCGGTTGGTTTTATTGGCAAGCTGTTGGGTAAATTTAAAAAGAAAAAGCCTGAGGTGGAAGAGTAGGGTCTTTTGCTTCGTTTCTTCGTAGTTCTTTAGTTCCTAAAGTTGAATTCTTCGTAGTTCACTTGGCAGTGAACAGGTTCGGCTCAGAAACACGCGGTGAATACGTCCCTGTACGCTCGTGTCGCCGCATCCCTGCGGCGAACGGTTTCTGACTCGAACTTGTCCTCTGCTGGTCGCTCTTTCTTTGTGCATCTCGCTTAGTTTCTTCGTAGTCCGGTCGCTTGGCGGTAACAGTGTCCCTCAGAAACGCGCTGTAAACACATCCGTGTGCGCTCGTGTTGCCGCATCCCTGCGGCAAACGGTTTCTGATGGACACAGCCACCGCTTATCGCTCTCTCGTTTACTGTGTATATCCCGCTTTTAATCTTTTAAGGAAAAGAAAAGCTGGCTCTAATCTCTACGGTATTGAGTGGAGACATCCACTTCTGCCCACTGCTGCTCGCTCTATCTTTAGGTATCCGTATTTGTTTCTGCGAATCGCTCGTAAACTTGATCATGATTTCGTCACTTAAGCTATAAATGCATCGATTTGCTGATAAAAGCGGCAAACGATCGCCTTGTCACGATTTTGTCAAAAAAAACCGTTGACTCCTTTAGGGGGACACCGTATCATCTGCGCCGCAGTGAGGGACAGGGTGTTTACCCAAACAATGTAACTCACTGATATAGTTGAAAAAGTGGAGCGGTAGTTCAGTTGGTTAGAATACCGGCCTGTCACGCCGGGGGTCGCGGGTTCGAGTCCCGTCCGCTCCGCCACTTTCAACAATAGGTTACTAAAGGCCGCTGGAGCGGTAGTTCAGTTGGTTAGAATACCGGCCTGTCACGCCGGGGGTCGCGGGTTCGAGTCCCGTCCGCTCCGCCATTTAGTATCCGCCCTTATTGCTTGCTGGAGCGGTAGTTCAGTTGGTTAGAATACCGGCCTGTCACGCCGGGGGTCGCGGGTTCGAGTCCCGTCCGCTCCGCCATTAAGCAATAAACCCATATCCTATGTTGGAGCGGTAGTTCAGTTGGTTAGAATACCGGCCTGTCACGCCGGGGGTCGCGGGTTCGAGTCCCGTCCGCTCCGCCATTTTCCTCAAATGGCATTACATATTTCCAATACATAGTTATTTACATCAATTAACGCTGTATTTGCGTATTTCACGCCGTCTCAATTAAATATTTACGCAGTTTGGTATACACTAGCTTCAACGTACGTTGGCAAGTGGTGAAGCATTCAAGTGCTTGTACCTACTAGATTAATTGAGGATACAATGGACAGCCAACCCATTTTGGTGTGTGACCACATCAGCAAAAGTTATCAAGACGGTGACAACACGGTCGACGTGTTAAAAGACGTGTCATTTTCTCTTGCCGCAGGTGAGCAAGTGGCTATTTTGGGTAGTTCAGGCTCAGGTAAAAGTACCTTATTGCATATTTTAGGTGGCTTAGATACGCCGTCTAAGGGGAAGGTTACCCTAGAGCAACAAGCCATTTTTGAGTTATCTTCCAGCCAGCTAGCAAAATTGCGCAATCAAAAGCTGGGCTTTATTTATCAATTTCATCATTTGCTCGCCGAGTTTACCGCACTTGAAAATACTGCCATGCCTTTGTTAATTGCCGGTATGAATAAAAAATCCGCAATGGCAAAAGCAACCGAATTACTGGAAAAAGTGGGGCTGAGCCACCGTTTAACCCATCAGCCTGCGGCGTTGTCAGGTGGTGAGCGACAACGTGTTGCTATTGCTCGTGCCTTGGTTAACGACCCCTCAATAGTCTTGGCTGATGAGCCTACCGGCAATCTAGACGACACTACGGGTGCGCAAATCTACCAATTGTTATGTGAACTGAGTGATCAGCTTAATACCAGTTTCGTGGTTGTGACCCATGACAGAAGCCTAGCTCAGTCTATGGACAGAGTGTTAACGCTCACGCGTGGTAAATTAATGGCTAACTCATGAGCTTAGGTTATCTTATCGCCCAGCGTTTTCGCCGTGGCAAGCAAAAAAATCGCTACATTTCTTTTATCTCTTTCTCTTCAACCTTGGGCATAGGCTTGGGTTGTTTTGTGCTTATTGTCTTACTGAGCATTATGAATGGGTTTGAGAAAGAGCTTCGCGACCGTCTGCTGGCGGTTATTCCTCACGGAGAGTTACATGCTATTTCACATCGTGGCATCTTTGATTGGGAAAAATACGCGAAGGAGTTTTCTGCTGACCCAAGAGTGAAAAAGGTTCAGCCTTACACCAAGCTCACTGGCATGATTCAACAAGGAAAACAGCTTAAAGCCGTTGAATTAACGGGGATCGATGTTAACTATGCACAAAACGATGCATGGATACAGCAAGTTTCTGACAGTGACTGGCAAGGTTTTCAGGCTGACGAACAAGGTGTACTGCTGGGTCAGGGGATTATAGACAAGCTGGGGTTATCGGTGGGGGATCGTATTGCTATTCTTATCCCTTCGGTAACGGATGATCTGTCATTTAAAGCGCCGAAAACGATGCATCTTACGGTTTCTGGTGCGTTAGCGATTGGCGGTGAAATGGATAATCTGATGGCGATGATGCACTTGTCGACGGCTTCGAAACAAGCTGAAGTGGTGGCTGGGGCGCAGGGGTTACGGTTTACATTTAATGACCCTTTTGATGCTTATCAATTGATCAGAGAATTTGGCTATTCATTTCCTCAAGCGGTTTATATGCCTGATTGGACCTTAACTCAGGGGCATCTTTACGACGACATTCAATTGGTACGCGTGGTGGTATACATTGCGTTAACTTTGGTTATTGCTGTGGCGTGCTTTAATATTGTTTCAACTCTGGTAATGGCGGTGCGTGAGAAGCGTGCGGCGATTGCTATTTTGAAGACGATGGGGGCGCCTGATAAGTTAATTAAACAAATCTTTATGCTACATGGTTTGTTGAATGGTGTTGTTGGGATCTCGGTTGGGACTGTGTGCGCAATTTTAGTGGCGCCGAATGTGGCTTCTATCGTGCAGTTTGTCGAAAACGTGACGGGTCATCATCTATTGTCGGGTGATATTTATTTCATCGATTTTTTGCCTTCTGATATGCATTGGTTTGATGTGGGGATGACGGTGGTGGTGGCGTTGGTGTTGTCGGTTTTGGCGACCTTGTATCCTGCTCATCGTGCGGCGAAGATTTCGCCGGCTAGTGCATTGAATGGGTAGTTTGGTGTCTTCGTAGTTCGTTCGCTTGGCGGTAACAGTGTGCCTCAGAAACACGCTGTGAATACTTCCCTGTACGCTCGTGTCGCCGCATCCCTGCGGCGAACGGTTTCTGATGCACACTGCCACCGCTTGGCGCTCTCTAAATTCCTGAGGGATTCTAGCTTTTGTGCCTTTAATCAAAATTGAAACTGGCTCGGATACAACACTGTAGTAGGGATTATCTTCGGTATAAAACCTTCGGCTGCATGGATGCAGCCGCAGAGCCTATAGGGACATATTTACGGCGTGTTTCTATACCGAAGGTAATCGCTACGGTATTGTGCTGAGACATCCACCCTTGGTTTCTCCATAGTCCCGCTTGTCCACTGCTGGTCGCTCTTTCTTTGGTTCTCTTGCTTTATTTCTTCGTACTATGCTAATGGATGGAAGCTGTCGCACTGGAAAGAGTTTTTGAAATGCCGCAGCGAGAAGCTGCGGCATGAAGGGGAGGGTATTAGCCTTTGTTGTTTTCGAAATGAGCAAAGTCTACGTTTTCGTCTTCAATACCCGCATCCGGGTTATTGTATACTGCTTCGTCTAGTTCTTTCTCACTCTTGGCTACGATACAAGCCACTGTACAGTCACCGGTAATATTGACGGCTGTACGTGTCATATCAAGTAAACGGTCCACACCGATAATTAAGGCAATACCTTCTACAGGTAAGTTTACTTGCTGTAATACCATCGCAAGCATAATTAACCCAACACCCGGTACACCCGCCGTGCCGACCGAGGCCAAAGTGGCGGTTAAAACAACCATTGCATAGTCACCCATTGACAAGTCAACGTTGAAAACCTGCGCTATGAAGACAGTAGCCACGCCCTGCATAATCGCCGTACCATCCATGTTGATTGTTGAGCCTAAAGGTAAGGTAAACGAAGATACAGATTTGCCTACGCCAAGCTTGTGTCGAGCCGTTTCCATAGTGACAGGTAGCGTTGCGCTTGAACTCGCTGTTGTAAATGCAAATACGGCCGCCTCACGCATTTTGCGAACTAGCATGAGGGGGTTCAAACCAGTAAGTGATTTTAGTAGCAGTGGATAGGTAACTAAGCCGTGCACGAACAACACAAATAAAACGAGGAAGAAATATTTCGCCAAGCTCCAAATAGTGTCGAAGCCAATGGTAGCAAAGAGCTTTGCCATCAATACGAACACGCCGTAAGGCGCAAGATTCATGATAATGGTCACAAGGCGCATTACGATGGTGTTGAGGTCTTCAAAAAAAGCACCAACGCGTTTACCTGCTTCACCGCTCATGGCCATTGCAACACCAAATAACACTGAAAACACGATAATTGGCAACATGTTGCCCTGAGCAAGTGCGTTAACAGGGTTGGTAGGGATGAGGTTAACGATTATTTGACTTAAAGATGGTGCTTCTTTTGGTGTAAAAGTCGCATCTGTTGCCATACTGATACTTTCGCCCGGTCCAACGACGGTGGCAAAAAAGATAGCTAGTGTGATCGCGATAGCCGTGGTCATGATGTACAACCCGATAGACTTTACGCCCAACCGGCCAAGTTTACTTGGGTCTGAAAGGCTGGAAGTACCACACACGAGAGAGACAAATACGAGGGGAACTACTAGCATTTTCAAGCTGTTAATGAATAGCTGCCCCAAAGTTGAAAATATACCATCGACTAGAATGCCATACGTGGATACGTCGATTCCAAATAACGAAAAGCGTAAATCTCCGCTATCATCGAATAGCCCTTGAAGAAATAAACCGACGACGATACCGGCGATCATGCCGATAAATATTCGAGCGGTTAAACCGAGTTTATGTGCGGATTGCGACATAGCGTATTCCCCTGGAATTATCATTATTGTTAATTTCGCTACGCTAAGTGTGCCAGATTCCGTGCAGTTTTAAATACTTAAACGACCGATTAATCTGAAATTGAGGTCTAGGAAGACAATTATGAAGACATTTTTGACCTTTCCAGCGCTGTTGTTAAGCCTACTTTTGCTCACTGCGTGCGGTGGTGGAGGTTCGCTTGAGCGTGACGACAGTGATGATGGTGGTAGTTCTGATACCGCATATACCGTTACATTGTCTTTGGTAGATCAAAGTGGAGAGACGAGTACAGAATTAAGTAGTGATAACCCGCTTACCATTCAAGCCACTGTGACTCAAAACGGTCAAGCGATAAGTGGTCAGCTTGTGTCATTCTCACTCTCAATAGAAGGGTTAGCCACGTTTGGCAACGATGCTGGTACAGCGCTAACCAACAGTCAAGGCGTTGCCTCAATAGGGTTGATAGTAGGGGAAAACTCTGGCAGCGCGTTGATCACCGCAAGCCTAGACAGCGGCGAAACTGCCACAGTTGGTTTTACATCGTCTGGCACTACAGCGGCTGTCGCTCAACCCACGTCGTTAGAATTGTTTGCAAGTCAGGCACAGCTCGCGTCGAGTGGTTCAGATGAAATTGAATTACAAGCGATTGTAAAAAACGCGCAAAACATCCTGTTGTCAGGTGTCACTGTGAGTTTTTCTGCTAACGCTAATGCGGCAATTGCAGAAACTCAACCCGTCACTGATGACAATGGTATAGCAGTGGTGTTACTGCGCACCGGTGGTGATTATGAAAATAGAACTATTACCGTTACGGCGAGTGTGTCTGCGACCACTGATTTAACCCAAACACTCGATATTGACGTAGTCGGGACTGAAATTGATATTAACGGTGCCAATTCGGTGATCATAGATGATACCGCGGCGTTAACCATTAATCTTGAAGACTCAGACAACAATGGTATTAGCGGTGAAACCATTACCTTAATAGTTGAAGATGAAAATGATAATGACGTAACGGCTACGACTTTGGATGACGCGGCGCCTACAACGTCTAATGCGGGACGTGCTACTGTTGATTTTACCGCCACTGCATCAGGCACGTATACCATTATCGCATCGGCGCTTAGTGCAATAACGACGTACGAAATATCGGTTCAACAAGACCAGTTCTACTTTGTTGACCCACCTGACGTCGATGATGTGAATGATGATATTCCTTTGAATACCCCAACCACGCTCACGATCCAGTGGTTGCGAGAGTCGTCGCCATTTTCTGGTGGGGCGGTGAGTTTTAGCGCGTCTCGTGGCACGATTACTGTGGCTGACACAACAACCAATAGTAACGGCCAGGCAACATTTACCATTGAGTCGGATAACGCGGGTACAGCCAGTATTTCTGCGGTAGGTACAGGTGGCACAGGTGCACAGGTATCTACACAAATTGAAATTGCTTTTATTGCGGAAGATGCTGCAACCATTATTGTGGATGCGACCCCTGACTCTATTGGGCCGGATGGACAGTCTAGTACCATTTCTGCGGTTGTTCTTGATGCGCTGGGTAACCGAGTTCGCAATAAACTGGTTAATTTCTCTGTTAGCGATGTGTCTAACGGCAATCTAACTGACGCCCAAAGTCGCACGGATAAACGCGGAATTGCCACTACTGTTTATGAATCGAACGCGGTAAGTACCTATCAAAGTGTGCAAATTACTGCCTATGTAAACGACACACCTACAGTGACCGATACCACTGCAATAACGGTTGGCGATCGCCCATTCGATATTTCATTGGGTACCGGTAATTTGATTGAAGCGCCTCAACAGTCGACATATCAAAAAGAATTTGCGGTATTTGTAACAGATGCCGATGCAAACCCAGTTGAGTCGGCTTCTCTTACTTTCTCTGCGACGCCAGTATCGATTACAGATGGTAATGCCTATTACAAAGGAGAGTGGGAATGGAATGCTGAGGCATCGATTTACGTTGCTGTAGTCACTGCTACCTGCCCAAATGAAGATGCGAATGGCAATGGTATTTTAGACGAAGGTGAAGACGACAATGGTGATGGTGAGCTTACGCCTGGTAACGTTGCTTCTCTCGATGCGGATGCCACTACTGATGAAAATGGTCAGGCATTGGTATATTTGAATTATCCCAAGCAATATGGGCCTTGGGTACAATTGAGTATTACCGCTCGCGGTGAGTCTTCAGGTAGTGAGTCTGTAGAAAGTATGAATTACATTCTCGGCGTTTCTACCGAAGATAGACAAACTAACGGTGCCGCGCCGCCCTCTAGCCCGTGGGGAACAGGAACAAGCTGTTTCGATACAAATTAAGTACAGACAACAAAGCCGAGTCATTGACTCGGCTTTGTGCGTTTTAGGTGTTTATGGATATCAGTCTTGCTGGAAAGGGTAAACCGAACCGAGTTTCATAATTTGTGTCAGTTCATCCAATGCAGTACGAGACTCCATAAGTAGCTGAGGGTCGCGTAAATCATCTTCATACAATTCATCGCGGTAGTGTTTTTCTACCCATTTATTCAAGCGCTCAAATTGCATATCGTTAATCAAGGTGTACGGGTTTACCGCATCAAGCTCTTGTTCTGTTAGTGCAACACGTAAACGCAAGCAAGCAGGGCCTCCGCCATTGCGCATACTTTGTTTAACGTCGAAATATTTTACCGCTTTAATCGGTGTGTCACGCTCAACTAATTCACTGAGGTAGCGAGAAACCACTTCATTTTCCTGACATTCCGATGGTGCAATGATGGCCATTTCGTTATTCGGTAATGTGAGAATTTGCGTGTTAAATAAATAGGTTTTTACCGCGTCTGCAACGCTAACTTCTTCGTTTTTAACTTCGATGAAATGCAACTCATCACCGTCGAATTTGCGGCGAATTTCCGCTAAAGCCGACTCTGTGTTGTAGAACGCCTGTTGGTGGTAGAAAAGTACATTTTGGTTACCCACAGCAATAACATCATTGTGGAATACACCTTGGTCGATGACGTCGGGGTTTTGCTGCACATAAACCACTTGCTCGTCGCTCAAGCCATGTAGCCGAGCAATGGCCTGACAAGACTCAAGCGTTTGGCGAGCGGGGTAGCGCTTCGGAGCTGGCGCATTGGGGTTAAAAGCATGACGCCCGTATACAAACATTTCCAGACCAGGCGCACCATAGTTGCTGCACAGGCGAGTGTGGTTCGCCGCACCTTCGTCACCAAAGTGCTCGTTGTCGGGCAAGTGTTGGTGATGGGCAAAATATTTGTCGTTGGCAAAGGTGGCTTTGAGAATGCGCCCAGTGACCTGAGGTTCTAGTGAACGGTGAAACTTGTTGGTCAAGTTAGCCGGTGTGAAGTGCACGCGGCCATCTGCTGTGTCAGCGCTGGGTGATACAGTAGCGGCATTGGCGGTCCACATACTCGATGCAGAGCAACATGCTAAGAATATTTCGCGCGACTGTTTTGCCGCTTGCTCAAGCACGGTCGCGTCGGAACCGGTAAAGCCTAAACGACGCAGTGCAGCTACATCAGGACGTTCCTGTGGGGCAAGGACACCCTGAACCATACCGAGATCGGTGAGGGCCTTCATTTTTGCTAACCCTTGTTTTGCCGCTTGTTTTGGGCTGCTTGCGCTACTGGCATTATTCAGTGATGCTACGTTACCAAACGACAATCCCGCGTAGTTGTGGGTAGGGCCGACTAGACCATCGAAATTCACTTCAAATTGCTTCATGTGTCCTCACTTACGATTTCCGCTCTCGCTTTAAAAAGCATGCCTTTTTATAACCAATGTTTAAATTGCAGGTGTTAACCCTGCGATAAACTTGGCAAAATTCACTGCGGATACAGGTTGAATGAGCGGCATTATACGTGTTTTACTGGCGCTGCCAATTGCATTGGCTAAAATGTGAACAGTTTCTCTGTTGGGAAAAGCGACAATTTAGAATAAGTATGAAGAAGAACTTGTTTTCCATTCACTTTGTCGATATATGTTAAAAAAGCAAAGCGAGGAGCGAAGGCCGCTGTTACCTCGAGTTCTCACTAGGTATAAGATAAAAAATACCTAATAATCAAAGGTTTATTTCAATTATATGGCAAAATCACTGGTCATAGTCGAGTCGCCAGCCAAAGCGAAAACAATAAATAAATATCTCGGTAAAAATTTTATCGTAAAAAGTTCGGTTGGCCACGTTCGCGATCTTCCGACTAAGGCATTAGGTCAGGTCGAAGCGAAAAAAAGCGCGAAAGAATTAAAAACATTACCAGATGCAGAGCGTGAAGAATATTTGCGTAAACACGAGTATAAAAAGCTTGTGGATCGCATGGGTGTCGACCCAGAACAAAACTGGAAGGCGCACTATCAAATTCTGCAAGGTAAAGAAAAAGTTGTAAACGAACTTAAGAAGCTCGCCAAAGATGCCGACACTATCTATCTCGCAACCGATTTGGACCGCGAGGGAGAGGCAATTGCATGGCATTTACAAGAGCTGCTTGGTTCGAAAGGCAAAACCTACCAGCGCGTGGTGTTTAACGAGATTACCAAAAATGCGATTCAGGACGCTTTCTCCGATCCCGGCGAAGTGAACGTTGATCGCGTTAATGCCCAGCAAGCCCGTCGTTTTCTCGACCGTGTTGTGGGCTTTATGGTGTCACCGTTGTTGTGGAAGAAAATTGCTCGTGGGCTATCTGCTGGGCGAGTGCAATCGGTTGCAGTGCGATTGGTTGTTGAACGCGAGCGTGAGATTAAAGCGTTTGTGCCAGAAGAGTTCTGGGATATTCATGCCGACATGACCAACGCGAGCAAAGATCAGCTTCGCATGTTGGTTGCTCGTCACGCTGGTAAAGCATTTAAACCCACGAACAAAGCGCAAGCCGACAAAGCCGTAGCCGACTTAAAAGCCGCGAACTATCTGGTTGATAGTCGTGAGTCTAAGCCTACGCAAAGCCGTCCTTCTGCGCCGTTTATCACATCTACACTGCAACAAGCGGCGAGCACTCGTTTGGGCTTTGGCGTTAAGAAAACCATGATGTTGGCTCAGCGACTATACGAAGCCGGCCACATCACCTATATGCGTACAGACTCTACAAACTTGAGTCAGGAAGCGCTGGATAGCTGTCGTGGTTACATCGAAAGTGAGTTCGGTAGCAAGTATATGCCTGAGTCGCCTAATCGCTATGGCAGCAAAGAGGGCGCACAAGAGGCTCACGAAGCTATCAGACCGTCGAACGTGAATATTAAGGCTGCTAGCCTAGGTGACATGGAAAGAGACGCTCAGCGCCTTTATGAGCTGATTTGGCGTCAGTTTGTTGCTTGCCAGATGACCCCAGCCAAATACGATGCAACAACGATCAAAGTGTCTGCGGGTGATTACGAGTTAACGGCCAAAGGTCGGGTATTGAAATTTGATGGTTGGACCCGTGTTCAACCACAGCTCAAGAAGAGAGGCGAGGAAGAGTTAACCTTGCCAGATGTGAAGCCGGGTGAAAAACTCGATTTGTCAGCATTAGACCTAAAACAGCACTTCACTAAACCTGTGGCGCGCTTCAACGAAGCTTCATTGGTTAAAGAGTTAGAAAAGCGCGGTATTGGTCGACCTTCAACATACGCGAGTATTATCTCAACCATTCAAGATCGCGGTTATGTGCGACTTGAGAACAAGCGTTTTTACGCTGAAAAAATGGGTGAAATCGTCAACGACCGTTTGTTAGAAAATTTCGATGACTTGATCAGCTATGACTTTACAGCAAACATGGAGCAACAGCTCGATGACATTGCTGAAGGTCACAAAAACTGGAAGCATGTACTCGATAATTTCTACACCGATTTTTACGCGAAATTGCTGACGGCAGAAAAAGACCCAGACAACGGCGGTATGCGCCCGAATCAGGCAATACCAGCAGGTATTGAATGTGGTAAATGCGGTCGTGAAATGAACGTGCGTACCGCAAGTACAGGTGTGTTCTTAGGCTGTTCGGGTTATAATTTACCTCCTAAGGAACGCTGTACTAACACCATGAACCTCACTTCTGGTGATGAAGTGGTGAAAGTGGACAACGAAGAAGAACTCGAGACAGAAACCTTGCGTTCTAAACGTCGTTGTGACCTGTGTGGCACAGCGATGGACAGCTACCTGGTTGATGAAGGCCGAAAACTTCACGTTTGTGGTAATGCGCCAGCTTGTCCGGGTACGCAAATTGAAGAAGGTACCTTTAAGATCAAAGGCTATGACGGCCCCATTATCGAATGTGATAAATGCGGTAGCGACATGGAACTGAAAAACGGTCGCTTTGGGAAATACTTCGGCTGTACTAATACCGAATGTAAAAACACCCGTAAGCTGTTGCGCAATGGTGAAGCTGCGCCACCGAAGGAAGATCCGGTAGATTTGCCAGAGTTACCTTGTGAAAAATCAGACGCGCACTTTGTGCTGCGTGACGGGGCTTCTGGCATATTCTTAGCTGCGCATAACTTCCCGAAATCTCGTGAAACACGTGCACCTAAAGTGGAAGAGCTTGTGCGTTTCCGAGACCGAATTTCACCGAAATTCTATTATCTCGCCGATGCGCCAGCTAAAGACCCAGATGGTAACCCGACCGTTGTGCGTTACAGCCGTAAAACTAAACAGCAATACGTGATGTCGGAAGATGCCAATGGTAAAGCAACGGGCTGGTCTGCTTGGTATCAAGATGGCAAGTGGGCTGAACAAGCCAAGAAAGCGAAGAAGTAACGAGTTAGAAAGAGGTAAAAATAATGGCCTTGTCATTACAAGAGCAATTATTAAAAGCAGGCTTGACGGACAAAGCGTCCGCCAAGCAGGCGCGCGCCGATAAGCGCAAGAAGCAAAAGCAGAAAGGCAAGCAGAAGCAGCCTGTGCTGGATGAAAATCAAATTGCCGCGCAACAGGCGGTGGAAGCGAAGAAACAACGCGACCGCGAACTCAATCAGCAGCGTCAAGCTGAGGTTGAGAAAAAAGCCATTGTTGCACAGGTTCGCCAACTGATTACAGTGAATATTCAGCCCAAGGGAAATGGCGATACACTGTTGAACTTTACTGACGACAATGTGGTAAAACGCATGTATGTAAGTGACGAAGTTCACAAGCAAGTATTAGATGCGCGTTTAGCTGTTGTAAAGTATGACGATGATTACGCACTCGTGCCGATGCCCGTTGCGGATAAAATCATACAACGTATTCCCGAAACCGTGGTTTACCGCGCAGATGTAAGGGAAGAAAACAAAGAAAAATCAGAAGAAGATGATTGGTACGCCGATTACGAAATTCCTGACGATTTAACCTGGTAAAACAGCGAAAGTTATTGATTGAAAAGTGCAGTGTCGAAGGTGTTTCGACGCTGCATTTTTGTTTCTGTAGCGATGAAAATTCTTTGTCTTAAAGAGCAAATTTTATCGCCCTGAAATCGCTAGGTGATCCGTTCTTTAACGCGCATAATCCGCCAAAATTTTATACAGAGTTTTGGACGATGACTTTTTCAAATAACCGCCTGTCTGTTTATGAACTAGGCGAATTAGTGCCTACTGAAGGCTTGGCTGCCGATACTGGTACACGCTATCGCGATGCATTGCATATTCAAGTTCCTGGCGGTGAAGCGTGGCTTTTCGATTATGGTGTAATTGTATTTTGGGGAATAGACGAAGATGAACGCTTGGCTCTACTTCACCGATTGCACTTAACCAAAGATCGCGTAACGACCAAACATCAAGAGCATTTCCGTTTTGCAGTAGAAGGGCAGGAGTTGCGTTTGCAGAAAGATTTAATCACTCTGAGTGAAGACAATCCGTTGCAGCGTTTAGCGGTGAGCCATGGCTTGGCTCAATCGATTAAGCTCAATGAGTACGAGCATCGCGCCCAAGAGACTATCGCGACTTATGGGCATTTGCCCAAAGCGCTAGCTGAAACCGGAAAAATTGATTTAAGCCGACGGGATATCGCCAGCATACGCGGCCATCTGTTCAGTACTAAGAGCGATATCTTTTTACATTATGGTTTGCTTGATACGCCGGAATTTTTTTGGGAATTTCCAGAATATGAAAGTGCCTACAATGCGTGTGCAAAATACCTTGATATTCGCACCCGTGTTGAATTGCTATCGAACAAATTAAATGTAATTCATGAATTGTTCGAAATGTTGGCTGATGAATTGAAGCACAAACACTCTTCGTTTTTAGAATGGATCATTATTATTCTTATTGCCTTTGAAATTGTTATGTTTGGGGCGCAAGAAATAACGGCTTGGTTGTTTCACTAACACGCCGCAATTCGTGCTAAATCAACTCGAATTAGAGGCTGTGCAACGCAGCCTCTGTGCGCTGTGTCATGTCTTGATTGATCTTCCAATGCTCAGGGCTCCAACCTTTTAAAAAACGGTGGAAGTCGGCGACGGCGATATTGTATAAACCTTGCCACTCTTCAATAAGGGCGTGGCTAGGCAGGCTAGGGTGATACACCGCTAAGTATGCTGCTAATTGCTCAAAGTAATAATCGAGCAACGAGTCTGTATTCTTCAATAAATCAGTGTCAGACAGAGCGCTACCAAGAAAATAAGCCACGTCGATAACACCTACACCAGCCCCCACATATTGAAAGTCTACTCCTGCTGGCTCGCCAGTAGGAGAGAAGCAAAAATTAGCGACTTTGGCATCACCATGAACCCAAGTTTGGAAATGGGCGGTGCGAAGGCGTTCGTCTAACTGCACCGCCGCACGCTTCAACAGGGTATCTTGCATCGCTTCCCATTCTTCTTGTCGTGTATCCAGGTGCCAGTAGCAACCTTGTGGCCACAATCCTTGTGTATCTCGCTGCAAATGCACGCTGTGAAAATGCGCCAGCCAATCTAACACTGGTTTACACTGCGCTACAGATAACATTGTGTGACGGTGGGTGTATCCCAACGTATTCAAATCAGATAGAACAAGCAGTTTTGCGCCCGTATTGTCGGTTTGAGTGAATACCAATTCAGGTATTGCAAATTGAGGCGTGAGCGCTGACATACGTTGATAAAAATGTGTTTCTACCTCGTAAGAGCGGCATTTCCGTTCATGCCCGATGGTAGATTGCCAACCTTTCGGGTGACGAGACGCTGGATCAGGGCATACAAGCTTTGCGATATAGTGTTGTTGGTCATTGCGATGATAAAAACGGACAATCTGGCCGTAATTGTTCCATAACGCTTGGATGGGCATTACGTCACTGGCATCTACCGGCGCGATTTTTTTTAACCAAGGTAACAGTTTGGGGTGGAGCTGATTAATTGATGAAGGAACGTATGGGGAAGAGGACATAAAAAACGGGCTGTGTTTTCACACAGCCCGTTCATTGTTATACGCTTTCTGGGCGTGTTGTCGGTGCAGAGGCACCAGCATGCTTACATGCCATGGCCGCATATCTACCCGACACGACTAATGCAGGACGCGCATCATCTGCTCGAGCCACCAATGAAATCTCAGCAAAGTCACCTTCAACTTTTGCTGGTGATGCCATTGGGTGAGAAGCACGTACACGACCTAAGCTAGACGCAATTTGGAATGCCGCTTCTGGCGCTTGTGTTGCTACTGGCTCAGACGCTGTTTCAACCGTGTCTGTTACTTCCGTTTTTGTTTCAACGGTAGCTTCAGGGGCTGGCGTGTCAGCAACTGGTTCAGCAGGTACTTCTGCTGGTGCAGCGTCGCTGATTGGCGTGGCTTCTTCAGCAGGTGCTTGCACTTCTTCTGCTACAGTTTCTGCTTCTGGTGAAGCTTCAACTGCTGCTTCTGGCGTCGCTTCCGGCTCAACTTCTTCGCTAACAGTTTCAGTTGCTGTTGCCGTTGTTTCAACAGTCGGCGTTACGGCTTCTGGTTCGCTAGCTTCAGCTGATGATTCAACCGGAGCGGCTGCCGGCGCTGCTTCCAATTCAATTTCAACTTGCTCAGGTGCAGTGTTTTCTAGCGGCGTAGCATCTTCAACCGGCGCAGCGGCTTTCGTTTCAACGTCAGCTTCTTTGGCTGGTGCCGATTGAGCTGGTGCGTCAGTGGCCTCTACAGGAGCATCAAATTGCAATTCGTCCTGTTTGGCTTTCTCGCCGCTCTCTGCTTGTTCTTTCTTACGACGTTGTCCAGCTGCGCGAGCATGACGAGGTGAGCGACGGCTGCGGCTACGGCTGCTGCCATCTTGCTTCTGCTGCTTGTCTTCATCCTGCTCATTGTTAGAAGATGAAGCGTCAGTATCAGTCGCTTTTGGTTCAGCGCTTTGGCTTTCTGTCGACGCTTTTTCCTTGGCAGGAGAAGGCGCTTTTGCGGCTGCAGTTTCAGTTGCATCCACTGTTGTCGCATTTGTTACCACTTCGTCTGCTTTTGCTACAGGCTCGGCTGATTTTTCAGCTTCAGGCTTAGGCTGCTTAGGCTGTTTAGTGGTTTGTTGTTCAGTGGCATTTTCACCATTTTGATCAAGGCGAACACTGCGACGGTTATCACGACGTTTACGACGTTCTCTTACCTTTTTCTGCTTCGGCGCTTGGTTTTGCTGCTCAGCATTTTGGGCTTTGTTGTCGTCGCTTTCTTCTACCGACTCATTTTGTGGTTTTCTAGACTTATTACGACCTTTTGTACGCTTGTCGTCAGACTTGCGATTAGCTTGTTGCTTGTCGTCTTGTTTGGCGTCTTTATTCCCTTGTTGTTCTGCTTTTTTAGCAGCATCAGGTTTACGACGACGGTTACGGGTGTTGCGATTGCGATTATCACCCTGTTGACGACGGCGGTTGTTTTGGTTGTTACGCGAAGACTTTTTCTCTTGTTCCTGCTTCTCTTCTTCTTCAGTTGCGAACAAGCCTTTTAGCCAAGCGGCAATTTTACTCAATAAGCTTGGCGCCGATGCTTCGGCTTTTTCTGCTTTTGGTGCAACAACCGGCGCGGCTTGATCAGGAGCGATAAAACCTTGAAGGGCAGGTTGTTCACGTTTTACAGGCTGCGTAGAGGCTTTGTCGTTTTCAGTTTCGTCTACCTCTGCCAATTCAATGTTGTAACTGGCATCAGTAATCACGTCGTCAGGACGATGACGAATCACCTGATAATGAGGTGTATCCAAGTTTGGATTTGGAATGATAAGCAAATTAACGCCATGGCGTTTCTCGATCACATTCAACGATTTGCGTTTTTCGTTAACCAAATAGGTCGCAACAGAAACAGGCAATTGCGCCTCAATTTGCCCTGTATTGTCTTTTAAGCTCTCTTCTTCAAGAATGCGCAAAATAGACAGCGCTAAAGACTCTGTACCGCGAATAGTGCCGTGACCAGAACAACGAGGGCATACGTTATGCGCCGACTCACCTAGAGAAGGGCGTAACCGTTGACGAGACATTTCTAATAGGCCGAAACGAGAAATGCGTCCAAGTTGCACACGTGCACGGTCAGGACGTACCGCATCTTTCATGCGGTTTTCAACTTCGCGTTGATGGCGTACTGGTGTCATGTCGATAAAATCGATCACGACCAAACCACCTAAATCCCGTAGGCGTAATTGTCGAGCAATTTCGTCGGCAGCTTCTAAGTTAGTGTTAAGCGCCGTTTCTTCGATATCTCCGCCTTTCGTTGCGCGGGCAGAGTTAATATCGATAGAAGTAAGGGCTTCTGTTGGGTCGATTACAATAGAGCCACCAGAAGGCAAACGCACTTCGCGTTGGAACGCCGATTCAATTTGGCTTTCAATTTGGTAGTGGCTGAACAATGGTACATCGCCGCGATAGAGTTTTACTCGGTTAGCAAAATCAGGGCGGACGAGTTGAATGTGCTGTAGCGCTTGTTCGTAAATACTGGTTTTGTCGATGAGGATCTCACCGATGTCACGGCGTAAATAATCACGGATAGCACGAACAATAACGTTACTTTCTTGGTGAATTAAGAATGGTGCGGCACGCTCTTCTGCAACACTGGAAATCGCTTCCCAATGGCGCAATAGAACACGTAAATCCCATTCGAGTTCTTCGTAAGATTTACCAACACCTGCAGTACGTACGATTAAGCCCATACCGTCAGGTAGGTCAAGCTTACTTAACGCTTGTTTTAGGTCTGTGCGTTCATCGCCCTCGATACGACGCGAAATACCGCCTGCTCGTGGGTTATTCGGCATTAATACCAAATAGCTACCGGCAAGTGATAAGAAGGTTGTCAGCGCTGCGCCTTTTTGGCCACGCTCTTCTTTGTCGATTTGAACGATTACTTCTTGGCCTTCGCTGATCACATCTTTGATGTTTGGACGACCTTCGAATTTATAACCTTTAGGGAAGTAAGTACGGGCAATTTCTTTAAGAGGAAGGAAACCGTGGCGCTCAGCACCGTAGTCGACGAAAGCTGCTTCAAGGCTGGGCTCTACGCGGGTAATTTTGCCTTTGTAGATGTTGGCTTTCTTTTGTTCGTGTCCTGGGCTTTCGATGTCCAGATCGTACAGACGTTGCCCGTCTACGAGGGCTACGCGCAACTCTTCTTGCTGAGTTGCATTAATTAGCATTCTTTTCATTGTATCTAACTCTGAGTTTGCAGCCGTTGAGATACAAAATTAAAGTGACATGTGCAAACCCTCACCGCGCAGTCTCTCGACTCGACGGGGAGTTTGTTGTTTTGTCGTATTACCCATTACTGCATTCGCATTCACTATTAAGCAAAGGCGAGCTTCTGCCTAGTTGGGTGTCGGGAACGACAAGCCCCCTTGTTTTACATTCTTTTTTAAAATTGCCACTGATTGGTCTTAAATCAATGGACTCAGTCAATTCAATTCTGTAACTAAAACGGCGAACTTTATTGTTTTGTAAGGCTGCGATCGTGCCTGTCTTCCTGAAGCTTTAGTACTGGCATCAGGGCGGCGTTACAGGTTATGAATTGTAACTTTACCGTCGCAGCAAATTTTCTGACACTAAGTTCACGTGATTTTTCGGTTTTGAAATCCGTTAAAAATCATAAGGATTATCGCATTAAAATCGCAAATTTAGCAAGCGATACACAGATGAACTTAAAGGATTTTTAATTGTTCAAGAAAACGCCTTACAAATCAGTGCATAGCTTGATTAATTTATTTCCGTAAGGTGGCAGGTTACGAACAATTATCGTGGGTTTTCTGGTTATTTTTAGTCGCGGATAAGAAAACTCGTAACAGAACGCAGATAAATAGGGTAGAATCCGCGCCCATGAAAGAAGAAGCCAATACCCCCTATTCACAAGTCACTTTTATTGAGCCCGACCCAGATCAAGCTGGCCAGCGCATCGATAACTTTTTACGCACGCATTTGAAGGGCGTACCTAAAAGTATGATCTATCGTATTTTGCGCAAAGGTGAAGTACGAGTGAACAAAAAACGCGTAAAACCTGAATACAAAATTCAGGTTGGCGATGTTGTACGTGTGCCTCCGGTTCGCGTTTCTGAAAAGCCAGATACGCCGTCACCTAAACTCGAGAAGATTGCCAACCTTGAGTCGCACATTTTATATGAAGACGACCATTTTATGGTGATCAATAAGCCTTCAGGTCTTGCCGTACATGGCGGCAGTGGGCTGAGCTTTGGTATGATTGAGGGCTTGCGTGCGCTTCGCCCAGATGCTCGCTTTATGGAACTGGTTCACCGCTTAGACCGAGATACGTCGGGTTGTATTTTGGTTGCCAAAAAGCGTTCTGCGCTACGCAATATGCATATGCAACTGCGCGAAGGGCAAATGGATAAACGCTATCAAGCGTTGGTTGCAGGTAATTGGCCAGAAAACCGCTTTAAGGTGAAAGCGCCGTTAAAGAAAAACATTTTGCAATCGGGCGAGCGTATGGTGAGTGTTTCCCCCGATGGTAAACCTTCAGAAACGCGCTACCGCGTTTTACGACGTTTTGATAACGCGACACTGGTTGAAGCGTCGCCGATAACTGGGCGTACACATCAAATTCGTGTGCATTGTTTACACGCAGGGCATCCTATTGCATGTGATGATAAATACGGTGACAACGAATTTGACGCGCAAATGCGCAATAAAGGCTGCGGACGTTTGTTCTTGCATGCAGCAAGGTTAACCTTGTTTCATCCGAAAACAGAAAAACCAGTGACGTTTGATGCGCCATTAGATCCAACCTTAATTGCATTAATGGAACAGCTAAATGAAGCCGTATAAATTAGTCATCTTTGATTGGGATGGCACGTTAATGGATTCCGCGGCAAAGATCATCAGCTGTATGCAATGGGCTGCGCGCAATGCCAATTTACCGGTACCTAGCCCGCAAGCGGTGAGCAGTATTATTGGAATCAGTTTAGAGAAAGCGATTCAAATATTGATGGATTTATCACCCGGCCCTGAGTTAGACGCTATGGTAGCTGGGTATAAACAGGCGTATGTGGAATCAGACTCGACACCTTGCCCGTTATTTCCAGGGGTTACTTCAATGTTGGCGAGCTTACAAGCTAACGGCGTACAATTGGCCGTAGCAACGGGAAAAGCCCGCCGCGGTTTGGATAGGGCATGGCGTAACACGGATACCGGTCATTTTTTCTCTGTGTCGCGAACGGCTGATGATGCGGCCTCTAAGCCGTCTTCTGAAATGTTAGAACAGCTACTGTTAGAAACAGGTATTGCGGTAGAAGATGCGGTGATGATTGGCGACACAACTTACGACATGCAAATGGCGGAACATATTGGTATGGACCGTATTGGTGTGAGTTATGGTGTGCATGCACAGGTAGAGTTGGAAAAACATCACCCTGTGGCGATTGTACATAGCGTATTTGAGTTAGACGATTTTCTAAACAAACGGGCGCAATAACGCCCGCTTGTTTTCTTCTTGATTACCAGAACTTGTCCAGTATGTTTTGTATGATGTTCATACTCATGATGTTAGCGATTGCCGCCTGAGCGCGCACCTGCATACGATGGATGGGGTATCCTCGGAAAATCCAAAACTTTCGCGTCGCATTGTAGCGAGTTAAAAATCGTTGCTTGTATGCTGGCAACGGCGTGCTGCCATAACGATTCCACGCTTTGTACACACCAGTCATGTCGGCGTAGCGCATAAATTTTTGTAACCAGACAGGAAAGCGCTGCCAACGCATACTTGACTGGAAATCGATAATCGCAGGCCGACCTTGATCATCAATTAAAATATTCCCCATGTTACGCAAATCTAAATGTACGCGTCCCGCATCGTGCATTGCGCGAATAGTGTGTTCTAACTGGTGAAAAAACGCGGGTTCTAATTTATTGCCGGCATTGCCGTAGTGGTTCAAAGTGTCGCCTTCAATATGGCGATACGCAACACAGCACTCAGACAATTGGTAACACTCAGGCGTAATGCCAGGAATGTGTTTTAGGCTATTTAATGCCTTGTATTCTTGCCGAACAGACAAACGCCCCAACGTTTTTCGTACCAGCCAGTTACGGCTGCCAAAGTCTTTAATTACGAGGTTGTATTCATTATCTTGGTAGTGATATACAACGGCGTTGGCAAATCTTCCCTCGTGGAGAACACGCAGATGCTCGTGTTTAAAAGGGTGGGTAGGAATGGCTGCAGCCAGCGAGTGTATAATGGCTTGCATGGGATTTTCTCAACTCAATGGACTTATCCACTAGTATTATCAAAAGAGATTGTCTAGGCAACTAGTTTGCGCCAATTGAACAGAATAGGGCGGTGACCAACGTAAAGAACGCTCTTTACCGCCAGACTAGTCAACCGCTGTTGCCAACGCGAGTAAGTCGATATCAAAGTCGGCGAGCATGTCGCGCAATAGCATAACGGGTAAACCAATGAGCGTGTTTGGGTCTCGGCTGTGGATGTGCTCAAACAACAATACGCCTAGCCCTTCTGATTTAAAGCTACCAGCGCAATCAAATGGTTGCTCTCGATCGAGGTAAGCGTCGATTTGACTGGGGGATAGGCTGCGAAATTGTACTTCCACTGTTTCGCAGTGGGTTAATGTTCGCTGGTTGTGCTTACACAAAGACAAACCAGTGTAAAACAGCACCTTTTTACCTGAACACAAGGTGAGTTGCTTGAAAGCCTTGTCTTTTGTATGGGGCTTTCCAAGTAATTGCATACCGTCGTCTGTTTCTACACAGGCAACTTGATCACTACCAATCACCACAGCTTGCGGATATTGTTCGGCAATGTGAGCTGCTTTTTGTTCTGCTAGTCGTCTTGCCAACGATTCGGGATGTTCATCAGATAACGGTGTTTCATCGATATTAGGGGCAATACCTGGGATGGTTAACCCTAACGCCTTGAGTTGTGCGCGGCGATAAGAAGACGAAGAGGCAAGAATGATAGACGTTGAAAGCATATTGATTTAACAGAAGTTGTGTCGTTGGCTTAAACATGGCGTGTGAAGTATCGGTTTTCAAGCGTTATGCGAGCAAAACAACCTTAAAATGGGTTTATTCGCTGTTTTATAAAACACTTGATCTTTTTTTGAACACTGATAATTTAATGACTGACATGTCTGTCAGTTTTATAGTGAGACAAGGATTAGCAATGAAAAACGCATTTAACGATGGCTTTTTATTTGGAGCTTCAACATCGGCTTACCAAATTGAAGGGGCAGCAAAAGAAGCCGGAAAAGGCCCTTCAATCTGGGATGAGTTTACGCATAAAAAAGGTAACATTCTCAATGGCGATACAGGTGATGTTGCGTGTGATCATTACCATCGCTACGCTGAAGACATCAGTTTAATGCAATCGCTGAATTTAGACGCCTATCGATTCTCATTGAGTTGGGCGCGCATTATGCCCGAGGGAAAAGGTAAAGTGAATCAAGCTGGGCTCGACTTTTATCGGCGTTTGGTCGACGGCTTGTTAGAGGCCAATATTACGCCCTTTGTGACCTTGTTTCACTGGGACTTACCCCTTGCGCTTTACCGAGAAAATCGCGGTTTTGTGCATCGCGATACCGCCCGCTATTTTGCCGATTATGTCGATGTAGTACTGGATGCATTGGGCGACAGAGTACATAACTGGATAACCATCAATGAGCCTTTTGAGCATGCGGCTTTTGGGCACTTGCTTGGCTCCCATGCTCCGGGGCATCACCGTCTAGGGCATTTTTTGAAAGTGATGCACCATCAATTACTCGGGCATGGTTTAGCAATGGCGCGGATACGTCAGCGCGGTGCACATCACAAAGCGGGGATTACGGTGAGTTTAACGCCTATTTTGCCTAATTCGCCCTCTCCTAAAGATCAATGGGCTGCTGATTTCGGCAATCAATTACTCAACTACATTACACTCGACCCATTATATGGCAAAGGCTATCCCAAAGAGCTACAGCGAAAATTGCGTTGGTTTTGGCCTCAGGTCACTGAAGAAGACCTATCGGTTATCGCCACACCTACAGATTTTATCGGAGTGAATCACTACAATTGCGAATACGCGAGTCACAAATGGTACATTCCTTTTCTCAATAGTTGGATATCTGGGTCAAAACCGGGTATCGAAAGCCAAAATGAGAGCGAGTCTTGTACTGCAATGGGTTGGGAAGTTAACCCCAAAGGCATGGAAACCGTGTTAGGTTGGTTGCAGCAAGATTATGGTAACCCACCAGTTTATATTACTGAAAATGGCGCGGCCTATACCGATTCAAAAATAAATGGGCGAGTGAGCGACCCATTGCGTCAGCAATACTTGGCTCGCCATATTGATAGTGTGGCAAAGATGAAACGAGACGGTGCGGATATTCGAGGGTATTTTGCTTGGTCGTTGCTTGATAATTTTGAGTGGGCCACAGGGTTTAACCGTCGTTTTGGTTTGATTCATGTTGACTACGCTACCCAGCAGCGCGTTATTAAGCAAAGTGGTCAATGGTACAGTGAATTTATTGCTGGGTGTCGACAAAGACAGGGAGAAAAGCGTGCATAAACGGGATGTCGTGACCTTACTTTTACTCGTGCTCATGTCATTTTTCTTGATGTGCGACATGTTTATTACCCCCGCCATTGTTGCGCCATTAAGTACGCAATACGGGGTTTCTGATGTTGAATTAAGTTGGGTAAGCTCTCTGTTTATCTTGCTTGGGGCGATTGTTGGCGTTGTTATTGGGCAACGGGCCGATAGGGCTAATCGCAAGCATTTGTTGATTGCTATTATTTTAATCGGTGAAATTCCGTGTTTTTTAACAGGCTTGTATTGGTTTACCGATACCTTCACCGGCTTTGTTATTTTGCGCACTCTGTGTGGCATAGGTATTGGTGGCATTTACCCGCTCACATTTTCATTGGTGAGTGACTATTTTACCTCTCGACATCGCGCTAAGGCCTGTGCAGCCGTTGATCTTGCGTGGGGCATTGGTACAGTGATTGGGCCGTTATTGGCGACCTTTGCCATGACCACAGAGTACGGATGGCGATTGGCGTTCCTTTTGGCTGCTGCGCCCAATTTTCCTTTAGTGCTCTTATTTGCACTGATTGCACGAGAGCCTGCACGAGGCCATGCAGATATGCGAGAAATTGATCATCTCGGCGAGACCCAGTATCAGACAACGCAAACAGGAGGGGCTAAGTGGGCCGACTTTCGTTTGCTCATGCGTGTGCCTACTAATCGGCTCATGTTTTTACAAGGTATTCCCGGCTCGATACCATGGGGATTGTTTCCCTTTTGGTTAATCATTATTTTTACCCAAACTAATGGTTTTAGTCATGAACAAAGCGTGGTGATTTGGGAAGTGTTTGGGCTGTCGGCTGGGCTCGGAGGGTTCATGTGGGCGCTGGTCGGTGACAAAGTGTTTCATTGGCGAGCAGCATATTTACCGGCAATGTGTGCCAGTGGTATTTTCATTGGCATTATACCTTGTGCGTTAATTTTTAATGGTGTGTTCACCTCATTTACTGCATGTACCTTAATGGCGTTGTTATCAGGTGTGCTTATTTCGGTACCGTCATCGAATTGTAAAGCGATACTGATGAATGTGAATCGCCCGGAACATCGCGGGCGGGTGTTTGCGTTATATAATTTGTGCGACAATATTGGCAAAGGGCTTGGGCCGGCTTTTGGTGGTGTGGTGTTAAGTGCCACTGCAAGCTATGCCACTATGGCTAATTCGGCTATTGCACTGTGGCTGTTGTGCGGTTGTTTATTTTCTCTAATGGTGTTTACCTTGGGAAAAGACAGACAAGCCTGCATGCAGCATTTACACGCTACTTCACAACCAGTTACTTGAGAATGCCGTATTCATGAGCACGAGTTATCACAATCCTACCTTTGACAATATTCCCCAAGCCAAACGAGATAAAGTCTTAGCCGTGGCAGCTGCTGCGTTAGCTTCAGAGGGGCTGGCCAGTGCAAGAATGAAAGATATCGCCAAAGCCGCTGGTGTGTCTTATGGTTCATTGTACAATTATTTTCCTACCCGAGATGCGATGATCCGCTGCATTATTCTTGAGGGAAAAGCATTGCAAGAAGCCTTGTTAGCGAACATTGCAGCGTCTGCGGCCAGTTTTTTTGACGATTTAGCAAACATGATTGAACAAGTACAAGCCATGTCTATTGCTCATAAGTCTTTGATCGCCATTTGGTTAGAGTTAAGTCAATCGTGTCATGCACGTTTTGTCGATGACATTGTTGAACTTGAAAACGCCGGTATTGTGTTTTGGAAAGCGCGGTTAGCTAAAGCAATAGAGAAGGGGGAGGTTACCCCTGCCATAGGTATTGCAGCTGCGGCACACATTATTGACAGTTTGATCAGCAGCTTGCTGGCCACCCATGTTAGCCCTATTCAAGCACAGCGCAATGACGCTTTATATCCTGACTTGGTGGAGCACGAACATCGAGACACCGCCATTCGAACCCAACTTATCGACACACTAACTTTGATGCTAGCGCGTCGATGAGGAGTTATTTACTCGTTGGCGCGTAAGACATAAATAAACGCATTACCACCTTTTCTGTCAGTGTTGCACCGAGTAGCATGCGCAAAGGCGCAAATACTTTGGCCGCCCAAGTGGTGCGATATACGCTCTTGGGTTTGGCGATAGTTGCCGCTGTGATCATTGCCTCAATGGTACTATTGGCGTCAGGGGCTTTGGCGTAACTGTCGTGCATATAACCTTTGAATGCCGCCATGATTTGTGGGTTCTTGGTGTTAGCGGCACGCTGGTCAAATTCATTAAAGGCAACGTCTTCAAAGCCCGTTTTCACTGGCCCTGGTTCTATTTGTATCACTTGAATACCTTGCGCTTTTGTTTCCATGCGTAATGCTTCGGCAAAGGCTTTTATTGCGTGTTTGCTGGCGGCATACCAACCACTCGCTGGGGTAGTTAAATAACTGGCAAGTGAGGCTGTGAAGAGTATACGACCGCGTTGTTTTTCACGCATGTGAGGCAAAACCGCTTGGGTAACACAGGCTGCACCAAATAAATTTACGTCGAATTGGCGACGTGCATCGTCTATCGACACATCTTCGATACAACCGTATACCCCAAAACCCGCGTTGTTCATCACTACATCGATTTGTCCGTGCTGGTCGATGATATGTTGTATACCTTGCTGTACTGAGAGAGGGTCACAAATATCCATTTTCATGGTGTGACCACCACGTTCTTCTATCTGCGCCATAGGGGCTGTGCGCCTTGCTACGGCATACACTACAAAGCCTTGCTCTATCATGCGCAATGCGGCGAGGTAGCCGAAGCCTGAAGAAGCGCCGACAATAAGGGCAACAGGTTGCATGGGTACTATCCTAAAGTTGGTTTTTAATTATCCGTAAAATGGCGTTGATCAGCGCAGGGCCTTCAGCTTCAATATCATCGCCCAAATACATAGTGAGACGTTTTTGGTAATAGGCTGAGCTGAAAGAAAACTGAAACATCACCAGCAAATTGTCGATGCAATAAGCGAGCACCCGAGTGTTTGTATCGGGGCGAATCTCGCCGCTCAGTTTTGCGTGTTCAATGGCATCAATTAAAAACAGCGCCACCTTATCTTCAAATGTCTCGCTGAGCTCCATGGCCATTTCTGCCATAGACTGGCTGGTCACATCCATATAGATTTGACTGAGCAACGGATACTTCAACGCATTCTCTCGGGTGAGTTCAAACAAACGAGAGAGAATGTGAAAAAAGTCGTCATCGGTATTAATCGATGTCAGAATTTTATCTAACAAGCTGTATTGTTGGCTGACGATAGTGAGAAATAAATCTTTCTTTGAGCCGAAGTAGGAGTACATCGCACCTATACTGATCCCTGCTTGCTTAGCCACAATATTGATATTTGTGCCTTTATAACCATTGGCGGCAAATACTTTAATCGCCTCTTGGATCACTTTGTCTTGCCGTTGTTTGGAGGTTTTGGCAAAGGCTTGTTTATAAAATGTCTCTTCTACTTGCGTACTCAAGAACCGCTCCTACTTGTTTAATGCTTCCGGGTTTGCCTCAGCCACTACTTTAAAGGCTTCCTCGGCTACGTCGAGGGTAAATTTAATATCATCTTCGCTAATGGCGCAATTCATAAACAAATTGTGATGATTAGTAAAAAATACCCCGCGTTTTACACATTCTGCCACCCATTGTTGATGCAATATCAGGTTACTGTCGTTGGCAATGCGCATGTACCACATGGAGGGTTCACCGCTGATTACCAGGTCAAACCCAAAATGGGTGCCGATTTCTTTCAGCCCTTGGGTTAGTAACCGACCTTGACTAAGCATTTGGCTGTCACCCGATAGGGCTTTTAATTTGTTAATGGTGGCGATCCCAGCGGCAAACGGCACTGCGGATAACCAATAGCTGCCGGTGTAGAACAAACTGGATATCGCATCGCGCAGTGAGTCAGCACCACATAGCGCAGAAAAGTTATAGCCATTGCCTAGCGCCTTACAAAAACAAATTAAGTCGGCTTTAAAGCCGTAATAGTGATCAGAGCCTCTGACGTCTAATCGAAATCCACAACGCACGTCATCTATTGCTAAAACGATACCGTGTTCGGTACACAGCTGACGTACCTTTTGCCAGTAGTCGGGGTCGGGTAATTGGTTGTCAACAAACGCAGGGTGCCAGTAGGGCGTTGACATAAAACAGGCAATTTGCCCTTTGTTTTCTTCAACAACGGCTTTTAACTGGGCAAAGTTGTTCCATTCAACATAGATATTGTTCGCTACGTCTTCTTCAACAATGCCTGGTGCGCCCATTTTTTGCGTCCAAGGTGCAACACCGTGATAGTTACCTTTGATTAATATGGTTTTGTTTCGACCCGTTGCGGCTTTGGCTACCATTAACGCTAAACTTGTCACATCGCCGCCATTTTTGGCAAAAAAAGCCCAGTCAGCGCAGCTAACGGTGTCGACTAAGGTTTCTGCCATATCGATCATATTGGTGAATGGCATTGTTGCACAGTCACCTAATGCGCGTTGGTTTTGTGCTGCCAGTTCTACGTCAGGGTCGTTGTAACCGAGTACGTTTGGACCGTATGCACACATGTAATCTACATAGCGATTGTTGTCTTGATCCCAGAAATACGCGCCTTCTGTCCGTGAGACGTATTTGGGGTACGCACTTGGAGGGATTGCGCACCCTCCAGTGGGGCCTAAGTGACCATAAATACCTGCGGGAATAACTTTTAACGCACGTGCAAAAGCGCGTTCAGATGCTGTGTAATCATGGATTTTCATTAGGTATTCTCGTTTAAGTAAAAGTTAGTGCGAAACAAGAGTTTGTCGAGACCGTCGAGGAGAGGTAAAAAACCGCTGAGTCGCAATGCCTCTGTCGCAATTGCGCTGAAAGAGTCGGTCTCGCCGCTCAAAACACGTTGCGCAGCATTGAGATCTTCGAATTCCATCTTTGCGTCGAAATGCTCTGTGTCACCAGAGTTCAGAGTGAGAGCATGATTTTTTACGGCAATATGAAAAGCACTGCCATTGCGTACGCTTAACAACATAATGCCATCGGGTAGGCTGTTAATTGTTTGTGCGACTTTAGGGTCGTGATTGCCAATTTGCACAGCCGCATTTAATGCCACATTGAGCGTCAGCTCAGTGTTTATGGTTTTGTATTCTGTCGTTTGGCACTCTGGCAGGTCTGTGGGTTTGAGGAAATACGCCAATCGGTCGGTCAGCGCGGTAAATGGTTTAGTTAGAAAACCTAGTTTGGTAAAACCACGTAAAATGAGTGGGTTAGCCTTGTTTTCTAGCATGCGATTAAAGTGATCATAGGACCGAAAATACAATACGATCGAAGCAGAATCTTGATGCTTGTTGGTGTGCTCTATACCGTTTGGGGTAAATTTGAGCATGAGTTCTGGGCCATGTCTTATTGTAAATTTCATGACCAATGGCTTACTTGGCATGAAGGTAAGGCTCAGTTTGTCGAACTTGGTCAGGGTAGGCAAGCTGCCTAATATGCCAAATAAATTGATATGAGCCAGTGTTTTAGCCTCTTTCATCTTTATCACTCACTTGAATATAATCCTTAATCGAGCGGTCGCTCGTTTTTCTGTATTTTTTATAACCATCAATCCATTGTTGTGTCAAAGGCTTTTGTTATTTTTTTTCTAAATAGTGATTTAAATCTGCAATAAAATTTTCGAGAACTAGGTAAATTTATCGTTAAAACAATGCTTTTTACGTGGTTTTATGAAGTTTTTATCAACTTTTTTTGAAAATATTAAAAATATTGCTTGAAATATGAACAGCGACTCGGTAAACCAATAAATAGTGTTGGAGCGAGCACTCGCTCAGTTATGTGGTGAAACGTAAAAAGGGATGAAAAAAATGAGAAAGCATCAACAAGACAAGCGGTTCGTTTTACGGCCGCTAACATTGGCAGTGATGTCAGGCTTTGCGTTCAATTCAGCTGGCGTGTTTGCTCAACAAAGCGAAGAAAGCGAGTCTCAGTCGAAAGAAGTGATCACTGTGACGGCGCAAAAACGCAGTCAGAGTGTGATGGAAGTGCCGTTGGCGGTCGACGCCATTGGGGCAGAGCTTTTAAAAGATACGGGGTCAGTGGCGTTAGGAGACATTGCAACCTACACGCCAGGCTTTTCGTTTAGCAGGAACGACGTGGTTCAGGCCACCGCGACAATGCGGGGGATTTCCAGTAGTAACATCAGCACAGGTGGTGATCCATCGGTAGCCATATTTTTCGATGATGTGTACTTACCGCGCGCAGCTCAAAGTGTGATGTTCTCCGATTTACAACGCATTGAAGTGTTGAAGGGACCACAAGGTACGCTATTTGGCAAGAATGCCGCAGCGGGTGTGGTGAGCTTGTTCCCCAATCAACCGGATGGAGAATTAGAAGGCTTTTTCAATGTGCGCCTGGGCAACTACCAACTTCAACGTTATGAAGGCATGGTTAATATCCCGTTGAGTGACGACGTGTATTTGCGCGTAAATGCGATCAGTAACCAGCGTGATTCATACATCGACAACATGTATCAGGATTATTCAGGTGAAGAGCTAGGCAACCGTGATCAACAAGCGGCCAGAGCGGCATTGAAATGGGTGATTTCAGATAATACGGATCTGCAAATATCCTATGACTGGGATAACCTAGACCAAGGCTACGCTGCACAAATAGGGGTGAGCGAATACGCATACAATCAAAATCCTGGTTCTCGTAAAATGGCAAGCGACGTTGAAGACGGGCATGAATCTCGTGATATGAGTGCAGTGACCATGAAGTTAAATCATACGTTTAATGATGCATGGTCTGGGAAGTGGGTGAGCAGCTACCGCGAGTGGGAGGTGTCGGGTCGTGATGACACTGATGGCACTGCTGACAGCACCCGTTATGTTGATACCATCAACGTGGAAGATTCCGATATTTTCTACAACGAGCTACAACTTAATTATCAAAACGATAAAGTCAGCTTTGTTGCTGGGGTAACCTACAGTGAAGAAAGTGTGTATCAGCGAACCACTGTGAATCTCACGACAGACACAGTCACGCGCTTGATCACTGAAGGGTTGAACGACTCTATTATCGGCGCGCTGCAAGCATATGATTATCCAGATGAAATGATTGCAGCAATGGGATTACCGGTTGATCACATTTGGGAGCCGAATGATTGGGCAACCTTATTAAGTGTGATGTCTAGTGTAGACCCAAGTGTGGGCGAATTACTGAGCGCGTTAGGCACATCGGCATTCGCGCCTGAATTGCCGGCGATTATCTCTGCCACTGGAGATATTACCTATGACACACTGGCCGCTGGGCTAGGTGAGAGTGCGCTATTAGGGCCGAGTTATGCAGGGCAACTCTGGGGCGAGAATATTGAGAATGACGGCGAGTTTAAAAGCTACGGTATCTATTCTGATGTCGACTATCAGATCACCGAACAATGGGGCATTGCTTTTGGCTTGCGTTATAGCATCGACAAAAAACAATTTAGCTGGCAAATAACCGAAAACACGTTAGCGGGTCTCAGTTTACCTACCATGATCGATAATTTGTTTCCGCTAATCGATGATTTGCAAGCTGATAAAGAGTGGAAAAAACTCACCGGTCGGGTGTTAACTCACTATGCCATAGATGAAGACCAACTGTTGTACTTGTCTTATTCTACCGGTTACAAAGCCGGGGGATTCGATTCACTTGACCCCACTACCGCAGCGGACCCATTTGATCCAGAAGATATCACTAACTTGGAATTAGGCTACAAGGCCGACTTATACGATGTATTCCGCGTGCAACTGAGTGTGTACGACATGAGTATTGATGGGCGACAATTGAGTGTAAACAGTCAGCTTGAAGGGTCGGCTGGTTTAGTACCCATTATTATCAACGGCGAGCAGGATATTCTGGGCGCGGAGTTGTTACTTGATTGGCAAGCGACTGACACCATGAAGTTCTCACTGATTACTGAGTACCGTGATACCGACTCAACGTGGGAACCCTACTATAACTACATGGGTGAGTTACAAACTGATTCAAATACCGCCACGTCTGCTACTACTTACACGATAACCGCCGATTGGTTGCCGGATTACACAATGTTTGGTGGCGAGTTCAAAGTACACTTAGATTATTACTTTGAAGAAAACACCGCTGAGGACGATGTGGACTTATTGCCCATTGC
This sequence comes from Alteromonas sp. ABE4_545, assembly GCF_056161325.1. NCBI lineage: Bacteria > Pseudomonadati > Pseudomonadota > Gammaproteobacteria > Alteromonadales > Alteromonadaceae > Alteromonas > Alteromonas sp. ABE4_545. The sequence continues at coordinate 513,411 of NZ_JBSWYY010000001.1, forward strand.
CTATTCGATCCCGGGCTTTTTTGACGATACCAAACGACTCAACACTCGGGTAAGTTGGACAAGCGCGTCAGGCGAGTGGGAGTTGGCGTTATGGGGCAACAACCTGTTAGACAATACGACGTATTACAACTTGGGTGGGTTTGCTGCTGAAATACTCGGCACGCCAACATTACGCGTGAGCGACCCTAGAACATTTGGTATCGACGTACGATACCGTTACTAACCCAAAAGGGGGCAGCATATGCTTAATTGGAATCAGCATTTGCGCAAAACCAGCAGTAACGGTTTAACGCGTATTATTGTAGGTATTTGGTGTTGTGGTGCGGTTTTCAGCGCCCACGCGGATCCCTACTGGGGAGAGTTTAGCGCCGACGCCTGTACGCAAATTATGCCGGGAAAGCGCCAATACTCGGCTATTTTACACGACATTCCGTGGGGACAGAGCTGGGAAGACACCTGTGCGTCAATGGGGGCGACGATTAATGGCGAAACCTTCGATAGTCCCACTCGGTGTGTGAATAACGGCTTGAATATGTGGGGCGAGTTTGACGTGTCTGACAACGCCTGCGAGGCCAATTGGGCGGCATTGGTGGGTACGGATTATTATACCCATCAGGACGACGGTTGTGTGGCTAGTGGTGAACATGCGGGCAAGCGTAAATACTCTTCTCGTTTGTGGAATGTGGCCGGAATGAGTTGGGAAGAAGCTTGTGCTGCAATGCCCATGACTCTTGCAGGTCAGACATTCGACACGCCTGACGCTTGTGTAAACGAAGGTGCAATGGGGATATGGGGCGAATGGTATGTAGCAGATTCTCAATGTGAGGCTACTGGATACACGTATACCCGAGGCGCAGAAGACGGGCTTGCCGATACCACAACGCCATTAACAGGCTATGTAGATTTACATGCGCATTTAATGGCTCACCTCGGTTTTGGTGGCATTATTTTTCATGGCGAACCCTATGGTAATGTGGCGGATGCATTAGCGGATTGTCCAAGTGGAGACGATGACGCTCACGCTGAAGGCCACGGCCGTGTGGAAGCCATTTTACAAGACGACTTGGTGGATATCGCCTCTGCAGCTCTCGGGTCTGCGACGCACGACAATAACGGGTACAGTGAGTTTAGCTTTTGGCCCGCCTATAATAGTTACACTCACCAAACCATGTATTACGAATGGTTAAAACGCGCGTATGAAGGCGGATTACGAGCCATGGTGGTACTGGCGGTTAACGGTGATTATATGTTTGGCGCTACTGACAATGGACTACCGGATATTATTAAAGGTATTTCGATTGCGGAAAACCCCATTTATGATCTCGACGACATGGCGACCTTGGTAAGGCAAACTCAAGCCGTGTACGCAATGGAGGAATGGGTAGACAACCAATACGGCGGGCCGGGGCAAGGGTGGTTTCGGATCGTGACATCGCCAGCACAAGCGCAAAGCGTAATTGCCGCAGGAAAGTTAGCCGTTATTCTCGGGTCTGAGGTGGATTACCTTATCGGTTGTACCCCCACATCTTGTGACCCCACTACCATAGAGTCGGGCGTGAACGCACTTTATGACTTAGGAATTCGGTACGTTTTTCCCGTGCACCTTAAAACCAATGGTTTCGGTGGTGCTGCCTTGTATAACATCTTGGCGAGTGGAGACAGTTACGATTGCAAACACTACGGACAAGATTGCAATGTCGAAGGGTTAACCAGCACTGGCTCAGTGATGTTAAATGCACTGATGAACAAGGGAATGATGGTCGATGTGGGTCATATGTCAGCGAAAACCTTCTCCAGCGCGTTAGATATTTTTGAGCAAGCGAATTATCCAGGCGTCGCCGTAGGGCACACAGGTTTGTACGATATGGCTAACGGAGCAAATCGTCACGAAGGCAATATCTCTGGCACTGACCTGCAGCGTATTACGGCTCTTGGTGGTATGGTCGGGCTCATATTAGGGCAGGGCAATCGAGAGGAAACAGCTGAGTGGCGGGGCGATGCGTCGTACATTGCTCATGCATGTGGTGGTACGAGCCAGACGTTTGCACAATCATACTTATATATGCAGTCGTTGTTAGGCAGTGGGGTTAATCAAGGTCAGCTTACTATTGGTTCTGACTTTAATGGCTTTGCTCATTTACCTGGGCCGCGATTTGGAGAAGACGCATGTGCTGGTGGCGTTAACAGCGCTATTGTGCAACCCGACAGTTCCAAGGTCAGTTATCCATTTGCGCCAGACACAGCATTAATTACGCCTGCGACACAAAATCAGAGTGTGACCTTTACCTCGCCGTATCAGCTAGGAACGCGAACCTTTGATTACAATACCCAAGGCTTGTCTCATATTGGGTTAATGCCCGAATTTTTTGAGGATTTACGTCAACAAGGCGTGAAACGGTCAGAGTTAGAATCTGTCTATCGCTCGGCGGGGTATTTTACGCAAATGTGGCAGGCAGCTTCACAGTACAGCGGGGCACAATAATCAGTGTATAGCTGGGCAATGCACCATTCGTGGATAAATGGCGTTTTTCAGTCATTAAACCTTTGACAGAAATGGCGGTACGCTATAATATGCGCGCCCTATGCAGAAAGTGAAACTCCCGCAACAGGTTGATCCTGTCAAAAGTGCAATGAAACGCTCCGATTATCGGGGTGTTGTTGCGTCTAAAGATTTGGCTCGCCTTAGCGGTTCAGTCGTCGCTTGCGACGAATATGTTGACGCGGAACTACAGTTCGAAAAAGACGCGCAGGGTCTTACTGTATTTCACGGCCAGCTTGAAACTAATGTAACACTTATCTGTCAGAGGTGTAATGAACCTTTCGAGGTGAACCTCCAAGCATCATTTTGTTTTAGTCCAGTGCAGGGACAACAAGATGCCGAGGCATTACCCGAAGCTTACGATCCGGTAGAGGTCAACGACCACGGAGAGATCGATTTATTTCAATTATTTGAAGACGAGCTAATACTGTCGTTGCCAATTGTGCCCTTTCATGCAGAGGAAGCGTGCAATGTCAGCAGTGATGATATGCAGTTCGGTGAAATCGAACCGGAACAAGAGCGACCAAACCCTTTCGCGGTTTTGAAAGAACTTAAGCGAGACCAGGAGTAAATTATGGCAGTACAACAAAATCGTAAAACGCGTAGCAAGCGCGGTATGCGTCGTTCACACGATGCATTGACAGGCGCGACTTTGTCTGTCGATTCAACGTCGGGCGAAACTCACCGTCGTCACCACGTGACTGCTGACGGTTACTACAAAGGCAAAAAAGTCGTCGGTGCTTAATAGCCCGGTTTGACAGTTTGTCTATGCTAACCATCGCGTTAGATATCATGGGGGGCGATCATGGTCCCCCTGTTATCCTTTCTGCCTGTCTCAAGGCAATTCGTAAACACACCGATTTCAATTTTGTCCTCTGCGGGCATCGTGATGTTATTCATCCAGCTATTGCAAGCTTAAGCGCGGAAGAGCGTGCGCGGGTGAGTGTTGAGCATTGCGAACAAGTGGTTGAAATGGGGGAAGCCCCAACCAGTGCTTTACGTACTAAAAAACATTCTTCAATGCGCCGTGTACTTGAATTAGTAGAACAGCGTGAAGCCGATGCGTGTGTGAGCGCAGGCAATACGGGTGCATTGCTTACGTTAGCTTATTATGTACTAAAAACCTTGCCGGGTATCGACCGTCCGGGGTTAGTGTCTGCAATGCCCACTGCGAGCCACCACAAGGTGTTTTTGCTCGACCTAGGCGCAAACGTTAACTGTACCTCTGAAATATTATTCCAGTATGGAGTGATGGGGTCAGTGTTGGCGCAAGAAATTGCTGGTATTCCATCTCCAAGAGTGGCTTTGCTCAATGTGGGTGAAGAAGATATTAAAGGCAATGCGCAGGTTAAATACGCCGACCAGTTGTTTAAAGATGCCAAAGGCCTTAATTACATCGGCTACGTGGAAGGCGATGATATTTTTACCGATTATGCTGACGTAGTGGTAACCGACGGATTTACCGGCAATGTGGCGTTAAAATCGTCAGAAGGCCTCGCCAAGTTGGTGATCAATGAAGTTAAACGTCAATCGCAGCTAAACATTTATACCCGTTTAATGGCGCGATTCGCCTTACCATTACTGAAAACTATCTATAATCGCGTGAACCCCGACCAGTATAATGGTGCCAGTCTGATAGGATTGCGCGGCATTGTTGTCAAGAGTCATGGAAATGCGTCTTCAGATGCTTTTTACTACGCAATCCATCAGGCAATGCAGGAAGCCCGAATGGGGGTTCCAGACAAAATAAAAAGTAAAATAGAAACTGTATTGTTGGAGCAGCTTTGAGCAAATATTCAAGAATTATCGGCACTGGTAGTTATTACCCCAGCGAAATACGCACAAATTCAGATTTAGAATTGATGGTGGATACCAGTGATGAATGGATCACGGATCGCACCGGAATCAAAGAACGCCGAATTATTGGTGAACATGAAACTGCGGCCACCATGGGCGCAGAAGCCGCCAAGCAAGCATTAGATGCAGCGGGCATCGACGCCAAATCACTTGATATGATTGTGGTAGCCACAACCAGTGGCCGTTATGCGCTACCAAGCACCGCCTGTGAAATTCAACGTATTTTAGATGTTGACGGCATTCCCGCATTTGATGTTGCCGCAGCCTGTGCAGGTTACTGTTACGCGTTGAGTGTTGCTGACCAATACGTAAAATCAGGTATGGCTAAACGCGTGCTAGTGGTTGGCACAGACTGTTTAAGTCGCCTTATTGACCCGTCTGATCGCACTATGGTTATTTTGTTTGGTGACGCGGCGGGTGCAACAATTATCGAAGCCAGTGATGAACCAGGTATTTTGTCTACCCACATTAATGCTGCAGGCTCACACGGCGATTTGTTATACGTAGGTAACCCTACGCGTGGCGACGAGCAGTCAGTGCATGAAAACTGGGGTGCAATGAAAGGCAACGAAGTTTTCAAGGTCGCAGTGACTAAGCTTTCTGAAGTGGTTGAGCAAACCCTAGCTGCAAACAATATGCAGAAGTCTGATTTGGATTGGTTGGTGCCTCACCAAGCTAACTTCAGAATTATCAAGGCGACAGCAAAAAAATTGGATATGTCACTTGACCAGGTCGTGCTAACGTTAGAAAAATATGGTAACACGTCAGCTGCAACTGTGCCGACAGCGCTAGATGCAGCAATTCGAGATGGCCGTATTCAACGTGGACAACATTTATTGCTGGAAGCATTCGGCGGTGGATTCGCTTGGGCTTCAGCACTTGTGCGTTACTAAACGCACCTTTTCCTGACCGTAAAAAAACAATTAAGGAATCATTATGACACGCATTGCATGCGTATTCCCTGGCCAGGGCTCACAAACTGTGGGCATGCTTAAAGAACTGGCAGCCGAATATGAATCCGTTACCGAAACATTTGCACAAGCTTCAGAAGCGCTAGGTTATGACTTGTGGGATTTGGTACAAAACGATACCGACGGAAAACTTAATCAAACGCATATTACGCAACCCGCTTTATTAACTGCGAGCGTTGCTATTTGGCGCATTTTGGCGGCTAAAGGTTTAGAGGTTGAATACATGGCTGGTCACAGCCTGGGAGAATACTCAGCGTTAGTCTGTTCTGGTGCATTGTCTTTCACTGAAGCTGTGAAGTTAGTTGAAGCGCGCGGTAATTACATGCAAGAAGCAGTGCCTGCTGGCGCTGGTGCGATGTATGCCATTATTGGTTTAGACGATGCTTCGATTGCTGAAATCTGTGAGCAAACCGCGATCGCTACCGGCGATGTGGTAGCTCCTGTGAACTACAACTCACCCGGCCAAGTGGTGATTGCGGGCGAGAAGCAGGCAACCGACCAAGCAGCAGCAGCTTGCAAAGAAGCGGGCGCGAAACGCGCATTGCCATTGCCGGTTAGCGTACCTTCACATTGTGAATTGATGCGCCCAGCTGCTGACTCACTTGGTGATGCCCTTGAAAAGGCAACCATTCTTGCACCACAGGTTAAGGTGGTGAATAACGTTGACGTGAAAATAGAAGACGATGCTGCATCTATTCGCGACGCATTGGTACGCCAACTTTATTGCCCAGTACAGTGGACCAAAACCGTAGAAGCACTAGCGGCTGAAGGCATCGACAAAATTGTTGAGGTAGGTCCAGGTAAGGTATTGACCGGCTTGGTGAAGCGCATAGACAAATCATTGGAAGCGGTGGCAGTGAACACGCCTGACACGGTTTCTGCATTATTCAGCGAAGAGTAATATTTTAAACAGGATAAACAATGAGTCACTTACAAGGTAAAGTTGCTTTAGTTACTGGTGCCAGCCGTGGCATTGGTAAAGCCATCGCGACACAACTTGCAGAGCAGGGCGCAACGGTTGTGGGTACTGCAACTAGCGAAAACGGCGCCGCTGCGATTTCAGAGTATCTTGCTGCATCTGGCGGCAAGGGCATGGCGGTCAACGTGACTGACAAAGACGCAGTCGATGCGTTAGTAAAATCCATTGCCGAAGAGTTTGGCGGTATTGATATTTTGATCAATAATGCCGGTATCACACGTGATAATCTGCTAATGCGCATGAAAGATGACGAATGGCAGAGCATCATTGATACCAACCTAACTTCAATCTTTACTTTATCTAAAGCGGTATTACGTGGCATGATGAAGAAAAGAGCCGGTCGTATCGTAAATATTGGCTCAGTAGTCGGTAGTGCAGGCAATGCAGGACAAGCAAACTATGCTGCTGCAAAAGCGGGTGTTATCGGTTTCAGTAAATCAATGGCTCGTGAAGTTGCTTCACGTGGCATTACCATTAATGTGGTAGCGCCGGGCTTTATTGATACTGATATGACTAAGGCGTTGACCGACGAACAGCGAGAAGCCATCTTCAAAGATATCCCGGCAAATCGCTTAGGTCAGCCAGAAGAAATTGCATCAACAGTAGCCTTTTTGGTTAGTGATGGTGCGGCTTATATCACCGGTGAGACAATTCACGTAAACGGTGGTATGTTCATGAGCTAATACTCGTGTTGTCCGACTAGTATGTTGGGTCGGGGCGGGTATAATGCTTGATTGTAAAATTTTTGTTTATTAGACTGGAGTGGTTCGCTGGTTTGACCAGAGATTTAAATAGCTCTGAAACTTGCAAGGCTGTGACTTGCAAAATAAACTAGCGGCACTTTTTTATAGATATCTAGTGACGTTAAGGGAAACCTAGAATTATGAGTAACATTGAAGAGCGCGTTAAAAAGATCATCGTTGAGCAACTTGGCGTGAAAGAAGAAGAAGTAAAATCAGAAGCCTCTTTTGTAGATGACTTGGGCGCTGATTCACTTGACACAGTTGAGTTGGTAATGGCGTTGGAAGAAGAATTCGATACTGAGATTCCTGACGAAGAAGCAGAAAAAATCACAACTGTTCAGTCAGCAATCGACTACATCAACGCAAACAAAGACGCGTAAGCATCTTTTCTTGTAAAAACGGCTCGCTCAGAGCCGTTTTTCTGTTTACCTACCTAATTTTTCAATGCGAGGGCTTTCTGTGACAAAACGTCGCGTCGTAGTTACTGGTCTTGGCATGCTATCTCCTCTTGGTTTGACGGTTGATAAAACCTGGGAACGCTGCTTGGCAGGTGAGAGTGGGATCGGCGAGATCACGCATTTTGATTGCAGTAACTTTTCTACACGTTTTGCAGGTCAGATCAACGATTTTGACCCGCAGGAATACATTGACAAAAAAGAAGCCAAAAAAATGGATCGGTTTATTCAGCTGGGTATTGCAGCGGGTAAACAAGCGTTAGCTGATTCAGGTTTGGCCGTTACTGCTGACAACGCACATCGCGTTGGTGTTGCTATTGGTTCAGGGATTGGTGGTTTGGACTTAATTGAACAAAACCACACGAAGTTAACCAATAGTGGCCCGAAGCGAGTGTCTCCGTTTTTTGTTCCTTCAACAATTACCAACATGATTTCTGGCTTTTTGTCGATCATGTCGGGGTTGAAAGGGCCGAACCTAAACGTAGTGACAGCGTGTACAACTGGTGTTCATAACATTGGCATTGCTGCGCGCACAATTGCGTATGGCGATGCTGATGCCATGTTAGCCGGCGGTGCAGAAGCGTCAATTACACCTTTGGGCATTGCAGGCTTTGCTTCTGCCCGCGCGTTGTCTTCACGCAATGACGATCCTCAGGCCGCGAGTCGCCCTTGGGATAAAGACCGAGATGGTTTCGTGATGGGTGAGGGCGCGGGTGTGATCATGCTCGAAGAGTATGAATCAGCGAAAGCGCGTGGCGCTACCATTTATGCAGAACTGGTTGGTTTTGGCATGAGCGGTGATGCTTATCACATGACGTCGCCACCAGAAGATGGTGAAGGCGCAGCGGCAGCGATGGAAAATGCCTTTAATGATGCAAACATTAGCCCAGAAGTTGTGGGTTATATTAATGCTCATGGTACATCGACGCCAGCTGGTGACGTTGCTGAAGTAGCGGCTGTGAAGCGCGTTTTTGGTGAACAAGCGAAAGACGTACTTGTTAGCTCTACCAAGTCAATGACCGGTCATTTACTCGGTGCAGCGGGTGCAGTAGAAGCTATTTTCACCATTTTGGCTTTGCGTGATAAAGTCGCGCCACCAACGATCAACTTGGATAACCCAGGTGAAGGTTGTGATTTAGACTTTGTGCCACATAAAGCAAAAGGTTTCGAACAAGATTACGCTTTGTGTAATTCATTTGGTTTCGGTGGAACGAACGGCTCGTTAATTTTCAAGCGTTTGTAATATTGCAGCTAAGTAAGAAATACGAAGGGGAAGCAACATACGCTTCCCCTTTTTTTGTTTGTGAAGCCATGTTGAGTTGGTACAATAAAGGCATGAAATATATAAATCAGCTCCGTAAATGCAGCTAATTTCCTCTTTTGCTAATAACGACCGCGTTGCTAATTATGGTGACGGGCTGTTTACCACTATGGCAGTGAAGCAAGGGCGTATTGCCTTGTTTCGTTACCATTTGGCGCGCTTGTTACACGACGGTGCGCGCTTGGGTCTTACTCTCAATGAACGTGATATTCTCTCGGTTATTCAGCAACAAATGCCGCAGGGGTATAGCGGTGTGCTTAAAGTTTTGATCAGCGCCGGTGAGGGAGGGCGTGGTTACGCTAGAGATGAAGCAGTTGCCCCTAACATTTGTGTATCACAGCATCATAGCCCCAGCTTTTACGATGAGTGGAAACAACAAGGCATCGGACTTCGAGTGAGCTACGTAAAGCTTGCCCAACAACCTTTACTGGCAGGCTTAAAGCATGCAAACCGCTTAGAACAAGTGTTGGTGAAACAAGGCCTCGCTAAGTACCAAGAACACGATGCATTAGTGCTCGATAGCCAAGGTTTTATTGTTGAAGCGTCTGCTGCCAATGTGTTTTGGCTTAAAAAGGGTGAATGGTTTACGCCGTCATTGGCGTTTGCCGGAGTTGCTGGGGTGATGCGCGCTTATTTTCTCGATTGGGCAGAGAAGCAAGCGATAAAAGTCTCGGTTGGTCAATATTCCTTAGCCGCCCTAGAAGGCGCAACGGCTATGTTTACGTGCAATGCTTTGATGGGGTTGATGCCGGTTAAATATCTCATTAATGAAGAACAGCGTTATGCTTTTGACCTTGCACCGGTAAGTCAATTAAATACGCAATTTAGCGTCGATATTCAGGATGAAGATGAAGTTTTTACGGGTTAGCCTAATACTGTTGTCGATGACGATGTTGGTGGCCATTATTGGCGTGTGGCAGTGGCAAAAGTGGTTTGCTACGCCACTTAATATGACCGAACCGACATTGGTAACCGTAGAACAAGGCGATACGGGGCATAAAATAATTGCGAGATGGCAGCAACAGCATTGGTTAACGCAGCCGAAGTTGGCAGTTAAGGTGTGGTTAAAACTCTACTTTGAGGGCCAGCACATCAAAGCTGGTACTTATCAACTGCAGCCATCAATGACGTTGTCTGAGGCAATGCAAGCGTTAGTGTCTGGTGCCGAATATCAATTTAGTGTGGCTATGGTGGAAGGGCTAACCTTGGCACAATGGCTTGATACGTTGTCTACAACGGCACACCTAACAAACGATTTAACCGAGCAAAAGCTCGCGAATATACTAGCCCAATGGCCGACGAAATGGGGCGACAAGCCTAGTCATTTAGAAGGCTTGTTACTGGCAGATACGTACCATTTTACAGCGAAAACACCCGCCAGCAAGATATTAGAGCGCGCCATGCAAGGTATGGTTGTTTGGTTAGAGCAGGCATGGCAAGCGCGACAACCACTGTTACCTTATGCAACGCCTTATGATGCCTTGATCATGGCGTCGATTATCGAAAAAGAAACTGCCGTACCCAGTGAGCGTGCATTAATTGCGGGTGTCTTTGTTAATAGGTTGGACGAGCATATGCGTTTGCAAACCGACCCGACCGTCATCTACGGTCTTGGCGAGCGATTCGACGGTAATTTAACGCGCGCCCACTTACGGGAAAAAACACCGTATAATACCTACGTAATTAAAGGCTTGCCGCCAACGCCCATTGCCATGGCGGGGCGAGCTGCCATCAATGCCGCTTTACATCCACAAGCCACATCGGCACTGTATTTTGTGGCGAAAGGCGACGGCAGTCATTATTTTTCAGATACCCTTGAACAACATAATCAAGCGGTTAAGCAATATCAACTAAAACAATAAAAGGATTACTCGGGCAAATGAGCGGCAAATTTATCGTTATTGAAGGGCTTGAAGGTGCAGGAAAAAGCTCTGTTATTCAATTGATTGCAGCGTATTTGCAAGAACAAGGGCACACGGTGTCATGTACCCGTGAACCCGGTGGCACGCCCATGGCTGAGGCCATTCGAGAGTGCGTGAAGAAGCCGTGGGATGAAAACGTAGCGGAAGAAACCGAATTGATGCTGATGTATGCAGCACGGGTACAACTACTCACGAATGTGATTAAGCCCGCACTCGCTGAAGGCCAGTGGGTGATAGGCGATCGTCATGACTTATCTTCACAAGCCTATCAAGGTGGCGGGCGTGGTGTGAATCAAGCTTTGATGCAAGGGATTCGCGATATTACGCTTCAAGGTTTTAAACCCGATCTTACTTTATATCTCGACGTTGAACCCGCAGCGGGTCTGGCGAGAGCAAGGGGCCGTGGCGAATTGGATCGCATAGAGTTGTCTGGGCTGAGTTTTTTCGAGCGTACGCGAGCGCGTTACCTGGAACTTGCCGAAGCAGACGATACCATTGTGACCATTAATGCCATGCAGGCGATGGACGCGGTACACAAAGATGTTATACAGGCAGTGGAGCAATTTGTTCAATGTCAGTAATGCCGTGGTTAGCTGAAGACTTTCAACGAGAATTGGGGCGGCTGCTCAGCGGGCGCTTGCATCATGGGCTATTGATTAACGCACCTGCGGGTATGGGTAAAGAAGGTTTTGCCGACGCACTGGCGCATAGCTTGTTGTGTCAAAAGCCGTCGAGCCTTGGTCCTTGTGGTCACTGTCAAAGTTGTCACCTTGTTGCTGCTGGCAGTCATGCCGATTTCATGAAAATTGAAAGCGACAAGCAAATTGGTGTTGATAGAATTCGCGAAGTCATCGCGAAGTTTACCGGCACAGCTCAGCTTGGCGGGAATAAAGTGTTGATTATTCCGAAAGCCGATTCGATGACTGAGGCGGCTTCTAATGCGTTGTTAAAGACGTTGGAAGAACCAACGCCTAACACTTATTTGTTATTATTGACTGAAAAGTTACAGGCTTTATTGCCGACTATACTGAGTCGTTGTGAAAAGTTAACCTTGGCTAAGCCATCGGCATCGCAAAGCCTGACCTGGTTACAGCAACAAGGCGTGCACGACGCCGATGAAGCGCTGTTGGCCGCTTATGGCGGTGCTCCTCTGCGCGTACAAGCGGCACTAGCCGAGGGTGATCAATTTACCTATGCCGATTTCCAATCAGGGTTGGAAACATTGCTACGGGGCGCCACTTCCAGTTTAACACTGGCGAACAAATGGCAGAGTAACGCTCAGGAAATTGTTCGTTGGTGTCAGATGTATGTACGTGATCGTCATATTGAACAACAACGTAGTGAGCAGTATCTTATTTATCAACAATGCATTAAGGCCAGTGAAACGCTTCTTCACCCCGGTGTGAACAAAGTACTGGTACTCAACGATGTATTACTTTTATTGAAACAGGTTTAAGCAGGTTTATTTTGTTTGTAGATTCTCATTGCCATTTAGATCGACTCAAGCAGTCACCCGAAGAATTACGAGAGACCTTGTCATTTGCACGCCAGCGAGGGGTGGAGCATTTTTTATGTGTGTCTGTGTCGGTGAATGATTATCCCGCGATGGCCCAAACAGTGTCTGAATTTGACGATGTATCGGTTTCTTGTGGTGTGCATCCGTTACATCAAGATGAGGCGTGCAGCTATGACGAGCTGTTGGCTGCTGCCAGTGATGAAAAAGTGGTGGCAATTGGCGAAACCGGTTTAGACTACTTCTACAGTGAAGAGACCAAAGCGGTACAGTTAACCAGCTTTATCGACCACATTAAAGTGGCCAACGCACTTAACAAGCCTCTCATCATTCATACCCGTGATGCGCGAGAAGACACTATCGCCCTGTTGAAAGAGCACAAGGCCCCTGAGACTATCGGTGTATTACATTGCTTTACCGAGAGTTTAGATATGGCTCAAGCTGCTATAGAGATGGGCTTTTACATTTCCATTTCGGGCATTGTGACTTTTCAATCTGCCAAAGATTTGCGTGAAGTGGTTAAGGCAATCCCCTTAGATCGTTTATTGATTGAAACGGATTCTCCTTGGCTAGCGCCTGTGCCGCATCGTGGCAAACAAAACCAGCCGGGTTTTGTGGTGGAAGTGGCTGAGTTTATTGCCGAGTTAAAAGGGGTTAGCGTGAAAGAGCTTGCCGAAGCGACTACGCAAAACTTCTACACCTTGTTTTCGGGTGTCACTCAAGCCAACCAGCGGGTAGCGACATGTCAGACTGGCGTCAACGGCTAACACGCAGCTTACATCAAACGCGAAGCGAGCCTGAGAGCCGTTATTTTCAGCTCGCAACCGTGGATGCTAATGGCTTACCACAAGTGCGTACTGTGGTGTATCGCGGTATAGACCCCGAAACGGGGGCTATTACGGTCATTTCAGATTCTCGTACGCCCAAAATTAAAGAACTAGCAGGTAACCTCCAGGCCGCTATTTGTTGGTATTTTGCCAAATCTCGTGAGCAGTATCGATTAAATGTCACTGCGCATGTGGTGACCGTTGGTGAAGACGAAAACCGTTGCCAATTAGCCTGGGAGAGTTTGTCTCTAGCGGCGCGACAGCAATTTCTTTGGGGAGAACCTAAAAGCAAGCGCCACGATTGCCATCATGGATTAGAGGTGAAAGATGGCAGTGTTGATATGTTACCTCGGCATTTTTGTTTGATTTTACTGAAGCCAAACCAAGTGGATTATCTCAATCTACGGGGTAACCCTCAGTATCGTGAGTTACATGCACTCACGGCAAGTGGGCACTGGAACTGGCAAGCAGTGATCCCTTAGGGTCTCAGTAGTTTTCGTTTGTCTTTTGAATCAAAAAAGCCCGCGTTGTTGAAGACGCGGGCTTTGCTTGTTTATGTGGCGTGTAAAATCCTTATTACCAGCCGCATTGTCTGTCTTTGTTTTGCTCATCGAGCCATGTTTTTAATGGCGCAAAGTAATCTTGAATGGTCGACGCGTCCATTTCTGGCGAGCCTGTGAGAGTTTCTAGTGCGTTTTGCCACGGTTGACTCATACCCATTTCCAACATTTCGTTGAGTGCTTTACCTGCTTCTTCGCTACCGTAAATAGAACAACGGTTAAGTGGGCCGGTATCGCCTGCAATGACACACAATTGTTTATGGAATTGGAATTGTAGGATATGGGCGAGGAAGTAACGCGTGTAGGGCACGTTTGCAGGCACGTGATATTTCGCACCCGGGTCAAACGCATTATCGGGGCGTGCGACGGGGGCCATGACACCTTGATATTGTTCTCGCAGTTCCCACCAAAGCTGATTGTATTGTTCTGGTGGTACTTCACCGGCCATGACCTTCCAACGCCACTGATCAACCATAAGGCCAAATGGAATGAAGGCAATTTTATCCAAGGCGATTTGCATTAACATACCGATGTCGTTTGATTCGTCTGGGATCTCGTCAATTAAGCCAATTTGTTTCAAATATTTGGGCGTAATAGACAAAGCAATGGTATCGCCAATTGCTTCGTGGAAACCGTCATTCGCCGAACCTTGATAAAGGAAAGGTTGGTCTTTGTAGGCGCGTTGATAGTAGTTATGGCCCAACTCGTGGTGAATAGTATTAAAATCTTCACCATTGATATTGATACACATTTTAATGCGCAAATCGTCTTGGTTGTCGAGATCCCATGCAGAAGCATGGCACACTACATCGCGGCCTTCGGGTTTGATGAACTGAGAACGCTCCCAGAATGTATCAGGAAGCGGGGCAAAACCGAGGGATGAGAAGAACGACTCGGCTTGTTTGACCATGCCGATTTCATCGTAATCTTGGTCGCGTAATGCCTCCGTAACATCAGGCACCTGCATTTTTTGTTCAGGTTTGACGATATCATAAATATTGCCCCAACTTTGTGCCCACATGTTACCGAGTAGGTGAGCTGGGATGGACTTGTTTTGTGGAACAACATCTTCACCGTAATAATCACCCAGTTTCGCACGTACATGGCAGTGTAGGGCGTCGTATACAGGTTTTACCTGACCCCAAAGGCGATCTAGTTCTTTTGGAAATGCTTCGGCCGGCATATCATATTGCCCACGCCAAATTTCACTGACATTAGCGAAACCCAGTTCTTTTGCACCTTCGTTGGCAATGCCAACTTGCTCGATATATAGATCTTTCATCGGTACAGAGACTTCACGCCAACCTTTCCAAAACTCAAGCAGTAGGTCAGGATCGCGAGAGTTTGCCATTTCAACACTCATTTGCGGCAAACTAAAACAGGTATCTTCATCACGACAATATTCGCCAGCACCATACATCCCTTCAAGATCTGAGCCTATTTTCGCTAATCGTTCTGATTTAGCCGCGTCGGCAGGTGGTGGCATAGTGAGGCCATTACGCATAAGGTCGAGTTTTCTGCGCGTATCGGCATCTACTTCTACATCGTTAAACTTCGCTGCTTCTTTCGCCAGTTCGGCTGCACGGGTTGATAGTACTTCCCCCATATAAGCGCTAACTGCAGCGGTATCAAAATTGATATTGGTTGCATAGCTCCATTGGGCATGGGCAGCCGGCACAACCATTTTGGCCATTTCAGCTTGAGAGGCTTCGACAAATTGTTTGGCTTCTTCTGCGGTGGGTTTAACTGAGGCTTGCTTGGTTTGACTTGTTTCGTCGTTACAGCCTACTAATGCAGCACTGATCACGATCGCCGTAAGGGTTCGCTTGAACATGGGTGTTTTGACTCCCTGGATAGTGTCGTTATGTTGTTATTGGATATTTCATTATTATCGTGCTTTTTTAAAACAGCACTGTTTGAATTTTTTACCGCTGGTACATACACACGGATCGTTCCTGCCTATATTGAGCTTTCCGCAGTCTGGGTGCAAGTGACCATCTGTATATCGCCAAGCAGGACCTTCTCGTTCGAAACGAGAGGTTTCATGCAAAACGTAGGGTTTATTTTTCACAAAATAATATGCGAAAAACTCCACCTGATTTTTATCGAGTGCAGGGTTAGAAGGGATGCTTAACGTAAACCAATGATTATCATCGGCACTGTCTTCTAATATCTCAACGGAGAGGTCATTCCTAGGCTTTGGCGCATAGGTGTCGAGGATATAATTAAAATCAGAAAGACAGTAAGCGGTGAAACGTGACCGCATGAGTTGTTCTGGTGAGTCAGCCTCTTTGATTCGAGCAAGAAGAGGCTGACAACATTCACTGTATAATTTTTTACTGTTGCAATAACACAACGCAGACATGAAACGCTCTTTACTTAATTAACGCTCATGCAGTGTAGCTTTGTCGTTAGAGGATTACCACGGACCTTTTACGACATTAGTAACAGATGCGTCGTTTTTACTCAATCCAACTAGAGATACCGCGTATTGATCACACAGTTGTTCGATCATCACTTTGGCTTTAATGGGTAAGTGTAAATCTTCAACGTAAATAGTACGGCATTGCCCACTGGTGATCAGTTTACAAATCCACTCGGGTACTTTTTCTTCGGCCGGTTTTTGAATGCGAATACCGTAATCCACATCTTTTTGAAATGCCAAAGAGTCGGCCAGTAGATAAGACCAACCTTTGCGCTCAGTGCGGCTCGGAAGGCGCTCTACGCCTGGCAGAGGTAATTGAATAACATTCTGGTGGTGAAGTGGTTGTTGATGATTCATTGCTCGATACCTTGTTTAAATATACAGTATGTATGTATATACAGTATTTTAAAATATGGACGAGCGCAAGCACTTTTTTGTGTTTTTTTCATACAGTTGAAATTGCACTAAAAAGTAGCCTTGTGCGTTAGCAACAGGGCCATTAACGAAGGGCTGTAGAGGCGTGGCGGGGTAGTGAGAGGGCAACGACGCCCTCTGATTAACCTTGAGTTATTGTTTTGAAGTTTGTGGTTTGTAAAACCAACGGCGAAATTTGTCGCGACGAAGGGCCAAAAGAAAAATGCCAAATACGAGGTAATAAAGCGCGCTTTGAAGCAAGGTCTTTTGTGACCAACTGAAATGCAGTAAAGCCAATATTAGCGCGAGATAAACGAAATTGTGCAGGGTTTGCCAACGTCGTCCCATGCGTCGTTGAATACGATTCAAGGATGTCACTGTTAACACGAATAAAATAAATAGTGCTGCTAATCCAACTGCAATATAGGGGCGGCTGGTGAGCTCCTCGCCAATCAAAGTCCAATCTAGCTGTAATTCGAACAACAGATAAGTGAGTAAATGAGCCAAGGCATAAACAAATGCATATACACCCAGCATTCGACGACATTTCATTGCATCAGGCATTGGTAGAGCTTGGGCTAAGGGAGACATCAACAAACTGCCCATTAAGCAATGTATAGCGCCAATACCCGTAAAATTCAGTAAGGCTTGAACAGGGTCAGCGCCCAGACTATCTGTAAAGCCCCAATAAAACATCAATAGTAAATAACCGGCTATGAATGTGTGGAGTGTTACTTTGATAAAACGCAGTTTGCCCTGCGATAGGCGCAGGGGCTTTTTGAGTAATCGTTGCATTAATAGAACTTACGTAAATCCATTTTAGTGTAGAGGCTTGCTACTTCTTGATAACCGTTAAACATGTCAGTCGCGATGCGATTGCGAGATAATAACCCGCCTGAGGTAATGCGTCGCTCACTGGCTTGGCTCCAGCGAGGGTGATCCACGTTGGGGTTCACATTGGCGTAAAAGCCATATTCGTGAGACGCCAATTGATTCCACGTTGTCGGTGGCATTTTATCGGTAAGTCGAATACGCACAATAGACTTAATACTTTTGAAACCGTATTTCCAAGGTACGACGAGTCTAATCGGGGCGCCGTTCTGAGGCGGTAGCGTTTTACCATATAACCCAACAGAGAGTAGTGTGAGAGGATGGAGCGCTTCATCTAACCGCAAGCCTTCTACATAAGGGTAATCGATACCGCCGCCCAGAAATGGGTTTCGCTGGCCAGGCATTTGTTTGGGGTCTTCTAGGGTTTCAAATGCGACATATTTGGCTTTGCTTTGAGGATCAGCGGCTTTGATTAGTTGGCCAAGTTCAAACCCGACCCAAGGAATAACCATCGACCAAGCTTCTACACAGCGCAAGCGATAAATACGCTCTTCTAATGGGAAACGCGTTAACAGGTCGTCATAGTCAAGTGTGATTGGGTTATTCACCAAGCCATCTATTTTGAGTGTCCAGGGCTCAACCTTAAACCCTTGAGCGCGTGCAGCAGGGTCGTCTTTACCTGTGCCAAACTCATAGAAGTTATTGTATGAACTCACCTTTTCGTAAGGGGTTAAGGTGTCGTCGGTACGATACGATGAAGGTTGTGTAAATTGAAGCGGCACACGAGTAAACGCCGGTTTGTCGTCATCGCTGAACCAGCCTGCACCTTGAGCTGAACGTGATAATAAAGCGCCAGCACCGAGGTAGCCGAAGCCCTTCAATAAGGCTCGACGGTTGCGGTAAACGGATTCGTCGGTGACTTGGTTGTCTTTAAATTGTTGTGACGGAATAAATCGTTTTTTCATACAGGGTACGCATCAAAGTTTTCATTGCTTACGTAACAAGACCATGAGAAGTGCATTTTTATTTCAATAATATTGCCCTTGCTCATCTAGGTTAATCAAATGGATTGATTTACTCGATGATTGACGCTATTCAACTAAATACACCTCTAAGGTGTCAACGGTTTGAGTGGCTGCGTGTTTTAACGAATCGTAACTGCTAATACAAGCGTGACTTTCTCCGTTTTTGGCTTGTTTTTCTAATTCATACGCTGCCTGGTAAAGTAAGGTTGCTCCTACATCGGCTGCACTGCCTTTTAATGCATGGGCAGTTTGTCTAACTTGTTCCCAGTTTTCGTCATTCACACATTGATCGAGTGTTGTCAGCTTTTTAGGAATATCATTGAGCAATAATGTCACCAGTTTTTTTAACAGGGCTTCTTTACCGCTTAACCTATGCAGGGCTTCGGTCTTATTCCAGAGTACAATAGCCTGATCTGTGTCTTCGACGTCAGCCATAGTATTGTGGTCAGCCGGTTGTTGTAGGTTATTCGTCAGTGTCGATGGCTTTTTATCTAATTTTAACAGCCAATTGGTGACTTTCGTTGCCAGAATATCGGGGTTAACGGGCTTGGTAATATAGTCGTTCATTCCCGCCTGCTGACATTTTACACTTTCACCTCGCATGGCATTGGCAGTCATTGCGATTATGGGAATATCGCGATAATGCTCACCAGCTTGTCCTTTGCGAATAGCGCGTGTGGCGTCATACCCGTTGAGCACGGGCATATTACAGTCCATTAAAATACAGTCGAATCGCGCGCCTTCGCCGTGGTGCAAATTAAGCATGTCTAATGCTAGCTGCCCATTTTTGGCCGTGTGTAGTTCGGCGTTTATTTCTTCTAAAATAAATCGCGCGACTTGCAGGTTTATCTCATTGTCATCGACCAACAATAATTTTGCGCGACTGGCTAATACGGGTTGTTTTTTATTGGCCGAGTCAGACTGCCGACTGTGGTACTGAGTTGATGAATTGCGAGGTTGCCGCTCATCAAACACAGCAGCCAAAAACGACGATCGCTGAACCGGGGTAGTAATGTTGATGCAGTTGATATTGTCTGGCAAAGATGGCGGCAAGCCAATAATACCCAATTGCGTATTTTTGCCTTTGCTAGCGCTACTCAATGTATCGTCGAATTTTGCGTGCTGGCTATCAATGAAGGTGAAGTCGGCATTGGTATTGGTAATGTCGGGGTAATAAGAATAAGCTTCACATGACCCACTCAATGATTCAATTAAATGCGTCATTACTGTCACCAGTTGCTGGTTTTCGGAAATAATTAGCGTGTGTAGACCCTGCATACGCTTGGCGTGTAATTGGTCGCGTAACTCCCAGGAATCAGTGGGGATTGAGAAGCGAAAGCTCGAACCATTGCCTTCGCTCGATTCAACGTCAATTGACCCGCCCAACAAGGTTAATAATTGGCGGCATATTGATAAGCCTAATCCTGTACCCCCAAACTCTGAGGCTATCGCATTGTTCGCCTGACTAAATGATTGGAACAGTTTACTTTGGTCTTCGGTGCTTATCCCTTTGCCTGTGTCAGTAATATCAAAATGTAACCAACCGGTATTTTTGATGACGTTAGAAGTTACGCTAACGTGGATATAGCCAGAGTTGGTGAACTTTATTGCGTTATTAATGAGGTTATTCAGGATTTGTGTGAGCCTGTGTGGGTCGCTATTAATTTGGGTAAATAGCAGCTCTGCGGTATCGACATAAAATTGAAGTTGTTTTTCATTGGCAACAACCGCAAGACTTTGAGTAATACTTTCAATTAAGGCTTCAGGACTAAAGTTCCGATAGTTAAGCTCAAGTTTTCCGGCCTCGATTTTCGATAAGTCGAGAATATCATTCACCAATTGATTTAATGCATTCACACTGGTAGAGGCAATGCCAAGCAAGTCGTCCAGTTTTGTCGAGGTGACTTCTTTTTGCATTAAATTTACTGCACCTACAATGCCATTTAACGGCGTGCGCATTTCATGGCTAATCGTTGATATAAACTGGCTCTTTATATTGCTCGCTTCTAAGGCTTTGGCATGGGCTTCTTTTAATTCAGCTGTGCGTTCCTGAACTGTTGTCTCTAACTCTTTATTCGCGTTTTCTAACGCCAGTATGGCTTTGGCTTCTCGTGTTACATCTGTGATCACCAATGCAAACTTATTGCTGGAAGCGTCGGTGTGTAACCGACTGATGCGGCAATTGTAGTATTTTACTTCAACGGTGTTGTCGGGCAGGGTAGAAAAATTAAAATTGGTTAAGAGTTTACCTTTTTCAAACAGCTGTAGTTTTTCGCTGAATGAAACCGGGGTAATCGCAGTAAATACGTCATCGATGTGTGCGCCAATGGCATTAACCGTAGGTATGCCAAACATGAGTTCGAATGCCCGATTGCAACTGCGTACAATTAAATTACCGTCAAGTGTCACAATACTGTCTGCTGTCACATCAATGGTTGCTTTCGCTTCTTTACTTATGTGGGCATAGTATTGGTGGCGTTTTGAGCTTTGATAAAAATACCCAATGGCGCAAATTGCGATAACTGCAATTAACCCCATGGCGGAGTAAATGTCAGTTCTGCGTGCCAGCAATTCTTGGTCGTAATGGTTTTTAGACGTCGATACAAAAATCTTTAACAGCCCGTTTATTTCGCTCGAAACGCGAAAGCTCTTCCATTCACCTATTACCTTTGCCCCTGAATTCGCGATGCGGTATTCATGAATGTGGTGACTTACAACATTGATGTCTGAATACACAGTATCAAACGTGTAATCTGGCGCTAAGTCGCGACTGAATACCAAAGCCGGGTCGGAGTGTTTGATAAAAAAGCCGTCGCTGTCAATGATCACAACTTCGTAATAGTTGGGGACCAACTCATCGATTGTTTTGAGCATAGCGGACATATCGATGTTGGTGATTAACAAGCCAAAAATTTTGCCATTGTCATCGTAAATAGGTTTAGCCATTCTAAGAGTTGGCTCTAACGGAAAGGTGAGTGCGTTTTTCTCTTTATTGAGATCTATCGTCGACGTATAGATTTGCTCGGGTGAGAGTGTTATCGCCGTTTTAAAGTAATAGCGATGTGCCTTATTCTGCAAGTGGCTTTCAGGCACCACAGCTACGCGTGCACCTTGTCGGTGAGCGCGCACAATTTCATCGCCATTGAGGTCTATCACTCGTAGTTGGGTGTACTCTAAGTTATTTTCGAGAAATGCGGTAAAAATATGCCCGAGCCTGTCTTTCCACAATGGAGTAGTGGTGCCGTCTTTAGGGTCTATCCCTTCGTTATTCTCAGCGCGAGCAATACCGCTAATTGGCGGGGTTGAAAATAGGAATGATAAATTGCGACGGTAGGTTAAAAACTCCGAAGTGATCTTCCCTTCGACTTCGCCAATGTTGGTTTCAATATCCTCGGCGAGTTGTTTGTGATAGTTCTCTTTCACTGCGTTGTCGTAAGAGATGACGATCAGTGCTAGTGTCAGTACTGCTAAAATCCCGAGCACGTAAAGGGTAATTTTTTTCATAATTCAATTTTTAGCAGTAATGCGGATTAGAGTTTTTGGTCTTTCGATACTAGTAATTAGTACATTCGTCTAACATTAGCAAGCGTAAATGGATAAATAATGGAAATCAGTTATAATTCTGCTTAAAAAAGAAACGTCATTTAGTCTGAGTTGCCTGCCGTTATGGCGTTCATCAAAAGGAGTATTGAGATGGATTTACAAAAACGAGTATTAGTAGTTGATGATGAATCGTCTAATTTGATCATTATTCAGGAGGCGCTTAATACTATTTGTGATGTGACTATTTGCCAGTCGCCTAAAGAGGCTATATCACTCGCAGAAACCTTGTCTCCTCAAATTATTCTGCTTGATATTGAAATGCCAGAAATGAATGGTTTTACACTCTGTGAGCGTTTGCAGGCAATGCCTCAGTGTAAGGCTTCTCGATTTATCTTTATCACTTCCCATAATGACCATTATTTCGAAAAACGCGCGTTGTCACTGGGCGCTATCGATTTTATTCCAAAGCCAATTAACATCGACATATGCTCGCTACGTATCGCGAATCAGCTCGCATTGCTGGCGAAAGAATATGAGTTGAACAAAGCTAAAAATGAGATCGAAAAGGAACGGGAATACCTGGATACAATATTGCAATCAATAGGTGATGCTGTCATCGCCACTGATGAATCAGGTGGCATCACTTTTATCAATCCAGTAGCCCAACGCATTACGGGTTGGGCGCAGCGGGACGCATTGGGAGTTCACATTGAGCAAGTGATGAAGTTAACCGATGCATCTTCAAATGTTGCCATGGTAAACCCGCTGAGTATTGCATTAAAACAAAAGCGGCCGGTGGCAATGGCACTCAATGCCAAGTTAACCACGCCATTGGGGAGTGAGCATCGCGTCGAAGACTCCGCCTCGCCGATATTCGATGAATCAGGTAATGTGGTAGGCGGTGTGATGGTGTTTCAGGACGTAACCGAATCAATCGCAATGGCGACACAGATGAGCCATCTAACCAATCACGACCAATTGACCGGCTTGCCGAATCGAATGTTACTGCATGATCGTATGCTACAAGCTATCAGCAATGCGGCGTTAACAAATCAACATGTGGCGGTGTTGCTTATAGATGTCGACAATTTTAAGTACATCAATGATTCATTGGGCCATCAAACAGGCGATTTGATAATAAGTCATGTTGCGCGGCGCTTAGAGGTGCTTGCAGGGACGACAACGACGGTATCGCGTATAGGCGGCGATGAGTTTGCAGTATTACTAAAATACCAGCCCAATGTGCCAGCTATTAACGCTTTCGCGTCTCAGCTGGTGGCAATAGGTAGTGAGCCTTTTGCTATAGAAGGGGAAGAGCATCGTTTATCATTGAGCATAGGGATCAGTGTTTATCCGCATGATGCCAATAACCCTGAAGAGCTAATGCGTCATGCCGACGCGGCTATGTACAAGGCAAAGCGCGCGGGGAAAAACGGCTACAAGTATTTTTCTGCCGATCTACACGACGAGTTAAAAGAACGCGTTGTGGTGGAAAAAAAGCTGCATCAAGCATTGCAAAACGAAGAACTAGTGGTGCACTACCAGCCTAAATATGCACTAGACTCGCAGGCAATCATCGGCGCCGAGGCGTTGGTGAGAATGCAGGACGAGGATGGCAATTTAATTTACCCAGATGCATTTATCAATGTAGCCGAAGATGCGGGCTTAATTATTGAATTGGGCCAACAGGTGCTTTGGCAGGCTTGCCGTCAGGCAAAGCAGTGGTTGGATAAAGGAATAGATATCAAAATTGCGGTTAATATCGGTGCCGCGCAATTTAATCAAACCGATTTTAATCGCCGAGTAGAGAAAATACTGCGGGAGTGCCAATTACCTTCAAAAAACTTAGAGTTAGAAATTACCGAATCGGCGTTGATCAGTAACTTTGAAAAAGCTAAACAGTCTTTAATGCGGCTGAAGGCGATAGGTGTATCTATTGCATTAGACGATTTTGGTACTGGATACTCTAGTTTGTCTTATCTCAAAAATTTCGAAATTGATGTGCTTAAAATTGACCGCTCTTTTGTTCAAGATATGGAAACCGATCCTCAAGCTGAGAACATTGTGCGCGCCATTATTAATTTAGCTCAAACGTTAAAATTAGAGCTGGTGTGCGAAGGCATTGAGACCGAAGCGCAGCAAACACTGTTGCAAAGTTTAGGTTGTTCTGAAGGGCAAGGTTACTTGTTTAGTAAGCCGATTGAGGCAACGCAGTTTGATGCGATGCTGCACAAGGTGCCATGCTCGCTATGACAGCCCTTCGGTGGTTAATTTTTGTAATACGTTCCGCCAACGAGACAGGCGAGCAGTAGGAGAGTCGGAAGAGTTCTTGGCGCCGGGCGACCATAAACCATTACTGTTAAAGCTAAACACAGGGATGAGATCGGTACGTTGTGCTGCGGGTAATATTTCAGAAACCAAACTGTCTAAAATAAGTGGCTGAGAAGTGGGGGTGGCATAGTATCCTAAGACCATATGCGCTTGGGTCACGCGGCTTCGACTTCCGCCAATTTTCGCTTTTACATAGATTAACCGCAGTTTTTGCTCTTCCACGCCTAGTTTTTTTAAAAACACATATTTAGAAATGGCAAAGTCTTCGCAATCGCCTAAGCGCTTGGCCATGGTTTCTGCGGGTGATGCCCAATAGTCTTTTTCTTTCCAAGCCTTAATATCAGACGCATAGACAATCGTGTCGGCGACAAAATCATTGATTAGCGTGAGCTTTTCTTTTTCCGGCGCTTTTTCTGCCAACGCAAGCACTTTTTCTAGTTGTGATTTTAACTGAGGATCAGCTTGCCCACCGAGCCTGACAACGGCTTGCCAGAACTGTGTTAAGTTTCCCGAAAAGCTCGAATACACCTGCCGGGCAACAAAAAAGCTGATTAATATGCCCAAACTTACCAACCACAGTTTGGTGCGATTATTGGCTGCGAACATTGCTGAAAGGTCTAGTACCTGTCACGAATAATTAACTGCTTATAAATACAAGTTACTAACAGAATGGCAATGTCGCAATCTATTTATAAAAATAATCTGCTTTGTTGCTTTGATAGCCATCACGTATAACTCGTCAGCTCCATTACGGGCCGACGAGTTATGTGGTGACGCTGAGGCTTAAATATCAATGCCGAGAATGCCTCCCAATCCGCCGCTTGAATCATCGGATGATGAAGCCGATTCACCACTGTCTGAACCCGATACACTTACAGAGCCTGAAGCAGATACAACAGTGGTATTGCCTGCAGCATCTTCAATCGACGCTGAAACCGACACTGGGCCTAATGACAGGCTTGCAATCGGGCCTGTTGACCATGTACCGTCAACGAGCACGTTAGTCTGAATCGTCAATGTTGTTTCTATACCAATAATGTCGACAGTCACTTCAAGGTCGATCACTCTTCCAAACATATCAGGGTCACTGGTTCCGCTAATAATGGGGTTGAGTAAGCTCGGTAAACTAGTGATGAGTAAGTTTGGTGCAGTGATATCGACATCAGCAGTGGTCGAAGCACTGGTGCTATTACCTGCGTTGTCCTCAATCAGTACATCAATATCAATACTGCCTTCTGCCAGTGAACTTGGTACATCAACAGAGTAGTTACCACTTCCATCTACAATGGTCGTAAAGGTCTGTACGTCACTGTTAATATCGGTTGTGGTGATTGTCACTGTGCCGCCTAATTCATCAGACGTGCCTGAAATAGTAGGCGTATCGTCATTAATTAACCCGATACTATCGACAGAAAGAAGTGGCACAGTAAGATCGATCAAGCCAGAGGTACTGACCGTCGCGATATTACCCGCATCGTCCAATACTTCTACATCTATACTCAATAGGCCTTCTGAGACTGCTGAAGGTACATCCACGCTGTAGGTACCGTCAGATTGGACGGTGGCCGTGAAGGTCTGCTCGTTACTATCGCTATCCGTAACGGTAATTGACACCGTTGCACCAATTTCATCACAGGTGCCTGAGATGGTGGGTGTGGCATCGTTGAGCGTTCCGAGTGCATTCACGCCTAAAATCGGTAGCGTGAGGTCAATCAAACCAGACGTTGTTACCGTGGCCAAATTACCTGCATCGTCGAGGACTTCCACTTCCACATTGAGCAAGCCTTCGGAGACCGCTAAAGGTACATCCACGCTGTAGGTACCGTCAGATTGGACGGTGGCCGTGAAGGTTTGTTCGTTGCTATCGCTATCGGTCACGGTAATCGAGACCGTCGCGCCAATTTCATCACAAGTACCTGAGATG